>NZ_CP014692.1:1265555-1581944 GCF_002005445.1 Acetobacter aceti
CTCTGCCGCACGGGGCAGATCCGCGTGGACGGCAAGCGGGCTGAGGCCAGCACGCGCCTCGTTCCGGGGCAATCCGTGCGCGTGCCGCCCATTCCCATGGCCGCCAAGCCTGCCCGCGATGTTCCGAAGACGCTGAATCCCAAGCTGGCCAGCGAAATCCGGAAGATGGTGATCTACTCGGACCCGCAGATCATCGTGCTGAACAAGCCGTCCGGTCTGGCGACACAGGGTGGTCCCGGCATCACACAGCACGTGGACATGATGCTGGACGGTCTGCGTGAGGGTGATGACCCGCGTCCCCGCCTTGTCCATCGTATTGACCGTGACACTTCCGGCCTGCTGCTGCTCGCTCGCACGCCGGGCGTCGCCGCGAAACTGGCGGCGGCTTTCCGTGGTCGCGATGTGAAAAAGACCTACTGGGCTGTCGTTGTCGGGCGTCCTGACCCGATGTCCGGCGAGATCGACCAGCCTCTGGCCCGTCTTGGCGCAGGTCCGGGTTCGATCACCATCGCCGCCGACCGTAACGATGAAGACGCACAGTCCGCCCGCACTGACTATGAAGTGCTGGATTCCGCGGCGCGCAAGTTCTCGTGGCTGGGACTTTCGCCTCTCACCGGACGCACCCATCAGCTTCGTGTTCATTGTGAATCACTGGGCACGCCCATTCTCGGTGATCCGAAATATGGTGGCGACAAAGCGCATGTCGACGGCTTCACCGATCGTCTGCATCTGCACGCACGAAGCCTCGTCCTGCCGCATCCGGCGGGCGGATGGCTGGAAGTCAGCGCCGAACTGCCGCCCCACATGAAAGAAACCTTCCGAGCGCTCGGCTTTACGGCCGGCTCAACCCCGGCTCCCCGCAGGAGATGAGCATGAAATTCAAGACGAAGCTTGGTCTCGCTGTCGGCGGAATCGCCATACTGCTGGGCGGTACGGTTCTGGCCTCGGCGTTCACGGACGCCGACTGGATGCGGACACGTCTTGCCGAGGCCGTCGAACACCAGACAGGCAGGACGCTGCGCATTGATTCGCTGCATGTCTGGCTTCTGCCCTATCCATGGATCAGTGCGCAGGGCGTCGGCCTGTCCAATATCCCCGGCAGCCCGAACCGCGAGATGTTCACGGCCAATGAAGTGCGGGCGCGGCTGGCGATTTCGCCGCTGTTCCATCATCGGGTTGTACTGGACGATGTCAGCCTGTCCGATCCGCATCTGACGCTTGAACGCACACCGGACGGAATCGCCAACTGGATTCTGACGCCGCAAGCCTCCTCAAGCGCGGGTAACGGATCGTCTTCGGGTGGTCAGCAGCATTGGAATCTGGCCGTTGCCTCTCTGCATCTCCGCGATGGAGCGGCGGCGTGGAACGATGAGCGGAACCATATCACCGGTGCGGCTGATCTCGATCGCGTGGACCTGACCGGCCTTGACGGAACGATGTCGAAAATCGACGTGCGTGGTCATCACGGCAAGGGTGGTTTCACTCTCAGCGGCACGACCGGTCCGCTGCCTCCCATCGAAGGACAGCCGTGGCCTCTCAACCTGTCCGCCACCCTGTCGGCAGATAAACGTAAGGCGGGACAGATCCAGATTGGCGGCGTGGTCGCCGACCCTCTGCACGATGCAGGTTACGATCTCCAGATCAACGGCACGATCGGTCAGTTACGTGATCTGGAAACGGTTTTCCCCAACGCCGGTCTTCCCGATGCAACAGCGGTCTCCCTGCAGGCAGGCATTACCGGCAGCGGGCGTGACCCTTCCTTGAGGATGCTGCATCTGCGTGCGGGGCCCACCAGCCTTGATCGTCTGATGAGCGGCCTGAGGACAAGCGCTGTCACTCTTGACGCGGACGATACTGATCAGCGCGTCGCCGTTTCCCTGACTGGTCAGCTGGATACGCAGCCTGTCACGGTGCACGGAACCCTCGGCACACTTGCCCAGACGACGCAGGCGCTTCGCACGCCGGATGTTTCACCCATGCCTGTGACATTGTCACTTGGCCAGGGAGACGCGTCCATTACGGTGGATGGCGTGGCGGGCGGAGGCAAGACCTCTCTCGACGTCCATGGCGCTCTCCCGGCCCTGACATTTGGCGCGGGAAAGCCGGGGTTTCAGGGGCTCAGGGTCGATGGTCATATGACCAGCTCCGCACCTCTGGGCGTGCTGGAAAAAGCTGATCCGGCAGCGCTGCTCAGGACGTCCGACGCGATACTGGATGTCAGCGCCCGGAGAATGAGCTGGCAGTCCGTCGCGTGGGAAGCTGTCTCCGCGCATGTCGTGGTCAGCGGCCAGAAACTGACTATCGATCCCCTGCACGGAAACGGCACCGGCAACACACAGGGCATCGCCCAGTCCGGACGCATCATATATGACGCGTCCGGAGCTGTGCCGCGTCTCACGATCACCGCTGCCCCGTTTGTTTTGCCCACCCAGATGGTGCAGACCTCGACCGGTATGCCTCCTCTCGTCAACGGTTCCATGCAGGTGGTTGGCAGTGTAACGGCTGATGGCGCGGGGCTCGATGAGTGGGAGCAGACCGCGACCGGTCATGCCGGCCTGTCGATGGTTGGCGGCCGGGTGGACGGGAAAGCCCTCGAAGCCATTCTGGGGCGTAATATTCCCATGCGGGGCACCCTCGCTCTCCGCTGCTTTGGAGCACATCTACAGCTCGCCGATGGTGTGGCGACGATCGGACGACTGGGACTGGAAGCCGATCTGCTGTCTCTGACAGGTCATGGCACCGTAAAACTTCCTAACGGAGCTCTTGATCTGCATCTGTTCCCTCGCATCGGCGTGGGTGGTGCGTCGGCTTCGTCCCCTGTCGCCGTGACCGGCACGGTAGACACCCCACAGCCAAGACTTGAACCCGGCGCTGACGGACGGTTCGCCATTTCGATTGGCGGCTCCAGCGATACAGGTGATCAGTGTCCCGATCTTCTGGCCACGGCGCGGGAAGGTTCTTCAGGGCCTGCCGCCGCCCCACCAGCGGCCAACAAGGCAGGCGGCATCATGAACATGCTGAAAGGTCTCCTGCGATGAGCGAAAAGAAGTTCCCGTCTGACGGCCCTGCGCCCCGTCGGCGCTTCTGGACGCAGGCGACCATAGAGCCGATGGACGGCGATTTTGCTGTCCTGCTGGACGGCAAGCCAGTGCGGCTTCCGGGGCGTGAGGTGTTGCGGGTACATTCTCATGCACTGGCCGAAGCTCTGGCCGCCGAATGGCAGGCTGCGGGAATGGATGATCCGCAAAAACGCTTTGCAGCGGAAGATCTGCCCCTCACCCGCATTGCGGGCGCCATGATCGAGCGCGTCACACCCGACCGCCAGCATTCGGTCGATACGCTGGCCGGTTATGGCGAACATGATCTTCTCTGCTATCGGGCCAACTCTTCTGATCCTCTGAGCGTCAGGCAGGAAGAATTGTGGCAGCCATGGCTGGACTGGCTATGTGGGACCTATGGCGTCTCGCTGATCGTGACACAGGGGCTGATGCCTGTTCTTCAGCCGACAGCCTCTCTGGAAAAGCTGAAACAGATTCTGTCAGGGCGCAGTGATGCGGTTCTGGCTGCATTAGGCGTGTGCGTTCCGGCTCTTGGCAGTCTGACGCTGGGACTGGCTGTGATTGATGGCCGTCTGGATACCGATCGCGCCGTCAATATCGCCACACTGGACGAGCGGGCGCAAATGGAACGCTGGGGTGAAGATATGGCGCATCTGGACCGTATTGCGACAATGAGCGCCGATGTATCGGATGCGGTCCGGTTTGTTGCGCTCTCAGAAGCTTAATAAACGGCATTGCGTAAGATACTGTTTTTAAAAAAACCGTTTATTAGAAATACGATATCGAAGAAAACTCTTGCCGGAACCTGCTTTTTTTCACGAAAAAAGAATCAGTAAAATTCTTATATTTTTCAATATCCAGATCATTCATCAAACCGAATACGAACAGATCTTTTTGATAGCGTGAACAGCTTGGGACACAGCATATTCTTTCTGGGTCCGCTGGCATATGGTTGCGTTCAAAAAGGATTTCACAAGTGCATAAAGACAAAACAAACGAATTGAAGTTTATTAATATTAGAAACACCTGTAAAATTTATGGAATTGGCCGCACATATTGCTACAAACTTCTTTCAGAGGGCCATATAAAAGCCAAAAAACTGGGCGGAAGAACACTCGTATCCGCAGAGTCCGCTAATAAATACTTCAGTAAATTACCCGACTACAAATCGCAGACATCCGTCTGAGGAGGACACACACATGGATCGTGTGATCGTTTATCCTGCTCAGGTCATTGCCGATACCGATACCCTGACCGCGCAGCGCAATACCGAACGCGCCATCGGTCAGGTCGTGGCAATGACCATGGGCGGACCGGGCCCTTTCGCAAGTGGCCTTGCGGCGACCTGCTCCGGCACTGACCTCGTGGTGAATGTCGCCAGTGGTCAGATCAATGAGGGGGCCACAGCGGATTCAACCGCTTATGGCACCCTTGCTGCTGACAGCACCGTCATCATGCGCCAATATACGGCGGCGGCGGCCAGTTTTACCCTGACGACATCAAGCACGGCCCAGACCTATTACATTTACGCGACGGTCGGGCTCAGTGATACCGGTTCGACAATGCTGCGTTATCTGGATGCCACGGATAACACCAGGACACTCTCTGGTGAGACCGATACGGGGACCGCGCAACCAACCCAGCGTGCTGCCGTGGCAACTCTCGCCATTTCAACCACAACGCCGCCGGCAAGCGCGATAGCACTGTGGAGCATTAACCTGCCCGCAAACGCCACCAGCGTTACCCAGTCCATGATTACCCTTAACAACAGCAGCCTTTTTTATCCCAAGATCCCGGCGCTTGCTCCCAAGGACTCGCCGGCTTTTACGGGCAGTCCGACCGCACCGACCCCGGCATCAGGGGACTCTTCAAATCTCATTGCGACAACAGCGTTCATTACAAACTGGGCTTCCGGAAACCTTCTTAAAAGCGACATCTATTTTGGCCCGGACGCGGCGACTGGCGGCTATAATGTCGTGCAGATTTCCCTTGAGGCGCGCACCAAATTTCTCATTGTGGAACTCAGCGGCGGCGGCGCCGGGGGAGGAGGTGCTCCAACATGCTCTTCCAGCCAGGGAAGCACCGGCGGCGGCGGCGGCGCTGGTGGATATTGCCGGTTCATGGTGGATGTCTCGAAGATCCAGTGGCCCGTAACGGCCACACTGGGTGCTGGTGGTCGCGGAGGGCAGTCGGCAACCACTGCCATGACGGGTAATGCAGGCGGCTCAGCGGCTTTCGGGAACATGGTTGTTGTGACGGGTGGATTTGGCGGTCTTGTCGCGCAGGGCGGCGGCGTCGCCATCATCGGTGGAGCGGGCGCGGGCGGCTCTGTCCAGGTGACAACAGCAACCGGGATTACCGTTCTGAATAATGGAACGGGCCAGAGCGGATTTTCGGGACATGTTTCCGGTGTCTCGGAAAATTACTTCTTCGGATATGGCGGTGCGGGCGGCGCCCGTGCGCCCTATTACGCAGGCGGGTGGGAATCAGGTTCCGGCGAGACCGGCAAGCCCGGCGATCCTGGTGGCGGGGGCTCCGGCTCCTGCGTCGCACCAGGAGGCACTTATAAAAACGGTGGTGATGGCGGCCCGTCATGGCTGACCGTCACACAATATGGCTAAGGCATTTTAACATGAATCATTTTTTTGAAGGCTGGGCAGGTCTCATGCTCCCAGGGTGGACCGAACTGAACCTCGCCGGTTACGACCGGGTTCCTCTGAATTTCATGGCTCTTGGTGGAGGAAGTGAAACCCGCCCGGAAGTCGATCTTGTCTTTCCGGCGCCTCAGTCGACATACCCTGTCTGTGCGGGCATCGGACTGTTCACATCTGACAGCGGCACTGACGGACCGATTCTTTACTGGGAGTTCTCCCACTGGGAGAACACAGGGAAGAATGCATCCATTCTGCTGCCTGTCCCGGAAGTCACCCTGCTGCTGGATCGTACACAGGTCTGGCAGGATGGCGCCGCCATCGGCCGGACCGCTGCGGGCGGTACGGTGTTTGTCGGACAGGATGTAACACTGGTTGACGGACGCTACTGATTTCACGTCCGGGCAGCGGAGGAATATCCCGCTGCCCGGCGGTTTCATTTATCTATCTTTCAGAACGCATCTGAGACGGCGGCAGACTATCCGTAACTCCGCCTCAACTCATTACTTGCCGGTTCTGGCAGCTTCCCGTGCGGCCTGCTTCTCTTCCTCGGTCCAGATCTTGCGCTCACGCACTTTCTGCGGCTTGACCTGCTTGATGGGGCCGCCACCAAGCACTGGCGGACGCATGGTCGAGTTCTGAGCCTCGTCCGAGTGCCACTCGTGATCGGTATGTACGGTCAGGGCCCGACCGATTTCCCGCTCCACGTTATGCAGCCACGCACGCTGCTCCGCATCACAGAGCGTGATGGCATAACCGCTGCGTCCGGCACGACCGGTACGGCCTATGCGATGCACATAGCTTTCCGGCAGGCTCGGCAGGTCATGGTTGAAAACATGCGTTACCGTATCAACATCGATACCGCGGGCTGCGATGTCGGTCGCGACCAGAACCTGCACGTCGCCGGCGCGGAAAGCGTCCAGCGCCCGCTCCCGCTGGCCCTGTGATTTGTTGCCGTGCAATGCCTCAGCGGTAATGCCCGCTTCCGTGAGGAAGGCGCAGACCTCGTTGGCGATGTTTTTCTGCAGGGTGAAAACGACCGCCTGCCCGATGTCAGGAGTCTGCTGCAACTGAGCCAGCAGAGCTGTCTTCTTGTGCGCCGCATCCATGAACATGACCGACTGCTCGATCCGATCGACGGTGGTTGAAGGCGGGGCAATCTCGACCTTGGCCGGATCGCTCAGAAGGCTATCGACCAGAGCAGCGATCGATTTAGGCATTGTTGCCGAGAACAGCACTGTGTGCCGGTCCTGCGGCAGCGAAGCGACAATGCGTTCGATCGGCTTGGCGAATCCCATATCCAGCATCTGGTCAGCTTCATCCAGCACCAGCGCCTCAAGCTGCGAAAGGTCGCAAAGACCCTGCTCAATCAGATCCAGCAACCGTCCCGGTGCGGCGACGATGATGTCCACGCCTTCCTTGAGCACATTGACCTGATGGAACTGGCTGACACCACCGAAGATCGTTGTTACCCGGAAGTCCAGATGACGACCGAAGCTCTCGAAACCATCAGCAATCTGGGAGACCAGTTCGCGTGTCGGAGCGAGGACCAGAACGCGGGCGCCTCCCTTTGGGGCCGGGCGTAGCGTCTCGGCAAGCCGATGAAGCAGCGGCAGCACGAAGGATGCCGTTTTGCCTGTCCCGGTCTGCGCCATACCCAGAAGATCACGACCTTCCAGCAGCAGCGGAATTGACTGAGCCTGAATGGGGGTCGGCCTGACATAACCTTCTTCGTCCAGAGCGCGAAGCAGGGTTGGTGCGAGGGCAAGATCGTCAAAAGTGATGGACATGGTCAAGCGGCGCCTCCGGCGCTCAGTAAGTTGCGCCAGATAGGGCTTCGCTAAGTCAGAAAGCGGGCTTTTACGGGGGATGCCGCACGGCGTCAACGAAAAGAAAGAACGCAGTCCATGGATTTTTTCCAGTTCATGCGCAGTTATTTCTGGCACACTAAATGGGTCTCACTGCTTTGATTGGTGGCTTATACTTTCTGATGGTGCTTAAAGCCTGAATCAGAAAGCGGTTTGATTGATTTTCCGCAGAACTCTGCGGATATGAGCGATCATCAGCCACGCGTGGGATGAGGAGATTGTTGCCTCGACATCCCTCGTGAGGCGGCGGCAGCGTCCGAGCCATGCAAAGCTATGCTCCACGATCCAGCGTTTCGGCAGGACGACGAAGCCTTCGGCCCGATCGCTGCGTTTGACGATCTCGATCGTCCATCGGCCGAGTTCAGTCAGCGCCCCACGCAATTTCTCGCTGGCATATCCCCCGTCGCCGATCAGATGGCGAAGCCAGGGGAACAATGAGCGTATCCTGGCCGCTACGAGCGGCGCGCCGTCACGATCCTGAATGTCGGCGGGATGTACGACAGTCGCCACGACATGACCCAGCGTGTCGGTGGCGATATGCCGCTTGCGTCCCTTGATCTTCTTGCCCGCGTCATAGCCGGGCGGGCCACTATTTTATACGGTTTTCACCGACTGGCTGTCGATGATGCCCACCGAAGGCGTGGCGTCTCGTCCATCCTGCTCAGGCGACAGGATCACGAGAATATGGTTCATGGCCTCCCATCGTCCCTCGCGTATCCACCGATAGAAATAACTTTGCACGGTCGTAAAGGCGGGAAAATGCCGGGGCAGTTGCCGCCATTGGCAGCCGGTCGTGACGATAGAGAGGATCGCCTCCATGACCCGACGCAAATCCGTACGTCGCGGTCTGCCCAGCCGTTTCCTCCCGGGCATCAGCGGCGCAATCAGCGCCCACTCCGCATCGCGCAGGTCGCTTGCATATTTCCGAACATCCCTTTGATACTGATCTCGGGTGATTTCAGTCCAGACCATCCTGATCTCGTCAGGTTCTCGCAAACCCATGAATCATAACCCGCTGAAATCACTCCATTCATTTCCGGTCAGATACTGAGAGCCTGAATTGAAATTTATTAAGCAATGTCAGTATATTGTGGTTCATCCATCTTTGTAGGAGATAGGAAGTGAACAATGACATGGACTCTTGTTGCCTGAAACGAACATAACCGGGAGGGATTGCTATATCCATTGGACACCGGGTGATCCTTGATTATGCCGTTCGCGCCACTGGCGAAACGGGGTGGACGGCCGCGAAGGACGGATCTGGAATGCACAGCAAAGGACTTTGAACTCCTGCCGCGCCACCGGCTGGGGAACGGATATTTGTCTGGCCTGATACCGCAAGCAGTTCGTCAGGTGGGAAACCCTCTTGCCAATCTCATGGAGGCTTGATCGCCTCAATTCCGCATGTTGACTCGCAGAACAGCAGGCACTGCCAAGGCTAAAAAATTTTCGGATCAGTCTTTATGGACATCTTATCAATACTATAATTTTCTGGAATTACAGATATGACAAAAACAGTAAGATTATTATTCTTTTTTGTGTTTTCGCTTATATTTTTGACGCCGACAAGACAATGCAAAGCCAATTCAGGCGTTGATGAGTATCAAGGTGAGGCGAGATTTACTATTAGCTACAATGGTGATCCTCTTTGTGTACGGTTAAAATCAGAATATAATTCAGTCTTGAAGGATCGTGAGAAAGAAGCAGATTATAACAAGGTTCGATCGAGTTTTAATAGGAATTTCTCTTTGGGAACGTATGATTTTATTTACCTGAACCCGCAGGTTGCAGAAAAAGGTGGACTCATTTTACCACAGCAAAAAGAAAAAAATCCTGAAAATAACAAAAGTTGGTTATTTGAAAATAAAATAATTATAAATAGAAAAGAAATAAATGTTGATGTCTCTTTTTCATATATAAATGACCATACATTATTTGGTTATATCAAATCCGAATATGGGTCTAATGTATTTTCTGATATATTTATAAATAAATCACCTATGAACGTCTTTGGCAGGAACGCTTCTTCCGTTTATTGGTTTTATCCCGAAATAAAAAATATGATTCAGGAGTATAAATCGAACCGATCGCGTGATTTTTTCTATAAAATTGCGAATTCTGGTGCATTGCCACAATTTGGTGATGGACGTATAATAAATACGCAGATATTTAAAGACCATGAAAACAAGACTATCGTGCTGTTTGGATCAAGCGGTTACATACCGTTGGTGGGGGCGGGCGCACAGTTTTTCTTTGCACGTTTTGATGGTCAATCCCTTCAGCCAATGTGTCTGTTAATTTCCGGAATTGGTAGTTGGAGTTTTAACGAAGGAAAACTTTCATTCTTAAGAGCATTTGTTGGAGAAAAGTAAATGCTTGGAGAAAATCCGCCTATTCTTGTTCATATCTTGCGGCGGTGAAGAATTTAGCACAATCGTGAGGGAGAAAGCATGCAGGACTGATCCGGCGGCGTTTCTCAGAGCTGTGGCGGTTCTTGCTGCTCTAGATATGATCGACGCATCATCCATTTCCTCGGCTTCGTTCACCTCGCCTCAGCCATGATCTGGATGACCTGAATGTCGATCCGTCCTAGCCCGGTAGCTGCAGGCGGTTCGCCAAAGATCGGGAAAAGTCCATCCTCTCGTCAACATCATGGCTCCTGATCGCCCAGTCTGCACGCTGGCCCTCAGAACCGCAAAATATTGTCAGAGTAGAAAAATCTTCGGATCAGGCTTTGACTGACAGACTTTCCATAAGAGGGAAAGTGGCAGAGCCACGAGACTCTCGAAACAGCCGATAAATGAGTCCCGTGGAAAACATGGCGGAAAGGAAGACTGCACTCAGTCAGATATTTCGGCGACGTGCTTCGGTTTGCGTGCGAGTTTTTAAAAATTACTGCCCGGCATCCCGAAGACGAACGCCTGAATTGATGCGGTCTTCAATATCTTCCAGCGTACATCCTTTGGTCTCCGGCACAAACATCAGGCCCACGACAAAGAACAGGGCGTTGAAACCGGCAAGACACCAGAACACGCCGAAATCACCAATTACAGCCATGCTGGACAGAAAGATATTGCTGATCAGCCAGTTTGCGATCCAGCTTGCCAGAGTGGAGCAGGACACGGCGAATGTCCGTCCACGCAAAGGCTGGATTTCGGAACCGATAATCCATGGCAGTGGTCCCTGACCGACGGCGAAGGCTGCGATGAACAGGATCAGGAAACCCATGGCGATCATGCTGGCCATCATGGACGTCGCGCCGGTCCAGAGCAGGGTGCCGAACCCGAGCATGGCGACGGCTGAGAAAAACGTGCTGATGCTCAGGAGAATGCGTCGTCCCCAGCGGTCCATGAGGGCAACGGCCACGAGGGTCGCTGCTGTGTTCACAACGCCGATGGCCGTTGTGCACCACACGGAACTCGACGTACTGAAGCCCATGTGATTCAGGACAGTGGGAGCATAATACATCAGCACGTTGATGCCGGAGAACTGCTGGAGCATCTGCAGGGCGATGCCAAGTGTGAAGGTGCGTCTGAAATTGGAGCTTGAAATCAGCAGGGCTGCCCCGGCGGACTCCTCACGTCCAAGCTGTTTGTCGATGCGCGACAGTTCCGCCTCGGCTTCTTCCGCCGACTCCCGGACACTGAGCAGGACGTCGCGCGCTTCCTGACGGCGTCCCTTGGTCAGAAGCCACCGTGGGGAATAAGGAAGGAGAAGAGTGGTCATAAGGAAAAGCACGGTCGGTACACTGAGCACCCCGAACATGATCCGCCAGTGTCCACCCGGCGTGAGCAGACTGTCAGACGTGAAAGCCAGCAGGATCCCGATGGTGATCATCAGCTGGTAGGAGGAGATCATCGCGCCACGTCGATCCTGAGAGGCGATTTCGGCGATGTAGAGAGGGGCGGCAAAAGCGGCCAGCCCCACGCCCAGCCCCAGAGAGGCGCGTCCGACGATCATCATGGTGACACTCGTCGCCAGTGCACAGAGCGCGGTCCCGCTCAGGAACAGTCCTCCCGCCACCAGCAGGGTTCCCTTGCGTCCCCATTTGTCGGCGATGAACACCGCGAAAACCGACCCGAAAGCCGCCGCCAGCATGAGGGAGGAAACAATCCATTCCGTCGTGCGGTTGTCGGTCTGGAATTCCTCGCGGATAAACCCCAGAGCCCCCGCGATGACACCCGTGTCCAGTCCGAACATGAGGCCGGCGAGGCCTGCCGCCAGAGCGAGAAAGAGTGTGGTGCGGCGGACGCGCGCTGAAGCATCCTGCTGAGCGGATGTCGAAACGGAAGAAGGCATCGGGGTGTTCTGACCTCTTGTGACGCAGCAGACTTATTGAGTGTCTGTGGATAACCTTTCGTGCCGCTCTCTCGACAAGTCAATACACTCTTAATGTTTCAGCTTTTTCTTCCATGCTGCGCGAACTTCAGCCGGACTCATTTTTTTGCCGCTGACCTTGGGGGAGGCGTTCTCTTCCACTCCTCCCGGCGCCTTGCCGGAGGCGGGATTGTCATTGACGTCCTGTAAAGCTTTTTCACAGAGCGAGCCTTTGCCCACCCCGAATTGCACCGTCGGCAGGAGAGCCAGCGGAGGGAACACGAAGCCAAGTCCGGCTGCCGCCGCCATCCGGCCGACAATCTCCACCCCGGGCAGCACGGTTGGGGATTTCAGGGGACCGGTGATGTTGAACGCGCCCGGAAATGACAGGATGGTGAGGCCCGTCGAGCGGGTCGTCAGGGAATAATCGATTTTATTGGTCCGGAAGTTGATGTCTCCCCGACCAAGTGTGCGTGTGTCGTTTGTGCGGAGCAGCATCGAACGGGTGCTGGCGATCCCGTTGCGCAGCGGCATGTCCGTCACGAAGCACTCAACCTCCGCATGGGAGGGAAGGCCGAGTGCGGACAGCACCGCGCCTCCAAGCTGGAGCCCGAGGGCCGCGGGAATGAGCGCCGAGATTTCTCCGCCCTTGACCAGAACGAGTGTGAGGCCGCCATTGCCGTTGGCCATCAGGGACGCAATCGAGTTGCCGGTGGCATTCAGGCTGAACCGCCCGCCGATGACGCCGCCCTGTGCGCTGGTGCCGGTGGCCGTGCGCATGATGTGCGCCAGATCGATACGGGAAAAGTCGACTTTGGCTTTGACGGCGAAGTCCCTGTCATTCACCGGCTTCAGGGTCGCGCTGCTGGCCAATGTGCCTGTGCCGACGCCGAAATTCAGCTTCTTCACATCGATTGCGCCATCCTGGACCGCGAACTCGGCATCGATATCGTCAAGAGGAAGCTGCCTGTTCTGGATGTGCTCGCCTTTATAGGTGACGTGGGCATTGACTGACCGAAGCTTGGGTACGTTGATCGGTGTATCCGGCAGGACATTCGGATCTTTGGCTTCCACTTTTTTCTCTGATGTGGTCTTGTCGCCCGGCTTCGCGCCGATAAATCCGCCCAGATCCTGAATATCCACACGATGTGACCGCAGCGCCGCATCAACAAACGGCACGGTCTGGTGTGGATCGACGGTGATTGTGCCGCTCAGGTCGCTGGACCCCATGTGACCGGTAAAACTTTTGAAAGCGACATGCTGCTGGTCATAGTCCAGTTTGCCGCGAATGTCGTAAGACGGTGTCTGCGGAATGGGCACGCCCGTCAGAGGGTAGAGAAGCGACATGTCCGGCCCCGACAGATGCAGGACGAGCTGCGTTCCTTCAAAGGCCAGCGGATTGTTCACGCTGCCTTTGAGCGTCACGCGGGTAGCGCCATTTCTGACTTCAAGATTGACGGGATAGGGTGTTTTGGCGTTCTGCAGGGACAGAAGTGCTCCGCCAACAAAATGACTGCTGATCGGCTGCCCGGCGTAGCGACCGGTCGTCTCCATGACGATCGTGCCCCGATCTGTAGCGGAGGCCGGCGGCGTCGTATGCAGTTGTGAGGTCATGTCCGCCCGGAGTTTCTGGTCCCGGAGACGGAGGTGGCCGTCACGGATTTCAAATTCCTCGATCTCGGGCAGGGTGACTGTGCCGTCCTTCTTGTCAGTTTCGGTTTTTTTGCTGCCAGAAGCGAACTTATAGTTGTTGCTTCCGTCCTGACGTCGCTGAATGTCCGCCTTGGGTGTGTCGACTGCAATACGAGGCAGTTCCGTCCTGCCATGGAGAAGCGCCAGCAGACGAATTCTGACAAGCAGGTGATCCGCTGTGAAGAACGGCGTGCTGTCGGATTTGAAGGTATCTGGTTGTTCGATCCTGACGCCATCAACCCGAACCTTCGGCACGAAGCCGATGCTGACATGCAGATGTTCGATGGTGGTCTTGCGTCCGAGAAGCGCCGTCGCCTCACGGTTGACCAGAGGCACAAACCAGTCCCATGACCAGAATGCGATGAGCAGAAGGATCAGTACGACCGGGGCGCCGAGGCCGATGAACAGTTTTCTGTGGCGACTGAACAGGGAATGACCGGTCATGAGAGTCCGTAAAGGCTGTGAACGGGGCTAACGGGCAGAACAGAACCCATTGTTTGTGCCGGGTTAACGCGGACCCTGTGTTCGGGTTCGTCTTAATGGACGGAGAACCCGGACATTCCCTTCAGACGAGGCCGGCGACCAAGAAGCAGGACCGGTCCTGAAAGTGGCTTTGAGACTGAAACCGGCAGCCGTTACGGCAACGATCATACGGAGACGGAGGCTGCCTGTTTCCGGATCCGGGTTCTTTTGCGACCGTCCATCAACCACAATCCGGCGCACCCGGCGAAGGCTGCGATGGTGACATAAATTGCCGGAGCCAGCGGCGTGTAGGGAGTGAGCGAAGAGATGACGGCGGGAGTCAGACCACCGAAAATTGCGTAGGCGATATTGTAGGCCAGCGAAACGCCGGAAAATCTCACCATTGGAGGGAAAGCACGCAGCATCCCGACGGGAACCAGTCCCACAAAGCCGCAGCAGAGTCCTGCAAGTCCCGCCCAGACAGGCAGGGAGTGAGGAAACTGCGGCGGCAGGCTGTAAAGGGCGAAAGCGCCAGCAGCGAGCAGTGGCCCACATACGAGGCTCATCGCGCTGAGCGGGATAGTGTCGGTCAGGGCGCTCACCGAGATGACCGAGATTGTGAGGCAGAGAGTCGCGACAAGACTCGCTAGCATGGTTTCCGTGGGTGGAATATGGTGCAGGGTCTGCATCAGCGGCGGCATCATCAGGATCAGAACGACAATGGCCGCCGTCAGGGTCCATGTCGTCAGCATCGAGCACAGGATGGGAAAGCGATAGTCCCGCAGCAGAATGGCGGCGGGCAGGGATGAAGCTGTTTCAGCACGCTGGTGCATTTCACGAAACACGGGTGTCTCATCCAGCCAGCGCCTCAGGATCATCGCGCCGATCCCGAAGACGCCGCCGATGATGAAGGGAATACGCCAGCCCCAGTCGCTGACATCACCTGCAGAAAGCGTTGTGTTCAACGCCAGAATCACCAGTGATCCGAGCAGGATGCCGCCAGTCAGTCCACCGGTGAGCAGCCCGGTCGCCAGTCCCACGCGACCCGGCGGGGCATGCTCGGAAACGAACACCCATCCACCCGGCGCCTCGCCACCGATGGCTGCTCCCTGAGCCATGCGCAGGAGCAGCAGGATCAGGGGCGCACCTGCTCCAAGTGTTTCATAACCGGGCAGAAGGCCCATCATGAGCGTGGGGAGCGCCATCAGCAGGACACTGAACGTGAAGACTTTCTTGCGTCCGGCGATGTCGCCGAAATGCGCCATGATGATCCCGCCAAGCGGCCGCGCCAGATATCCCGCGCCGAACAGGCCGAATGCTTCTGTCTGCCTCAACCACGCCGCCTGACTGGCCGGAAAGAAGTGAAGAGCGATAAGCTTTGCCAGGAACGCGAAGATCACGAAGTCATAAAACTCCAGCGCGCCTCCCAGTGACGCCAGCACCAGAATCCGAATCTGGGAGAAAGACAGGACTTTGGATGCTGCTGCTGCGGCAGAGGGGACTGGAGACGAAGACATGAGCCGTAATCCGTATGAGGCCAGGCGGCGGAAAAGGCAGCGCTGAACGGGTGAGGCGGCGCTTATAGGCGAAACTCCGGACAAATCCCACAGCAGAGCTTTTTTCAACTTCCCGTTGACAACCGGGTGCGGTCTCATCTGTTTGTGCTTGAATGATATGTGTGATGGACGTCGAAAAGGCCCTCAATTTATGACAACGCGTGCTGACAGGTCCGGAGTGATACTTGTCGTCACTGTGCTCGTGACCGCCCTGCTTGGGCTGGTGCTTGCCGGTGGCGGACTGTGGCTGGCTACTCTGGGCGGGTCGCTGTTTTATGCGCCGTGTGGTGTGGCGGTTCTTCTGACCGCCTTTCTTTTGTGGAAGCGTAGTGCGGCGGCGTTGTGGCTTTACACGCTGATTGTTTTCGCAACGCTCATCTGGGCCGTTCTTGAGGCTGGCTTTGATTTCTGGACGCTCGCACCGCGCGGCGATCTGATCCTTCCTCTGGGGGTCTGGCTGCTTCTGCCGTTCGTCACCCGCCATCTCGGGCGCGGTGCACAGGCAGCGCGTGCCCCTCTGGCTGCGGGGCTTGTCACGGGCGTCGTGATCTTCGGCTATGCCCTGACACAGGATCCGCAGGATGTTGCGGGCAGCCTGCCTCAGGCGGCAGCGGATGTTGTTCCCGGCGATGCGGGAGAGGTCGCCGACTCCGACTGGAGCGCATATGGCCGCACCCAGTTTGGTGATCGCTACTCACCGCTCAAGCAGGTGAATCCGCAGAACGTCAGGAATCTGAAAGTGGCGTGGACCTTTCGCACCAACGATCTGAAAGGGCCGAATGATCCGGGAGAAATCACGGATGAAGTGACGCCGATCAAGATCAACGACACAGTCTATCTCTGCTCTCCGCATCAGAAGCTGTTTGCTCTGGATGCCGCTACAGGACAGCAGAAATGGGTCTTTGATCCGCAGCTCAAATACAATTCCAGCTTCCAGCACATGACCTGCCGTGGCGTGTCCTATGCGGAAACCGCCGATGCGACGGACGACTGCGCAAGCCGTATCTTTCTGCCGACCAATGATGGCCGTCTGCTGGCGATCAATGCCAGAACCGGCGTCCGCTGCCCGGCTTTCGGCAAGAACGGCGAGATTGATCTGACCGACGGCATGCCGATGAAGGAGCTTGGTTTCTATGAGCCGACTTCACCACCGGTTGTGACCAGCAAACTCGTCATCATCTCGGGCGCTGTGACCGACAACTATTCCACGCATGAGCCGTCTGGCGTGACGCGCGGTTTCGATCTGCGCACCGGCCAGCTTGTCTGGGCATTTGATACGGGCAATCCCAATCCGAACGAACTGCCTTCCGATACACATAAATATGTGGCCAACTCGCCCAACTCGTGGATCACGTCGTCCTACGATGCGAAGCTGAACCTGATCTACATCCCGACAGGGGTGGCGACACCTGATATCTGGGGTGGTTACCGCACGCCGGATCAGGAGCGTTACGCATCCGGCGTTCTGGCCCTGAACGCCGACACTGGCGAGAAGGTCTGGTTCTATCAGACCGTCCATCATGATCTGTGGGACATGGATATTCCGTCCCAGCCGAGCCTTGTTGATCTTCATCAGGCGGACGGCACGGTCGTTCCGGCGATCTATGCTCCGGCCAAGACCGGCAACATCTTCGTGCTGGATCGTCGCACGGGCGTGCCCGTGGTGCCTGCTCCTGAAACGCCTGTTCCGCAGGGTGCGGCGCCGGGCGATCATACTTCACCCACACAGCCTTACTCCGAGCTGACATTCCGTCCGAAGAACAACCTGACGGATGCGGACATGTGGGGCGCGACCATGGTGGATCAGCTTGTCTGCCGCATCCTGTTCAAGTCACTGCGCTATGAGGGACCGTTCACGCCGCCATCCACGCAGGGAACGCTTGTGTTTCCGGGCAATCTCGGCATGTTTGAATGGGGCGGGCTGGCGGTTGATCCTGTCCGGCAGATTGCCTTCGCCAATCCGATCGCCATTCCGTTCGTCTCAAAGCTGGTGCCTCGCGGTCCCGGCAATCCGGCAAGCCCGGCTGAGGGCGGTGGTCCTTCGGGCACGGAAGCCGGTATCCAGCCACAGTATGGCACACCGTTCGGTGTTGAGCTGAACCCGTTCCTGTCGCCGTTTGGCGTGCCCTGCAAGCAGCCGGGCTGGGGTTATGTCGCAGGTATCGACCTCAAGACGAACAGGATCGTCTGGATGCACCGTAACGGCACCACACGGGACAGCTCGCCTCTGCCGTTCGGCTTCAAGGTTGGTATCCCGTCTCTGGGCGGTCCGATTGCGACGGCGGGTGGTGTGGCGTTCCTGACCTCAACGGCGGATTACTACATCCGGGCCTATGACGTGACGACGGGCCAGCAGCTCTGGGAAGATCGTCTGCCGGCTGGCGGTCAGTCAACGCCGATGACCTACGAGCAGAATGGACGTCAGTTCATTGTGACGGCCGCGGGCGGACATGGCTCGTTCGGTACGAAACTTGGCGATTATGTCATCGCCTATGCCCTGCCGGATGCAGCCAAGGCGCCCTGATGCCCGAAGAGGCAGGTTGTCTTTCAATCGGGAAGGATGACCTGTCCTGCGGATGCGTCACACTGTGCAATGTGATGCTTCTGTCAGGATGGAAAAACACGAAAATGCGGGCGAGGATGACTCCTCGCCCTTTTTCTGTCAGCAGGCGTGGCTGAAGGCAGCCGTCCAATGAGTGTGCTGATCGCAGCCTGGCGGAAATGCTGCTGTCGTGCCGCAACTGCCATGCCAGTTATCAAGATGAGTTCCGCAACTGCCTTGCTGCGTGGTGCTGCTGGAAGAAGGGCACCAGCCGAAACCGCTATAGTGATCCTTGGCCACACAGTTCCAGAAATTGCTGTCATGCTGTGGGTCGAAGGAGGAAGAGCAGCTTCCGCTACCGTTCCACGGCAGGGGAGAAGGCGTGTTACAGGAGCCGTGATCCCAGAACGTCGGGCAACCACCGTGATGAGAGTGGTGGTGCTCGCTTCCACCGTTATGACAGCCGCCACCGTTATTCGTATCACATGAACTGGTGTGGTCATGTCCCGGCGGCCAGCCGCTGACGGTCGAGGAAGACAGGCTGCTGTCTGCAATCACATAATCACCGGCTTTATCCAGTGTTACTGTCAAAGAACCCGGTGTGTAGCCGCTTTCCGTATTGATATCGCTCAGCGTAATGGTCTGGTTGGTGCTTGTCTCTATTGTCAGTGAGTAGCTGCCATTGCTGTTGGCTGTATAGCTGGCAGAAACAGGAATGACACCACTTGAACCATTGATGGCGAATTCAGAGTTCGCGGAAACATTGTTGAAAACGGTGCTTATGGTTGAATAGCTCTGATCGAAGACAACCATGTTCTGCGTTGATGGATCAAAATTGACAACATCTCCCGTGCGATTGCCCAGGGTATAGAGAGTGCTTCCTCCTTTCAGATTGACAGTCATGGCATAATCCACACCCACGCCTGCGGCTTCTGTTCCCAGCGTGGAATGGTTCAGGTTGATCGTGCCGTTGCCCGAAAGTCCCTGGGTTGTGATCGTGACATTGGAACTGTCATTGATCGTCAGAGTGCCCGAAATTTCGTTGATCCCCAGATCAACAGGTGAAGACGTGTCGATTACAAGACTGCCTGTACCGAAAATCTGCATGGATTCTGCTGTAAAGACAGGAGTTGCTGAAGCATCGGAGCCGTCGCAGGCGGTAATCTTGAGCGTTCCATAATCGCCGATAGTCAGGCTGGGAACTTCAGTGGAGTAAGTGCTTCCAATGACAGCCGTTACGGGAGCTGTTTCTGCGCCGGTTACGTTGATTTCATGATAGTCCGTAGGCAGCTCTCCTGCACTCCAGTTTGTCGGGTCCAGAAAATCTGTCGATGTCTTCCCCGTGAAGTAATCAGTGGCGTTCTGTACCATAATAACTCTCAGCCTTTTGTCTGTTTTGTTACCATTTGATTGCCTGAAGAAGTTTTTCCTCCGGTAATCTGGTAAAATTAATACATCATTAACCTCGTCAATAAAATGTTACAGATTTTTAATTTTTTGAAGTAACTAAAAATATGGCGCCATGAATTGGAGTATTAAAGTAAATACAAAATATTAATAATATTTTCCAATATGATATTGAGAAAATCAGAGTAAATTTAAATCAAAAATATCATATTTTTTGAAATTTAAAAATAAGACTCCAATTTTTTAGACGAAAATGCACTGTTTTGATCTCACCTGCTGTCTGAAGAAGAACGGGAGTTCAGGCTCCCGCAAGCCCTTTCCCCACCATTTTTCTCGGATCGACATATTTATTGAAGGTCTCTTCATCCACTCCGGATGCCAGCGCGGCTTCACGTAGCGTTTCGTCTTTCTCCATGGCTCTATGAGCTATTGCTGCGGCTTTATCGTAGCCCACAGCGGGACTCAGGGCTGTTACGAGCATGACTGAGTCTTCGATGTATTTCTGAAGATTCTTTTCGTCGAGCGTGGTGCCTTCGACGGAGAAAATACGGAAGTTGTGACATCCGTCCGCCATAATCCGGATGGCGTGCAGGACATTCGCTACAATGACCGGTCTCATGACATTGAGTTCGAGATTACCCTGCGCTCCGGCAAAGGCCACGGCGGTATCATTTCCCAGCACCTGCGTCGCAATCATCACCATTGCTTCGCATTGGGTGGGGTTTACCTTGCCGGGCATGATGGAAGAACCGGGTTCGTTTTCCGGAAGATGCAGCTCTCCCAGTCCGCAGCGTGGGCCGGAACCCAGCCAGCGCATGTCATTGGCTATCTTCATCAGCGCGACAGCAATGCCTCGAAGACCGGCTGAGGCTCTCACCATGGCATCCAGACCGCCCAACGCGGCAAATTTATTGGGAGCGGTGACAAAAGGCTTGCCGGTCAGTTCGGCTATTTTCGAGGCAATAGCCTTGCTGAATCCCGCGGGTGCATTCAGTCCCGTGCCAACGGCAGTCCCACCGGCGGCGAGCTGCGCCAGTCCCGGAATGGAGGCCTGCACGGCATCGAGAGCGTCTTCAAGCTGCTGGGCCCAGCCGGACCATTCCTGCCCGACAGTGAGCGGCACAGCATCCTGAAGATGGGTACGACCAATTTTGACAACATCCATCCATTGGTCGGATTTGCTCCGGATGGCCGCGATCAGCGCCTTGATGCGAGGAACAAGGGTGTTCTCGATTTCCAGCAGCGTCACAACGTGCATGGTCGTGGGAAAGGAGTCATTGCTCGACTGCCCCATATTCACGTCATCGTTGGGGTGTACAGGCTTTTTTGAACCGATATCTCCGCCCAGAAGCTGGATCGCACGGTTCGCGATGACCTCGTTGGCGTTCATGTTGGTCTGGGTGCCGGACCCGGTCTGCCAGACGAAAAGAGGGAATTCGCTGTCGAGTTTGCCTTCAGTGACTTCGTCAGCAGCCCTAACAATTGCGTCAGCTTTCCACTGAGGCAGTCTGCCGTCAGCAAGGTTGACGAGCGCAGCAGCTTTCTTGACGATTCCATAAGCCCGGCAAAGCTCAATCGGCATGATATCCCTGCCGATTGAGAAGTGAACAAGACTTCGCTGGGTCTGGGCGCCCCAGTAATGGTGTGCGGGAACCTCTATCCTGCCCATTGAATCGGTTTCTATGCGAGTGCCGGTTGCTTTGATCCCGACTGGGGTGTCATGCAACGTATATGTATCAGTCATATCGGACTCCAGTGACAATTTTATTCAGACTAACGATGAATGGAGCTGATGGGATGTTATCTCGCGAAACCGTGAATTTTATATAGAATTTGCAATATTTTTATAACCGTTTATTTTTTCTTGTTATGTAGTATTTTATTTCTGTATTTACTTTGATTTAATCAAATAAAAAAACGATTCAGGAAAATTAATGGTTTATCGACGATTTTCGTCTAAGGTTTGTGGGGATTCATCGTGAATGAATGATAGCTGCGACGAGATAGATCATGGCGCTGAAGCTTTTGTCTGTTTTGTCGGCCCGCATCGCGATACGTTTAAATTCCTTGAGTTTACAGAAGAAGTTCTCGATCAGATGACGCCATTTGTATATTTCGCGATCCAGCGGCAGTGGCTTTGAGCGCCTCGGATGCTGGGAAATGACAACCGTGGCGCCCCTTTCATCAAGATCGGCAATGATGCTGTTGCTGTCGAATGCCTTGTCTGCGATGAAAGCGTCGAATTCGAGACCGTCAATCAACGGTGGCACGTCCACGCTGTCAAAGCGTTGGCCGGGCATCAGGCGAAAGCGCACCAGATTGCCCAGAGCATCCGTCAGCGCGAGAATCTTCGTCGTCATGCCGCCTTTCGAGCGCCCTATGGCCTGGCTCTGAGTCCCCCTTTTGCGCCCTGACCATGACGGTGAACTTTCACGATCGTTGCATCGACCATGACATACTCCATGTCCGGATCGCCAGACAGGGCATCGAAAATCCTTTTGAAGACATCAGTGTTCCGCCAGTCGCTGAAGCGACGGAAGGCCGTGCTCCAATTGCCAAATACGGCAGGAAGGTCACGCCAGGGACTACCTGTTCGTACAATCCACAGCACTGCTTCCATAAAAAGGCGGTTGTTTCGACCACTCCGTCCTGGATCTGTCAATTTGCCAAGACAGTGAGGTTCAATCTGCGCCCATTGGGCGTCCGTCAGCACAAAACGTTCCATCCAGAGCTTGAATCATATCTCAAGCTCTTTGTGAATCCCCACAGACCTTAGTCCATTGCAGACGTTTTGCCGACTGCGCAACGGAGAAAGTGGGTTTCATGATCAGCAGTCATACAGTCAGCAGCCATACAGTTCTTGATATCGACAAAAGGCTTCGCTTTCTCGGCCTTGGAAAAGCAGAACTTGATCAGTTGGAGGGGTTGGTCGGGATTATTTCCCAGACACTCCCTCAAGCTTTAAATGATTTTTATCTTAAGATCAGTCAAACGCCTGAAGTCTCTCATTTTTTTACAAGTGATGAGCAGAAAGCCAATGCCAGTTCGAAGCAGTATGAACACTGGAAAAAAATCGTCAGCGGACGGTTCGGCGATGATTATTTTCAGGATGTAAGGCGCATAGGAATTACGCACGCGCGTATCGGCCTTGAGCCCAGATGGTATATTGCCGGAAACTCTCTGATTATCGAGCATATCGTTGAAGCGATCGTCCGCGAGAGCTGGCCGAAAGTCGTTAAAAGCGGATTTGGCCGCAAGCCGCAGATTGTGGGCGATAAGGAAAAGCTGATTAAAGACCTTGGGTTGTTGATCAAGGCGACGATGCTGGACATGGAACTGGCGGTGACATCAGCCCTCAATGAACTGGCCAGCCAGAGAAAAATGGCGGAACAGGAGCAGGAAGAGGCTCTTGAAATGCTGGCGATTGCTCTCGAAAGAGTGGCAGAGGGCAATCTCGTTCAGTCAGTGGACGAAAAGCTGAAGAAAAAATCTCCACGACTGGGAAGCGCTTTCGAAAAACTGCTCAACGGCCTTGGCGGGCTGATTTCGTCCGTGCGGGAAACGGCGGAGAAAGTGGAATCTGATGGACGGGCTGTTGGTGAGGCCAGCCGGAATGTTGAGCAACAGATGAACGTGCAGGTCACGGGCCTTGATACAATTGTACACACAATCGAGGATGTGACGGTGTCGGTCAAGGAAGTGGCTGACCAGACTGTTCATGCGGATACTGCTGTTCAGGAGTGCTGCAAGGAAGCTGGGAGAGGCCAGGAAATTGTATCGGATGCTTCGGTCGCAATTATGAAAATTTCCGACTCATCCGGTCAGATCAGCCAGATTATTGGAATGATCGATGAGCTCGCCCTGCAGACCAATCTGCTGGCCTTGAATGCAGGAGTGGAAGCGGCTCGCGCCGGGGATGCGGGCAAAGGGTTTGCCGTCGTCGCTCAGGAGGTGCGCGCTCTGGCCGGTCGCTCCGCCGATGCTGCCAAACAGATCAAAACGCTCGTCTCCATGAGTGTGCGCGATGTCGAAGTCGGTGTGAAACTGGCGGGTTCTGCCGGAAGCGTTATCAGCAACACAAGAAAATCTGTCCAAAGTGTCGGTGATCTGATCGGCCAGATCGCAGAAGCTTCAGCCACACAGGCCGCTCGTGTTGATGAAATCAACAGGAACACCCTGCGGCTTGCCCAGGACACAAAACGAAGCGCTGCGGTCTTGCATAATACGATTAAAATAGGACAGGAACTCGAAGTGAGCTCATCCCGGCTGCTGCAACTGGTCACGAACTTCAAGGTGCGTAAATCCACACCAAAATACACGTCAGCCCTTTCTGACGCCAGGTGGGGTTAATTCCCACCCTTGTGTTGCAGGGCCATCAGTTCGAGCGCACGGGCGTAAACGGTCTTTTTCGGCAATCCGTTTGCTTTTGCGACAAGTGCGGCCGCGTCCTTGACTGATTGACTGGCCAGCGCCGTTTCGAGTTGCTTGTCGAGAGTGTCGATTGCTTGGTCAGTATCATCGAAAGGTCCGACAAGAACGGTGATTTCGCCTCTGGCTGCTGTTTCGGCATAGAAAGAGGCCAATGTGCCGAGTGTGCCCCGTTTTGCTTCTTCAAAGCGTTTCGTGAGTTCGCGGGCGACCACAGCAGGTCGGTCTTCTCCGAAGATTTCTCCCAGATCAATCAGCATCTCAGCCAGACGATGCGGCGCTTCATGCCATATCAACGTGGCTTTCAGCCCCGCTCTTTCGGCGGCATGCAGAACGGCGAAGCTTTCTTTCCGGGCGGCGCTCCGTGGCGGTGCGAAACCCACAAAAAGAAAAGGGTGAGGCGGTAGACCTGAGAGAACGAGTCCTGTCAGGGCGGCATTCGGCCCTGGAACTGCGGTGATGTTGATGTTCGCTTCTATCGCCGCACGCACGAGCCGATATCCCGGATCTGAGAGGAGTGGCATTCCTGCATCAGAAACGAGAGCGATCTGCTGTCCGTCCAGAAGACGGTCTATCAGTCCCGGAACCCTGTGGCGTTCGTTATGTTCATGCAGGGGTTCAGCGTGGGTGCTGATGTTGTGTTCCGTGAACAGGCGAGCTGTCACGCGCGTATCTTCGCAAAGCACCAGATCCGCTGAACGCATGGCCTGAACGGCGCGAGGAGAAAGGTCGCCAAGATTGCCGATCGGTGTGGCGACAAGGGTCAGAAGGCCGCCTTTGCGAGACGGTAATGATTCAGCTTTATCGGCATCTTCATCAGACCGGGCATGACGTGGCGGCATTCCTTCGCTATGGGAGGAGGCATCATCAGGGTAACCCTCCGCCTGTGGCCCGACAGGCAACCGTTCATATGAAGAGGCGGACGATGAATCGGACATGCAGGTTCCTGTCGCGAGAGGCGGCTGACACTAAAACGCACGGTTACGGTGCTGCGGCGCGAGCAGCCAGCAGAAGTGACGCCCCACGCAGCGTTCTGCGCCATACCAGTAGAAACCTTGCACGTCATCTTTCCGGTGTCGCGCTTCTGGCTCTTGCTGCCTGCAGTTCCGGTGTCACCAGTGGGCCGGGAGGGGTTGCCGGAGGGGGAACAACGGCTTCCGCTCCGAATGTCGGGGTGCTTCTGCCCCTGACGGGCGCAAACGGAGTTCTCGGCAATGAAATGCTGGCTGCTGCGAAACTGGCGCTGTCAAAGCAGACCGAAGCCCTGCCGCCCCCAAAACTGGATATTCATGACACGGCTGCCGCAGGAGGCGCTCCGGAAGCCATGCAGGCCGCTGTCACTGCCGGAGACGGAATCATTCTGGGGCCTCTGACCAGTGTGGATACGGCGGCTATCAGTCCGATCGCCATGCGTGCGGGCATTCCGGTTCTCGCTTTCACCAGTGATCTTGTGCAGGCGCGCCCGGGAGTCTGGGTGTTCGGCATTACCCCTCAACAGCAGGTCTCGCGTCTCGTGGAAGCTGCAAAAGCGGAAGGCCGCCACCAGTTTGCGGCTTTTCTGCCTGACACGCCGTTAGGTCACGCCATGGGTGACGCGCTGATACATTCCTGCCGTGAGGGAAGTCTCGCCGATCCGCAGGTTGTCTATCACGCAGGCTCGCCTGAGGCGATCCGCAGCGGGCTGGCGACGCTGAGTGCCTATGACACCAGGGTTACGGCAGCATCCGGTCAGGCCACCGGACCTGCTCCGGACCTGCCGGAAGATCTTGCCGCAGCCCTTTCATCAGCATCCAAGGCAAGTGCTAAGGCTGATGCTCAATCGCCTGGAGATCCTCAGGCCACTTCTCCAGCGCAGGCGACAGGAACAACGGTTCCGGACGCTGCGTCTCCCAGATTATCCTTGCCCCCGTTCGATGCGCTTCTGCTCGCCGATACGGGACTGGCGCTGAAGAATGTGCTGGACGCACTGAAAGCCAACCAGATTCGTACCAGTGACGTCCGCCTTATGGGGCCGGGCTTATGGGCGGCCTTTGCGGGAAAGCTGGGGACCGTGGCTGGTGCCTGGTATGCCGCCCCGGACCCGGCAGCCCGCACTCGTTTCGTGCAGCAGTTTTCGATCCAGAATCATCGGACTCCCAAGCCGCTGGCTGATCTGGCTTACGATGCGGGCACGCTTGCCCAGTCGGTTTATTCCATGACCGGAGGGACAGGTTATCCGGTTGATCTGCTCACGCAGTCTCGGGGATTTTCCGGTGTCGACGGTGCTTTCACGCTGACAGGAGAGGGGCAGACGTTACGCAAGCTGGGAATTTTCGAAATTCAGTCGAGTGGAGGAGCCCGGCTTCTCCCTGCTTCGAGATCTGTCGCGCCCGTTCCTGTTCCTGGAGCGTCCTGACACAAACTCCAGTCTTGATGATTTTTGACCGCATGCCAGACCGCCTCCTGACCGGGGCGGTTTTTTTATACTTGCGACCGGAGTAAATATTGGAATTTTTCCATTGTATGGCAGGGCTTTAGTGAGTCAGTACAATTGCCGTGACCGAATGGCCATAATCACGAAATGTAACAATTTCGCGTAATGATATTGCGAAACAGTCTCATTTGCGACATAGCGATGACAGATTGTGCCACGAGATGTAGAGAAAATGACGAATCGTTTTATCCGCCATACATTGCGGCCGACGCCACTCACTGCGGGACTGACTCTGGCCTGTTCCGCTTTTCATCCACAGACGGCTGACGCCGGAACAGTGAAAACACGTCATGCTCACTCTCGGGCAGCGATCCATAAACCTGTGACAAAGCAGATCTCGCCGGTTCAGGCTTCTGCCGGAGCCGCGACTGCTTCCAGCACGAGCGCGCACGCCGTCAATACGGGCGCAAATATCCTGAAATCGACACCGAATTCCGAGAGTATTCTGGTGCGTGGCCGCAGCATGAACGTGCTGACCCAGGATATGGGGTTTGGCCGCATGCCGCAGGATGTCCTGCACACGCCGCAGACGGTCAATGTTGTGCCGAAAGTTCTGATGGAACAGCAGAACGTCAAATCACTGGAGGAAGCACTTCGGAACGTTCCCGGTATCACCGCATCGGTTGGTGAAGGTGAGGGGGGCATGAGCGGAGATCAGTTTCTGATCCGCGGTTTCCAGGCCCAGAATGACATTTACCAGAATGGCCTGCGCGATTTCGGTGTCTATAGCCGCGACAGTTTTAATTATGACCATGTAACAGTCATCAAGGGGCCCTCTTCAGAGGTTTTTGGTAACGGCACAACAGGCGGCGCCATCAACGTCACCACCAAGGTTGCTCACCTGGGAAACAATTATAGTGGGAGCTTTTCGGGAGGGTCAGCCAGCTATTACCGTGGCACCCTCGATCTCAACCAGCAGATCGGTAAGCATACCGCCATTCGTATCACCGGTATGGGCAATGAAAACGACGAGGTCGGTCGTAACGATATTTACTCCCACCGCTGGGGACTGGCGCCATCCATCGGATTTGGCCTCGGCACCAAAACAACCTTCACGCTCGAATATTTTCACCAGAGCGATAATCGTATGCCGGATTACGGCGTTCCGGTCATCACGCGCCCGGGGGCTGCAATTGGAAAACCCGCAACTGAATTTGGCCTTAATCGCAAGAACTGGTACGGGACAACCTACGATCAGGACAATTCATCGACCGATATGCTGACGGCGCGGTTCAAACACGAGTTCAACGAACACATCACGGTCTTCAATGATCTTAAAGGCGGCCTGTACAGCCGTTACTATTCAGCATCGCAGCCCGGATGCAATACGACCTGTGTGAATAATTTCTTTACCGACCCGTCCGCTGCCCTGATCAACAGACGCGGTCATCTGGGCGGCCCTGAGCCCTATCAGCAGAATGACTGGTCAGTCCAGAATGTGCTGTCTACTCTGGCCAAATTCAATACAGGTTCTGTCAGACATCAGATTATCGCTGGTGTCGATGTGATGCATGTTTATGACCGTCGCAAGAACTACGCCTACAATTTCAACGGTGTGAATGGTACCCGCGCCGACACGACCAACATGTTGAATCCTTCAGTTTATCAGCCGGGACTGCTTCTGGGTGAGCTGGGTCAGTATGCGGGCAATCTTGTGACCATTCCTAATGGTGTGGGTAAAAAGCTTTACAAGACAGGCGATGCAACGGACGTGGGTGCTTTCTTCTCTGATCAGGTCTGGCTTGTGCCATGGTTCTCGGTCAAGGCCGGTTTCCGCTGGGATCATTGGAACAGCCATTATGCCGCGACTGACGGCGCGACGACAGCCGATACACGGCTGCGTCAGTCGCAGGATACGTTCAATCCCAATGTCAGCCTGATGTATACACCGACTGATAATGCCATGGTGTATTTCAACTGGTCAGAGTCCACGACGCCTCTGGGACTATATGTGACGAACAGCAGTGAACCGATGACTGCCAATGGTGCGAAGATGCATCCCGAGCGCAGTCGTCTTTACGAAGTTGGCGCTAAATATAATGCATTTCATGGTCGTATGGGCTTCACCATATCCGCTTTCCGGCTTGAGAAGTCGAATGCGATCCTGGGCAGTGACAGCAACAGTTCTGTGATCGCTTCCAGTGATCGCCAGCGTAACCAGGGCGTGGAGTTGAGCGCATCTGGTGAAATCATGAAAAACTGGCAGCTCATCGGGACATATGCGTATTATAACTCAGACACCACATGGTCCACGACAGCCGCCAATGTTGGCAAACAGGTCATTTACGTCCCGAAAAATTCTGCGACGCTCTGGACGACTTACACGATCTCACCCGGGAAGCCCTGGAATCTGATGTTTGGTGGGGGACCAACCTGGCGTGAAGGCGTCTGGCTGAACGCAGCCAATACGGCCCGTGTGCCTGCCAATCTTGACTGGAGTGCAGTGATTTCTCACTCGTTCCTGAACAATCACTGGCGTGTGGCCATGAACGGCTACAACCTCGCCAACCGTCTGAACTATGCCAATCTGTTCAGTGATCGTGCCGTACCTGCCGTTGGCCGGAGCTTCCTGTTTTCAGTCTCTGCCAACTACTGATCTGAAGAGTGTGAGGCTGATCTGATCATCATGTTTTCCGTGATGATCAGGTCAATGCAAAGGCTCTATGGTCGAGATGTTCTGAAGGAGGGTGCATATCGCCATCTGCCAGTCTCAGCAATGTGTTGAAACCCGTCATCATGTCACGTACATCCACAAATGCGCTGACAGGGTGCCAGTTGAGAATATTTCGTTCATAATGGCAGGCGTCATTTACCAGAACGATTCAACTCCGCTCTGTTTTCACACGGATGACCTGATGATCCGTTGTGTGGCTGCTTTTGTTGTTGTGTGAGAACCTGAAATGATAATCCGCCAACGTGATTTATCTGGCTTCTATCATCTATCGGGATTGCCGGATGGGAAGGTTCTGTCAAAAAATTGCAAGAAATACAGGCTTATTACCCAAATGTTTGCTTCTCAGAGTAGTAGAAGAGGCGTCAGATTCTGAGAGGAATTTTATGTTGAGCTTGTAAAAAATCGACTCATCTTCGAAGGAAGTATATTGCGGTCGGAATTCATAAATATAGTCTGAATATTATTTTCAAACAAAGGAATTTATAAAAGTAATGCTGTATTCGTCTGTCCGCATTATAAGTATTATGTCAGGCGATTTCCGCTGAAGGCGGACATTCAGCATTTACGAAATTGGTGCTCCAGTATTTACGGCTTTTTCGATGGAGAAGTGAGTGAAGATCAGGCTGCTACGACAGAGCCCTGAAGAGGGAGGGCTGGACGGACAAAGTCGAGAGCCATCTCAAAAGAGGTTTCGTGGCTGAGAATGTTTCCGCGGAGAGCGTCCACAACAACCCAGTGGTTGCCTTCCGGATGCACGACATAGGCGGGGCTGGCGTTTTCACGCACCCAGATCAGCGCCTGTTCTGTATCGGCGAATGTCGCTTCATCGTCGATGCAGATTTCTGCATCACAGAGACCCATGCGCTTGCCGGCTTCAAGCCAGCGGGCGAGATATTCCCGATGGCGCGGCAGAATAATGCCCATCCGGAACGGGATAACATTCGAAGGGAACACTGACGGTTCGGTCTGCATTGCCTGGGACATCCCTGATCTCTCCTCTACGTTCTGAGCAAACGGTATGGGCTTCTTTCCTGTCTCGCCAGTGCGAAAGAGGTGTGAACGCTTCCATAAGAGGCAGGTCGAGAAAACTGTGATCAAAAAGATACAAAAAGATAAAGGATAGTAAAATTTAAGATTAAAAAATGATCTATTTTGGATAATATATGCACAAAAAATATGCAACAAGAGCGAAAAGAGATCGTTTTGTAGGCGGAAAGACCTGTTTTCGATCAGAATCGTCCTGTCACTTGAATTGATTCGACGCGCTGTAAATCTCTTTTGGCCAGCGCCGATGCAGCCATAGCCAGCTCTCGGGTCTTGCCCGGATCCACGCTTCAAGCCTGTCATTGATGGCCTGCGTAAACGTGGCGACATCATTCTGACGGTTGCCTGTGTCAGGCAGGCTCATCGGAGGTTCGACAATAATCCGCAGGCGTGCCGGCCCGAGACGCTGCACATGTCCAGGGATGACGGGGCAACGGAATTTCAGGGCTATAGCCGCCAGAGCAGGTGCGGTCATCGCCGGCTGGTTGAAAAAACGCGCTTCAATGCCGTCATTCATTTTCTGATCGACCAGCATTCCCAGCCGATGTCCTGTCGCCACCCATCGCAACGCGTCCCTAGCTCCTTTTGCACCTTTTGCAAACAGCGGAAGCGGTTCATCCATCGCGGTATCACGCAGGTCACGGATCATCCGGTCCACCAGCGGATTGCCGGCCGCACGATAAAAAGAGGCGAACCCCGCTCCATAGTGCGCGACGGCGGGAGGAAGCATTTCCCAGTTGCCGATATGACCCGAGACAAAAAGAGCCGGACCTCCATTACGGGCCACAGCGCGCAGGTGCTCCTTTCCAATCACTTCAAACCCAGGTCCGTCCGGCATGTCTTCTTTCAGGGATGCGATATGGGGGAACTCACCCACGGTACGCCCCAGATTCTCCCAGACTCCTTTGATGATGCGTTTCCGTTCTCGCTTGTCCAGTTCGGGCATGGCGAGACGGAGATTGGTGTCGGCTATTTTCGAAACAGGAAGCAGCGGACCAATCCTGGAGCACAGTTTCCCTCCGATATTGGAAGAAGTTGCCGGGCGGACCTGCCGCAGGAGCCATAACGTGCAGCGGGCAGCAAAAGCTTCCAGTTTCATATGAAGCGGAACGGACTGACGTTTATCATTGGAGGGAGAATGGGAAGTTGAAGTCATGATCGAGGTATCTGTTCCATCAAATGGTCAAGAATAGAATCCAGTTGCTCCATCTCGACCCATTTCAACCCCACATTCACCACGCTGATTTTCTGTCGAAAAGCATCAGGAAGCCGTGCAGCGTCTTTGGGGGTGGTGACCAATCTGGCCGAATACTGTGCAGCGAGACTGGATATGTGAGCAAGATCGCTCGGGGTGAAACTGTGGTGGTCCGGAAAAGGAATGCATTTCACAGGGACGACGCCATTTTCGTTCAGGCAGGCAAAGAATTTGTCGGGACGGGCGAGACCGGCAAAGGCGATGACCTTTTCATGACGCAATGCAGTGACAGATTGCTCCATCTGTAGCTCCGCCTTCAGCACCGGATAAGGAACCCTGCCTGAAAGGCTTTTCTGAATGCCGCACAGATCCTCTCCCGTGATGACAACAGCGTTCGCGGCAGCCAGTCCGGCACTGAGCGGTTCCCGTAATGGCCCTGCAGGCAGTACGCACCGGTTGCCGAACCCGACCGCGCCATCCACCAGAACAAAGGAAAAATCCTTGTGTAGTCCGGGATTCTGGAAACCATCATCCATGATCAGGCAGGTGGCTCCGGCAGCAATCGCGGCACGGGCTGACGCCGCACGGTCGGGGCTGACCCAGCAGGGGGCCGCGGCGGCGAGAAGCAGGGGTTCATCACCAACATCCGCTGCCGTGTGGTGGACAGGATCGACCCGCAGCGGAGCGTGATCCTTCACGGCCTGTCCTCGATAGCCGCGGGTCAGGCAGTGCACGACGGCGCCCCGCTGACGCAGCCGCTCAATGAGATCAAGCACGGTCGTGGTTTTTCCGGTGCCCCCGACCGTGAGGTTGCCTACACACAGAACAGGAACAGATGCCTGCCAGCCGGGACGTTTCCTGCGCGCTTTTGCAACCTGACCGACAAGGTATGCCAGAGGACTCAGTAAGGTGCTGAAGAAACCGGGAGGGCGAAACCAGAAAGAAGGCGCGCGCAGGCGAAGAATCCCGGTCATGGTGTACGACAGGTCCGGCAGATGAGGTCCGCCAGTCGTGTAGGAAGGTTCCGGTCACGTGTAGCGACCCGTTCTCCCATGCGGCCAAGCTCTTCCGCCTGTATGGGATCATCGAGAAGGGTTTTAACCCTGTTGGCAAGCTCCTGGGCGGAATGAACAATACTGACTGCATCGCCGAGAGCGGCAAAGGCTTCTTCGAAATTGTCGATGGCCGGTCCGGTCAGGATCGCGCACCCCAGCCGGGCTGGCTCAAGCGGATTATGTCCGCCTCCGGCTATGGGAATGTCCGGGGCAATCAGGCTGTTTCCCATGAAAACGATGCGTGACAGCCGGAACAGGATGCCGAGTTCCCCGAGGGTGTCGACAATCCAGACGGGGGCCGTCGCATCGGACCATTCGCCCTGTGAGCGGCGGGGAGTGTGATCCTGTGAAGGAAAAGCGGCCTTCACTTCTTCGGCGATGGCTGCGCCGCGTTCGGGATGACGGGGCGCGATGATTGTCAGAAGATCGGGATACGCTTTTCTCAGAATTTTCGCCGCGTCGAGGATCTGTTTTTCCTCACCGGGATGGGTCGAGGCCGCAATCCACACGGGCCGCTCACCGATGGCCTTGCGGGCGGCGTCAAGCGCGGTGGCATCAGCGGCGAGGGGAGGGGCGGCTGTCTTCAGGTCGCCGTCACAGAATACGTTCGATGCGCCGAGCATTCTGAAACGTGCGGCGTCTTCCGGTGAACGCGCGGCGATCCACGACAGCGCGCTCATCATGTTTCCAGCCATGCGGGGCAGCTTTCGCCATCCGGTCAGCGCCGACCGGGACAGGCGGCCGTTCACCAGCATGACCGGCAGTCCCGCTGCGTTACAGGCTCCGATCATGTTCGGCCACAACTCGCTTTCGGTCAGGACCAGCCCGTCCGGTCTCCACTCATGCAGAAAACGCCTTATCCATCGGGGCACATCGAGCGGCACGAAGCTATGCCTGATGCGACCTGCCTGCATGGCTTCAGGTAGTTCTCGCGTCAGTATCGCGGCGGCGGTGACGGTGCCGGTCGTGACAAGAATGGCGGGTGCTGACGGCCTCTCCATAATGATCCGGATAACCGGGATGACGGAGAGGGTTTCGCCGACACTGGCGGCATGAATCCAGATGAGCGGACCATCCGGACGACGCATCGCTGCGAAACCCAGACGTTCTCTTGTGCGGGAACTGATTTCCTTGCCCCGGCGCACGCGCACACGGAGCATGACGACCAGACCGGGGGCGAGGAGGGATGTGAGGATTGACCAGAGGATGGGAGGTCGTGCTGGTGCTGCCCTGTTCGGTTCGGAGGGAATGCGCGCCGGTCCTTCCGCCACGGATTGCGCCGGCATGGAGGCGAGAGTGTCGGGATAAGTGTCCGCAGGCTGTCCGGCTTCGTCCTGGGCTGTGGTCAGGCGGAGCGTGAGAGTCTGGCCTGCTGCCTCACGCTCTCCCGGTTTCACATGAACAGGCTCCCCACAGACAATCCGGCCTCGGCCAAACGGAAGCGGCAGGATCATCCGGTCCCAGGAAGACGCGCGGAGGCAGGTACATTGTACGCCGACGGGCAGAATGGGGATTCCAGACTTTTCAGCGAGCGCCAGAATGCCGGGTTGTATGACTCGGCGCGGTCCTTTCGGGCCATCCGGCATGACGGCGACGGTATGTCCCTGAGCCAGAACCTGACGGATCTGCCGGAGAGCCGCGGCTCCGCCCTTGTTCTTGCCCTTTTTGTCGGAGGAGCCATGGATCGGTGGAATGCGCCACGGTGTGACGATCCGGGCGATCAGCCGCCCGTCATTGTTGCGGCTGATCAGGACATGCAATCGCATGGAGGGGTTGCGCGGCTCGGTCCACCACCAGAGCGCCGGGGAAAGGGCGAGCGCTTCATGCCAGAAAGCGACGAGCAGACCCGGCTGTCTTCCGTCTCCACGCTCCTGAAGCAGAAGAGCTCTGGCTTGAGGCGTCGCCTCAAAGCGCCATCGGGTCGTGCGCAGGGCGAACCCGAGCCAGCCACGGATGGCGGTCTCAAGGAGACGCTGGCCCAGACTGGCAGAAACCGTTCTGGAGGGAGGAGATGATGCGGAACCGGCCTGCATGTCCAGCGGTTAGCACGCGGAAGGAGAGGCGGAAAGTAAGGCGAGGGGATTGATGGCCTGACGTCGAGTTTTCGGACTGCCAGTCATCGTGACGGTCTGCGGCGGTAACAGTCTTTTCTTCCAGCAGCGCAAACACAAAAAAATCCGGTCTCCCCGCAAGGGAAAACCGGATTCAGACAGAGTGGAGACAGGAGATTTCTCTCCCGCCTCCAGACGCAGTCTTCAGAACGGTGCGTCGATATCAACAACGTCCACCAGCTTGTGGTTGACGAATTCCTTGATGCCGAGGCCGATCAGTTCGCGACCGAAGCCGGAGCGCAGCACGCCACCGAACGGCAGGTCAGCCTTCACCATCGTCGGGTGATTGACGAACACCATGCCGGTTTCGATCTGCTCGGCCACGCGAACGCCGCGAGCCTCGTCCTTCGTGAAGACGGAACCGCCAAGGCCATACGGGCTGTCATTGGCCATACGGACGGCTTCGGCTTCGTCCTTCACGCGGAAGATCATGGAGACCGGGCCAAAGAACTCCTCGCGCATGGCGGGGTTGCCGTCCTTCACGTCCGTCAGAATGACAGGGCGGAAGAATGCGCCTGCGTTCGGCATCTCCAGCGGGATCTCTTCCGCTTTCGCTCCGGCTGCGACAGCCCCTTCAACCTGCTTCTTCAGATCGTCAGCGGCCTTCTGGGAAGACAGCGGAGCCAGCGTGGTGGCCGGGTCCATCGGGTCGCCCATTTTCAGCTTTGCGACGCCATCACGATACTGCTTCATGAACTCGTCATAAACAGCGTCAACGATGATCATGCGCTTGGAAGACACGCAGACCTGACCGGCGTTCCAGTGACGGCCGAACACGGCCCACTTCACGGTCTTCTCGAGGTCGGCGTCTTCAAGAACGATGAAGGCGTCCGCGCCACCCAGTTCCATCGTGCACTTCTTCAGAGCCTGACCAGCTTCTGCTGCCAGACGTGAGCCAGCCCCTTCAGATCCCGTCAGGGCCAGACCGCACACGCGGTGATCGGCAAGGATGCGGGAAACCTGATCGTGCGTCGGATACAGGTTCTGGAACGCACCCTTTGGCAGACCGGCTTCGATCATCAGCTTGTCCATGGCGGCAGCACACTGCGGCACGTTGGAAGCATGCTTCAGAACAACCGTGTTACCGGCGGAAAGCTGGGGCGCAATGATGCGGGCGACCTGATAGAACGGGAAGTTCCACGGCTCGACGGCGAGCAGAACGCCCAGCGGCTGATGGATGACCTTCGCGCGACCTTCGTCCCTGTTGGCGACGGGCAGTTCTTCAGGAGCCAGCAGCTTCTCTGCGTTCTTTGCGTAGTATTCGAAGATGGCGGCGGACAGTTCCGTCTCGGCCTTGGCCTCGCCGAAAACCTTGCCCATCTCGAGGGTCAGCAGCTTGGAGTATTCGTCGATGTTGGCGCGCAGAATATCAGCGGCTTTCTGCATCACCTTCGCACGCTCGGCGAAGGAGGTGGTGCGCCAGGACAGGAACGCATTATGGGCCGAATCAAGAGCTGTATCAATTTCGGCGTCCGTCGCGTTCGGGAACACCTTGATCTGTTCATTTGTGAATGGATTTGTCGTTGCGTAGGCCATGTGCCTAATTCCTTTCTTGTTGCGGTGCAGTTGAGGATGCCGCGTTCATACTCAGGCAGCGACCGGGCTCAGTTCCGGAAATCCAGAACGACACGGCCATCAATGCGACCGTTTTCCAGATCATCAAAGATACGGTTGATGTTTTCCAGCTTGTCCGGTTTCACAACCGAATGCACCTTTCCGTCTGCAAAGAATGACAGCGCCTCGATCATATCGAGACGCGTACCCACGATTGACCCTCGGACCGTCGTTCCATTCATGACCATGTCGAAAATCGACACCGGGAAATCTCCCGGCGGCAGGCCATTGAGAACGATTGTTCCGCCGCGTCGTGCATAGCCCATCGCCTGAGAAAAGGCGATACGGGAAACGGCGGTGACAACCACGCCCTGAGCGCCACCGACTTCTTTCTGGATGAAGGCGGCGGGGTCCGTGTCCCTGGCGTTAACGGTGAGCGCCGCGCCCAGTTTCTTCGCCGTCGCCAGTTTTTCGTCGTCAATGTCCACGGCGATCATGTTCTTGCCCATGGCGACACCATACTGCATCGCCATCTGGCCCAGACCGCCGACGCCGGACACGGCTACCCAGTCACCGGGTTTCGTGTCCGTCATCTTCAGCGCCTTGTAGACCGTCAGTCCGGCGCAGAGAACCGGCGCAACCTGAAGGGGGTCCGCGCCCTTGGGGATATGGGCGACATAGTTCGGGTCCGCGACGACATACTCGGCAAAGCAGCCGTTGACGGTATAGCCGGTATCTTCCTGCTTCTCACACAGGGTCTCCCAGCCACCAAGACAGTGCAGACAGTGGCCGCAGGCAGAGTAGAGGTAAGGCACTCCCACATAGTCGCCTTCCTTCACCCAGTTCACGTTGCTGCCAACCTGAACCACGTGCCCGACGCCCTCATGACCGGGAATGAACGGAAGAGTCGGTTTGACGGGCCAGTCGCCACGCACAGCGTGCAGATCGGTGTGACACACGCCACAGGCGTCCATCTTCACCAGAATCTGGTTCTGGTTGATCGTCGGAATGTCGAGTTCCTCAATCGTCAACGGTTTGTTGAACTCATGGGCGACTGCGGCTTTCATCTTGCCTGCCATCACTCTGTTTCCTTTGCGTTATGGTCTGTCGTTCAGTTGCTGCTCAGTTTGTGCCAAGCGCCTTGAGGGCCTCGACCATCTTGCTCAGGACCGCCTGCGCGTCTCCAAAGATCATGGTCGTGTTGTCAAGGAAGAACAGCGGGTTCTGCACGCCCGAATAGCCGGTGCCCTGACCACGCTTGATGACAAACACCTGTTTCGCCTGATCCGCGTTGAGGATCGGCATGCCGTAGATCGGCGAGGACTTGTCGGTGCGGGCGGATGGATTCACCACGTCGTTCGCACCAATCACCAGAGCGACATCGGTAGTCTTGAAGCTGTCGTTGATGTCGTCCATGTCATAGATCATGTCGTAAGGCACGCCGGCTTCGGCGAGCAGCACATTCATGTGACCCGGCATGCGTCCGGCAACGGGGTGGATGGCGAATTTCACGTCCACACCGGCGGTCTGGAGCATCTTCACCATCTCGTACAGCTTCTGCTGCGCCTGGGCCACGGCCAGACCGTAACCCGGAATGATGATCACACTGGATGCGTAACGCATCGTGGAGGCAGCATCCGCCGGGTCCGTTGACTTCATCTTGCCCTGCGGACCACCGGCAGCCTCACCGGAAGACGCCCCGAAATTGCTGAACAGCACGTTGGCGATCGAACGATTCATCGCCTTGGCCATGAGCAGCGTCAGCAGCGTGCCGGCGGAACCGACGACCATACCGGCGATCATCAGGGCCGGATCGGCCATGACGTAGCCTTCAAGACCGACAGCGAGGCCCGTGAAGGCGTTGTAGAGCGAGATCACGACCGGCATGTCCGCGCCGCCGATCGGCACGGTCATGCAGAGACCGAAGAAGAGGGCGCCGAGGAAGAACAGCAGCGAGAACAGACCTGCTTCCGGCGCGCCCTGCATCTGCGTCACGACCGCCATTCCGCCCAGAACAGCGGTTCCAAGGAAGACCAGAAGATTGAAGATCTGCTGGCCCTTGAACCGCATCGGTTTTTTCAGGCGTCCGTCGAGTTTTGCCCAGGCGATGAGAGAGCCTGTCAGCGAGACGCAGCCGATCAGGCCACCCAGCACCGTCACGCCCAGATGCAGCGCATCGGTCTCGTTGTGACGGAGGAGCGCAACAGCCGAGATGGCGGCGGCGGAACCGCCACCCATGCCGTTGAACAGGGCGACCATCTGCGGCATCGCCGTCATGGCGACGGTCTTGCCTTTCCAGCCCGCCCAGGCGCCGCCGAGGAGCAGGGCGATGACGGCAAGCCCCAGATTGACGGGAAGGTGAGGCAGCACCTCGTCGGGGACATTGAACGCCTGCAGGAAGGCGACCGCGACAACAAAGGCCATGCCCCAGCCTGCGATGACGATGCCGCGCACTGCCGTGACGGGGGAAGACATTCCCTTGAGGCCATAAATGAACAGTCCGGAGGCGATGAGCCCGCTCAGACCGATGACGTAATCAACAGCGCTCATTGGATCAGGCCTTCCCGTCCTGCGCTTTCTGCGCGGGTTTCTGCGTGCTGGGCTTGAACATGGCCAGCATGCGATCCGTGACGACATAACCGCCCATCACGTTGCCCGCGCCGAAAAGAACACCAATGAAGCCGATGACCTGTTCAGGGATATTGGTGGCGGACAGCAGCACGCTGAGAGCGCCCACAACGACGATGCCGTGGATGAAGTTGGAGCCTGACATCAGCGGGGTGTGCAGGATCGATGGAACGCGGCTGATGACGACATATCCGGTGAAAGCCGCCAGCATGAAAATATACAGCGCTATGATGAAAGTCATGGATGTCACTGGCATTGGATTACCCTTTCGATCCCGTGGTCGGCGCGGCGGGAGGAGGCGGTGCCTGAGTGGAGGCCGGTGCTGAGACCGACGACGGGGCCGCTGTTCGCGCTGGTCCCTCGATCGCTTCCCGCACACCGTCGTTGGTGATCTTTCCGTCATGAGTGACGAGTGTCTTGGCGATCACCTCGTCCGTCATGTCGAGGGACAGTTTCCCGTCCTTGATGATCTGCTGGAGCAGATTCAGAATGTTTTTCGAATAGAGCTCGCTGGCCTGCTCGGAAAGGCAGGATGGCAGGTTAACAGGGCCGACAAGAATGGCGGGTCCGACCTGAACCGTCTGGCCAGCGACAGTGCCTTCACAGTTGCCGCCACCTTCCGCGCCCATATCGATGATGACGGCGCCCGGTTTCATTTTTGAAATCTGTTCAGCGTCGATCAGGCGAGGCGCTTTCCGGCCCGGCACGGCGGCGGTGGTGACGATCAGATCGGCATGGGCGATGTGATCGGACAGGACGGATTTGACCTTGATCTTTTCGTCCGCGGTCAGCTCGCGGGCATAACCGCCCTGACCGGTGGCATCCACGCCTGTTTCGACGAACTTCGCCCCGAGGGAGTGCGCTTCCTCTTTTGTCTCGGGCCGGACGTCATAGCCTTCGGTCACAGCGCCCAGACGGCCTGCGGTCGCCAGCGCCTGCAATCCGGCGACACCCAGTCCCATGACCAGAACCTGCGCGGCTCTCAGTGAACCGACGGCGGTGGTCATCATGGGAAGGATTTTCGGCATGTGAACGGTGCCGAGCAGAACGGCGTAATACCCGGCGAGCGTGGCCTGGCTGGACAGGGCGTCCATGGCCTGTGCACGGCTGATGCGGGGGATCTGTTCCATGGCGAAGCAGGTGATTTTCTGCGCCTGCAACGCCTTGACCACATCCGGATGGGTGCGTCCGTAGATGAAGGAAATCAGGATGGAGCCTGACCGCATTCTGGCGATCATATCCGGAGTGGGGGGATTGACGGCAAGGACAACGTCAGCGCCGGCAAGCAGCGTGCCGACATCGCTCCGTATCGTCGTGTCCTTGTATGTTGCGTCGGGATAGAAGGACGCAGCGCCAGCCTCGGTTTCGAGGGCAGTGGTGCAGCCCATATGCTGGAGGCGTTGAGCCACCAGAGGGATAAGCGCAACACGGCGCTCTCCCTGTTCTCTCTCCCTGATCGCCGCGATTGTAAGGCTCATTGATCAGTATCCATTTTCTGGAATTGGGACTCTGGATTTACAGAGGATTTACAGACTTCTCTCAGGAGGGAGGGGTCCGCGTAGGACCCGCTCAATATTGATGATTATTTAGCGATAGAAAGATGTGGCGTCCTTGACGTGCATCAATTGTAATTAAATGGTCTTATTCTGTTTGAAAGAATTATCTGAAAAATACTGTCGTACACAAAAAATTTTCTTGATCATGTTTTTGGGAAGCCACGATCATGGGAGGCAAGCCGAGAAGATCTAAGGGCAGACAGGTCAGGCTGTCACACTGTGCGGGAGTCAACCGCCATGGTCTGATGATGAGCGTGTTCGCCCGAGTGAGATCGAATTCCTCTCGTTAAGCTGGTCTCAGGGACGGGCGGACTTCAAGGTCGAAAAGGCCTAGTGCAGAAACAGCGAGCCGATCAGGCAGAAAACCAGTCCGCACACGGCAATCAGTGTTTCCAGAACGGACCATGTCTTGAGCGTCTGAGGTACCGTCAGACCAAGATATTCCTTGATCTGCCAGAACCCGGCATCGTTCATGGGGCCAAGCGCCACGGAACCTGCGCCCGTCACCAGCACCATGAGTTCTGGAGAAATCGACGGCGCATGGCTGAGAATGGGCGCAACGATCCCTGAAGCCGTGGCCATGGCGACCGTTGCCGAGCCGCAGGCGACACGGACGATGACCGCCAGCAGCCACGCCAGAACCAGAAGCGGCATGTGAGCGCCCAGAGCTGCATGTGTAATCGCATCCGAGATGCCGCTATCGATGAGAACCTTTCCAAAACCACCACCTGCGCCGACGAGAATCATGATCAGGGCTGTAGGGCCCAGACATTCCGTCGAAAAGCGCAGGATCGTCTCTCGTGAAAAACCACGAGCGAGACCCAGCACATAAAAGGAGAGGATGGTCGCCAGCGTCAGGGCGATCACTGTGTTGCCGAGGAAATGCAGGCTGGTGTTCAGGATCGTATGCGGCGCGGAGATGAAATCCGCACCCGAGCCCAGAAGCATCAGTATGACCGGTGAGAGGATGGTCAGAAGTGTCACTGTGAAGCCGGGCATGTTTTCAGGCGGTTTTGCGCTGACAAACTGTGCGGCCATCGGGTTCTCTTCGAGCAAAGGCACATGACTGGCGGCGAAACGCCCGAAGACTGGTCCGGCGATGATGGCGGTGGGGATGCCGACAAGCAGCCCATAGAAAATGGTTTTGCCGATATTGGCGTGATAGGCGCTGACCGCGAGCAGGGCCGCTGGATGAGGCGGGATCAGGGCGTGGGTCACGGAAAGCGCGGCGCCCATGGGGAGTGCGATACGCAGAAGGGATGTGTTGGTCCGTGCCGCCAGAACAAAGGCGATCGGGATCAGCAGCACGAAGCCGATTTCAAAGAAAACAGGCAGTCCGACCAGCAGGCCGATAACCATCATGGCCCAGTCCGCGTGGCCGCGGCCCGCCTTGCGGGAAATCGTCAGGGCGATCTGATCCGCCCCTCCTGACTCGGTCAGCATTTTCCCAAGCATGGTCCCGAGGGCAATGACGGTTCCCACATGCCCGAGCACGTGACCGGCTCCTGACTCGAACGATCCGACTACCTTGTCCGCTGGCATGCCCGCGATGAGGGCAATGACAATGGAGGTGACGAACAGGACAATGAAAGGGTTCAGACGAAAACGCGCAATCAGTATAATGATACTGAGAATAGCGCATGTAGTCAGGATTATGGCGAACAGTGGACTCATTATTCTTATTGTTTCCGATTATGAGACTGTCTGTCTTCAGAGATATTCTCTCCTGTGCTTCAGCGACGTATCTGGATAGCACAGGCGCTCACGGGGTTCTTTTCTTACAGGGAGGCGGTAACGCCACCATCGACCATCAGGATGTGCCCATTTACAAAGCTTGAGGCGTCAGAGGAAAGAAACACCGCAGCGCCGATAAGTTCCTCGACCTTGCCCCAACGGGCGGCGGGCGTACGCTTGCACAACCATTCTGTGAAAGCTGCATCATTCACGAGCGCTGCATTCATCTCCGTTTCAAAATAGCCGGGCGCAAGCCCGTTGATCTGCAGGCCATGCTTCGCCCAGTCCGTCGCCATCCCCTTGGTCAGGTTTTTTACAGCGCCTTTCGCCGCTGTGTAAGGAGCAATTCCGGGACGGGCAAGTTCGCTCTGCACAGAGCAGATATTGACGATCTTTCCCTTCCTGCGGCCGATCATGTGGCGTGCGACAGCCTGTCCGACGAAGAAGACGGCGTTGAGATTGGTCGCCATGAGCGCATCCCAGTCGTCGCGGGGGAAATCTTCCAGCGGAGCCCGTCTCTGAATGCCTGCATTGTTGATAAGGATATCAATGGGACCATGCGTCTGCTCGATTGTATCGACAGCAGAAATGACGGCAGCCTGATCTGTCGCATCAAAAGCGGAGAGTGAGGATTCTACGCCGGCGTCCTGCAGCAGAGACTGGGCCTGTTCAAGAGCGTCCGGATTGCGTCCGTTCAGAACAATCTCCGCACCATATTCACCGAGCCCCTTGGCCAGAGCAAGGCCGATGCCTCGTGAAGAACCTGTGATAAGGGCGCGACGACCATGAAGGGAAAACAGGTCTTTAGGGGGCATGTTTCTGATTCGATATTGTTATTTTTAGTTCTCATACCATAGGGGCAAACTCGACCATCAGCGCAACACTCTTTCAGTAAATGCCGCTAACTTTTTCATGAGGATCAATTGTATCCGCACACATTTGTGATGAAAGCATTCGCAATCTGCGTATATTTTGCAAATGCAGGTGTGGTGATTTTTCGGGGCTCTGCTCCGAACCCTCACAAAGCAACACAGTCGCTTCCGATGGCTGGGGAGAGCTCTTTTTGCCAATAAAAAGGCCGCACCTGAGTGGGATATCAGGTTGCAGCCGTTTCAGTGGTTCAGGCGATTGCCGGGTGGTTCAGGGCGTCGCAAGGAAGCGGCGCAACCCGAAACCGGTCGGCTTCTCGTCCAGCACCGGAGAGGGCTGGGTCGCAATCGTGAAGCGACGGAGAGCCTGTTCCCACGGCGCCATATCGGTATTTCCGGAAACTTCCACGCTGTCAACGCCGCAGCGGAGCAGAAATTCATACTGATCTGGAAGAATATGGCCGGAAGCCCGGATTTTTCCCGTGAAATGCAGATGCTCCCGAAGGGCGCGCGCCTGACTGAAAGCGCGGCCATCACGGAATATCGGAAATGTGACGACAACAAGAGCCAGTTTCGGAAGCGCTTCTTTCAGAGTCGAAACGGACTCACTGTTTGGAAGCACCACACCCAGGCGACCTTCTGTACGACCAAGACCTTCGCTCAGCCTGTCGAAAGGCACGATGATATCCCCTGCGCCAAGCGCCTCGCTCTCGACTGCGTAGCGCCATGTGTCCTCGACCGGATGGCCATTCTCAAGCAGGGGCATAAACAACATCCTTGAAGGCAGCCGTGCCGACGCGGCGGTAGGTATCCAGAAACCGTTCGCCGTTTTCACGACGCACGAGATAGAGATCAATCAGCCTTGAGACGGCATCGACCGTTTCATCTTCAGCCATGGCCGGGCCGAGAATCTGGCCGATGGACGCATCTTCCTCGCCCGATCCGCCGAGCGTGATCTGGAAGGCTTCCTGTCCGCGCTTGTCTACGCCAAGAATCCCCAGATGCGCGGCGTGGTGATGACCGCAGGCATTGATGCAGCCCGAAATATTGATCCGCAGATCACCAATCTCACGCTGAAGCTCCAGATTGGCGAACCGGGAACTGAGCTTCTGCGCGATGGGGATCGAGCGGGCATTGGCCAGAGCGCAGTAATCAAGGCCGGGGCAGGCGACGATGTCGGTGATGAAGTTCACGTTGGCCGTGCCGAGGCCAGCCTGTGACAGACGCTGCCAGACCGTGTGCAACTGGTCCTGCCGGACATGACCCAGAACCACGTTCTGGAGGTGGGTCACACGCAGTTCGCCAAAGCTGAATTCGTCGGCGAGATCGGCCAGCAGATCAAGCTGTTCAGCGGTCGCATCACCCGGAATGCCGCCCGCCGGTTTCAGCGAGATGACAACAGAAATATAGCCCGGCGCCTTGTGTTCGTGCGTGTTGGTGCGCACCCAGGCGTCGAACGCGATGTCACGGCGACGGTCCTCAGCCAGCACGGCGACAGCCTCGCCCGCAGGAGCGAAAGCGGGTGCGCCGAAGCGGGCCTTGATCGCTTCAACAAGGCCCGGCTCGATCCGATAGCGCGCCCGGTCCATGGCCACGAATTCTTCCTCGACCTGCCGACGGAATTCGTCTGTGCCAAGGGCCTGCACGAGGATCTTGATGCGCGCCTTGTAGATGTTATCGCGACGTCCGTGGGCGTTATAGACGCGCAGGATCGCTTCCATATAGGCGAGCAGATCTTCTTCAGGCAGATCGTCGCGCAGGCTGACACCCACGATGGGCGTACGACCAAGACCGCCACCGACGAATACCTCGAAAACAGGCCGACCATGTGGGCCGGGACGGGCGATCAGACCGATATCGTGGAACCGTGCGACAACCCGGTCATGCGGACTGCCGGAAATGGCGAACTTGAATTTACGCGGCAGGAAAGTGAATTCCGGGTGCAGCGTGGACCACTGACGCAGGATTTCCGCATGGACGCGCGGGTCGAGCAGCTCATCCTTCGCCGCGCCTGCGAACTCGTCCGAGGTGATGTTGCGGATGCAGTTGCCGCTGGTCTGGATGGCGTGCATGTCGGCTTCCGCCAGCACTTCCAGCGCCGCCACGGTGTCTTCCAGCTTGATCCAGTTGAACTGGATGTTCTGACGCGTGGTGAAGTGTCCGTAACCCTTGTCGAACTCGCGGGCGATGCGGGCGAGGGCGCGGACCTGCTTGCTGCCCAGCGTGCCATAAGGCACCGCCACACGCAGCATGTAGGCGTGCAACTGGAGATACAGCCCGTTCATCAGGCGCAGTGGCTTGAATTCTTCTTCGGTCAGATCACCGGCAATGCGGCGATTGACCTGATCGCGGAACTGCTCGATCCGTTCACGCAGGAAGGTGCGATCGATCTGATCGTAACCGTAACGGCCGACCGGCAGCACGGCGGGAGCAGCTTCAGCGCGTGTCATGGTTTCTGTTGACATGGCGCACCTCTCAGAGTGGGGAGAATTCAGGGTGGACAGAAGGACCGAAGGCGCGAATACGTTCACGGGATGTCACGGGGATGATCTTCCCGTCAGTGTCGTCCTGCACCTGGACGCCATAAACGCCGACCAGCCCCAGCTCCTGCGCCTTACCCTGTAATGAGGACAGCAGGTCTTCGACGTCAGTGTTTGAAACGGGAGCAGATTCAGTGATGCGTTCTTTCCACGAGCCATCCGCGGCCCGCCAGACAGTAATGCCGTCCAGCAGCCGGTTGGCGGTGATGACGCTCTGCCCGTCTGCATCGCGTCTGTTGCTTCTGATATCCACCACGTCGAAATAAATCCCCTGAACAGGCGTTCCGGCTGGTGCCGGGGCCAATCAACTACGCTTTTGCGTCCCTCATGACAACAGAAAAGCTGAAAATCACGTTTTCTGTCTGTTGAATATCACGCGGCAGCGGCGTGCCGACCGTTCATGATACTCAAGAGTGTTCCATTACGGAACAAACGCGCCGCATCAATATGCAGCTTCGCTCCGGAAGAAAAAATCTGCTCGCTGCCTGAACCCAGAACTTCCACAATTCGTCCGTTCAGATCAACCGCCAGACGGGAAAGTCCGTAGCGTGATCCAATGCGACGCACCGGCGCGCCATTGGCGTCGGCGGTCAGTCGGACTTCATGGGGCCTGATCAGGGCAACCCCAGGTCCGTCTTCTTCGATTGTCACAGGAAAAGGTGTGACATGAGATGTTTCCGGCAGGAATATCCCCCCGGAAACGGTTCCCCGGAACGTCAGGGTTTCGCCCAGAAACTCCATGACGAACGGTGTGGCAGGGTGCGCTTCCAGCTCTCCCGCGTCTGCATCCTGCACGATCCGACCGTCCTGCATCACGACCAGCCTGTCAGCAACATCCAGAGCCTCTTCCTGATCATGGGTCACAAGAATGGTGGTGAGGCCCAACCGGTCATGCAGCGAGCGAAGCCATTCACGGACTGCCCGGCGCACAACCGGATCCAGAGCGCCAAAAGGCTCGTCCAGCAGAAGATGCTTCGGGTTCGTCGCGAGAGCACGTGCGAGCGCCACGCGCTGGCGCTGGCCGCCGGACAGACGTTGCGGGTAGGCGTTGCCGAGGTTGGGAAGCTGGATCAGTTCCAGCAACTCTTTCACCCGTCCATCGATCTCGGCTTTGCCCGGACGGTCACGTCCCGGCAGGACGTCGAGGCCGAAAGAGATGTTCTTCGCCACGGTCATGTGCTGGAACAGGGCGTAGTTCTGGAACACAAATCCGACATTGCGCTCACGAGGCGTCAGTTCAGCGGAGTCCCGCCCGTCGATCGTCAGCAGTCCCGAAGAATGCGGGTCCAGCCCGGCGATGGAGCGCAGCAGGGTCGTCTTGCCCGCGCCGGATGGTCCGACCAGCGCCACGAACGAGCCATCCGGAATATCGACGGAAACGCGGTCAAGCAGGATACGGTCCGGGTTGCCCGGTGCGCGGCGGATGAGTTTTTCGATGTGTACGCTCATGATCCGGCATCTCCAGCCAGCGCGGCACGTCGTGCCCGGTTTTCAAAAAAAGCCCTGAACCCCACCGTCGTCATGGCCATGATGGCCAGAAGCGCCGCCATGGAGAACGCTGCGACCGACTGGTAGCCATTATAGAGCGTTTCGATGTGCAGGGGCATTGTTTCCGTCATGCCCGGAATATGGCCGGATACGACCGACACCGCGCCGAACTCGCCCATGGCGCGGGCTGTGGTGAGCAGTACGCCGGACAGCAACGCCCATCGCGCATCCGGCAGGGTGACACGCCAGAGGATCTGCCAGAAGGATGCGCCCAGCAGCGTGGCCGCGTCTTCCGCATCCCGACCCTGCTGCTCCATCAGAGGCAGGATCGTGCGCGTAACGTATGGGAAGGTCACGAACAGCGTGGCGAGCAGGATGCCCGCCGGAGCAAACGCGATGTGGATGTTGTAACGCTCCAGCGCGGCGCCCCACCAGCCTTGCGAGCCGAAAAGCAGCAGCCACACCAGACCCGCGACGACAGGAGACACACTGATCGGGATTTCGATCAGGGCCACCAGCACGCCACGAAAAGGAAAGCGGTATTTCGAGATCAGCCACGCAGCCAGAACACCGAAGATGGTGTTGATGACGACGGACAGCACGGTCATTTCGACGGTCAGCCTGATCGCCGACAGAGCGTCAGGATCAGCCAGAGAAGCGAGCGCCGTGGGAAGTCCGTCACGCAGGGCTTCCGAGATGACCAGAAGCGGCGGCAGGATCAGAACGACGCCCACAATGAGCCATGTGGTGGCGACCAGTGACCAGCGGGTGAGAGCGCTCATCAGTTCACTCCCGAGATCAGGCCGCGGGCCACACGCCGACGCAGCATGGCGACACCGGCAAGGCAGAGCATCGAGGCGACAAGCAGGATGAACGCGATGGAGGTCGCGCCAGCGTAGTCGAACTCCTGAAGGCGGACGACCACCAGCAGGGGAGCGATTTCTGTTCTGAACGGCTGGTTGCCGGCGATGAAGATGACCGAACCGTATTCACCGATTCCGCGTGCGAACGCCAGACCGAACCCACTGACCGTGGCGGGGAGAAGCGAAGGCAGCACCACACGCCACACCGTCTGCCATGAGCTTGCGCCCAGCAGTCCGGCCGCCTCTTCCTGTTCCGGTGGCAGGCCGCGCAGCACCGGTTCCACGCTGCGGACGATAAACGGCAGGCCGACAAACATCAGCGCCACGACAATACCGGCGGTGGAGTAGGCAATGCTGATCCCGAGATGCGCCAGCGGTTTGCCGAGCCAGCCCTGCGGCCCATACAGCGTGGCCAGTGTGATGCCCGTCACGGCGGTCGGAATGGCGAATGGCAGATCAATCAGTGCATCCACAATCCGACGGCCCGGCAGGCGCACCCGCACGAGAGTCCAGGTCAGCAGCAGACCGACGGGTACATTGATCAGGGCGGCAATGAAAGCCGTGACGAAACTGACCCGTAGTGCGGCGAACATACGGCCATCGTGCAGGGCTGTTGTCATCGCGCCGAGCCCTTCCTGCCATGGGCGCAGTACAAGCGCGGCGAGAGGCAGCGCCACGATCAGTCCGATCCAAAGCAGGGTAGAGAAAAGCGCCAGACGAAAGCCGGGGAGGGGGTCACTCGTGCGGGAACGCACGGGCATCGTCGCCTCAGCCATGTTGCGTATAGATCTGGTCGAAGATCCCTCCTGCCGCGAAGTGCCTTTTCTGAACGGCCGCCCAGCCACCCAGACTGGCAATGTCGAAAGTCTTCACCTTGGGAAACTCAGCGGCATGGGAGCGCGCCACCGTGCTGTCAGTCGGTCGGAAATAATGTTTCGCGGCGATATCCTGCGCCTGAGGCGTGTAGAGGAATTCGAGATAGTCCTGTGCGATGGCGGTTGTGCCATGTGTGCTGGCATTGTGATCCACGAGCGCGACCGGAGGTTCCGCCAGAACCGAGAGGGATGGCACAATAATGTCGAAGCGGTCCGGTCCCAGCTCATGGGTGGCGAGCAGAGCCTCATTTTCCCATGCGATCAGGACGTCGCCAAGACCTCGCTGTACGAAGCTGTTGGTGGCTCCCCGTGCTCCGGCGTCCAGCACCGGTACATGCTGGAAGAGTTCCTGAAGATAGGCACGGGCCGATGCGTCCGTGCCGCCTGTCTGATGAAGCGCCCAGCCCCACGCCGCGAGGTAGTTCCACCGTGCACCACCGGATGTTTTCGGATTTGGAGTCACGACCTGAACGTCGCCATGCACCAGATCCGTCCAGTCGTGGATAGCTTTAGGATTTCCCTTTCTGACAAGGAAAACGATCGTGCTGGTAAATGGCGTGGAATTATGCGGCAGACGTCCCTGCCAGTCTGCCGCCACCAGACCTTTCTGCGCCAGCATGTCGATATCCCGGGCCAGACCGAGCGACACAATATCAGCGGGCGCGCCTTCCATTACGGAGCGGGCCTGCGCACCTGAGCCACCGTTGGACGTGCGGACTGTTACAGACGATCCGCTGCTGTTCTTTTCATTTTCAGAAAATGCTGCATTGATTTCACGGTAGAGTTCCCGTGTTGGGTCGTAGGACACATTGAGCAGCGTCGTCGCGGCACGAGCGGACGTTCCCCGCAGAAATGTGGCTGATCCCGCACAGGCCAGTCCCCCCACAAGAAGGGCGCGCCGGGAGAGGGCGGAGAGGGTGTCTGGCGGCATGGCGGGCACTCGGTCGTTCTATATTACGGCACTGGATCGTTGTAATATGATTTTACACATAGGTTCTTGAACTCATTTAAGCAAGCTGACGGGTTTATGAAAATAAACACTATTTAAAATTGTTATTTTAGCTTGCGAATAGATCTGTCAGGAAAGTTCAGTAAATTATCGATAAACTGAACGTCTCAGTCTATCGTGAACAGATAGGTCAGGGTGACCGGCGGGTCCTGAGGATCGGTACTGGTCTGTTTTGTGATCGTCACTCTGTCTGTTCCACTGAAATCAGGATCAGAGCGATATTGCAGGACAGATCCTTTGACGGGCATGGCGTTGCATTTCATCAAGGGGCCAACAGTGTGATGGGCCAGTCCGATGGCGGATGTGCTCATCCGCAACGCACCGTGAGCCGGGCCTTTGACAAGCTTGATCGCGGGGACGTAGCGCGGAGAGCAGTCGGTGTTGAGGACCGAGTAAAACACCGAGACAACTTTCCCCGCGGGAACGGTGATAGTCTGTTCGTTTGTCTGTGAGGATGAGTGCTCCTGCCAGACGACGCGGTTGTCATAAGCGTAGAGATGGCAGTTTTGAGAGGCTTTGTTGCAGGCGGAAAGAGCGGACGTGATGGGGTCGAAAGCATGAGCCCCCACACTTTCGACGTCATCTCCGATGACAAAGGCTCTCGGCGTCTGCTGTGCCAGAAAAGTCTGGTAGGCCTTGCGCATCATGTCGTTCCGGGCGGGAAGCCTGCTGAAATCGTTCAGTTCCGCATAGCCGGATGATGGAGGCGGCAGGGCAGGGAGGTAATCGGACACGACAACCGTGTGGGGCAGTCCCGCCTGTTCCAGCATCGCGTCAGCCTGTGACAGCCATGGTCTGAGTCCGTCCGGGTCATTCAGGAGAGAATGGGAATCATTGAGAAAAGGCGGAACATCCACCAGTTCTGCCCGTGGATTCTTTTCCCTGTAAGCGGCGAACATTGCTTTCCATGTTGCTGTGGGAGCCAGAGAATCATTCTCGCCCTGAACCCACAAAGTTGGAAGCCGGGTTTCAGCGCCGAACTCACCTGCACCGGCCAGCAGCCTGTCAGCGTCATTGTGGCAGCTTGAAACATGCATCAGGGGAAAGAACAGGAGCTGGGCGCGTGTGCCGGGAAGCGGCATGGTTCCCATGGCCATCTGGACCCAGCCGCCAAAACTGAGGCCTGCCGTGACAATCCGTGTAGCATCAATGTCGGAAAGCTCTGCAATGGCAGCAGAGATATCCCGAGTGTCTTCTGCATTGCGGCGGGCTGTGGTGGCGAGTTCGCACCCGTCAGAGATCAACTGACCTCCTGAGCCGGCAAACCCTCTCGCCATGGGGCGGAGAACCGCATAGCCACGTGCAAGAAAATATCCGGAGAGATAATCGTATCGATCTCGTGTTCCATGATTGGAGCCGGAAATATGCGAGGCGCCGCCACTGACGATAGCGAGGGGGAACGGACCCGCCATGTGAGGCAGAAGCAGCGTCGCTTCAAGAATTGTTCCGTCTCTCGTCGGAAGCCGGAAGAGTTGCTCCGAAAAAGCCGTGTGACGCTCAGGAAGCGTTGTCTGTGTCTCGGATATGGGAGCAATGGAGGCCGCGTTCAGTGGAGGTGACAGGAACGACATCGCTGCGGCCATGAAGGCAAGACATGAAACGGCACAGCTATGCATCAGAGCGCATCCTTGTTTGAACCTGTCCTGTTCATGCCGATCATCGTCGGCAGAGAGTTCCCTCTTTATACAGGAAGCCATTGAAAGTGATGAATCTCGTCTGGCGTAAGGCTGAAAAGCTGTTCTGATTTTTTGATGAGGCGATCTGCGTGGCGCTTCACAACTGAGGTCGCGGGCTGTTATTTAATATGTAGATGTTTCTGGATATTGTTCTTTTGTGGAAGAAAATATTTATGGTTTTATATAGAAAAAGTTTATTATCGATTTCTGTTCAATGAGTTGATTAATGGAATAAATATTTTAAAGTTCTCTACAGTCACGAATACGAGATGCCATCGAAAGAAACCTGGAAAATATCGCTTTCGACGGACCATCTCCGTATCGTCTGCCGCAAACACCTTACTGGGCTGTTTCCGGCAGGGCCGAATCCTGAACGGAGCGCGTCAGGTCAGCATCTTTCCCGAGCGTTGTCACCGGAACATCGCCCACGGGCTTCGGTGTATGCAGCCCGTCATACTGCAAGGGCTTGAACGGTCTGATCTGCTTGAGGCCAGGGAGGTCTTTCGCCGACCAGCCGCCGCCAAGAGCGCCGATCAGGGCGACAACGGATTGCCGCTGCCGTGTTTTCACACCGACGAGGCTGACGCGTGCGACGAGAGCAGCCTGCTGTGCCACGACGACATCGAGATAGTTTGTCAGGCCACCCGTATAAAGCTGCATGGTCATCGTCTGGGTGCGAAGGGCCGCATCCACCGCTCTCGCCTGCTGCTCGGTCTCGGTGCGCAGGCGGTTCGTATTGGTCAGGCCGTCTTCCACTTCCTGAAAGGCGGTCAGGACCGTAGCGCGATAGGTCTCTTCGGACTGACGATATTGCGACCATGAACGCTGCAGTTCCGCACGACGCACACCCCCCTGAAACAGGGGAAGAATTGCCTGCGCACCGAGCTGGTACATCGAGTTCGACAGTGACGCGAGATCAAAGCCGTTATCCATGAAGCCGGTCATCGCGTTGAACGTGACGTGTGGATAAAAAGCCGCGCGAGACACGCCTATGGCGCGGTTGGCCTGCGCCATGGCCCGTTCGGAGGCGGCAATATCAGGGCGGCGTTCAAGCAGTGTCGAGGGCAGGCCCGCCGCGGGGTGAATATCGGACAGGGCGATCCTGTTCCGTGGCGCAATATGGAAAGACGCAGGCGCGGTATTCACCAGAACGGCAATGGCGTGTTCCATCACATTCCGTCGCGCGAGGATATCGGTCTCTTCCGCCTGCGTTGAGGCAAGCTGGGCCTCGGCGCGTGACACATCCAGACCGGCCGCAATCGCGCCTGCCAGACGCATATGCGTGATCTGGACCGCAAGCTGGTAATATCTGATGGAGTCCCGGTACACCGCGTCCTGAGCATCCAGCCCACGCAGCGCGATGTAATCAGAGGCGAGTTCCGTCGTCAGGCTGAGGCGCGCCACGGCGTATTCGGCGGCATTCTGCTGCGCCGACTGCTTGGCGATTAAAGTCCGGTTCCGGATGGCGTTCCAGAAGTCAGGCTCCCAGGTCGCGGCGGCCTGATACTGCTCGGAGGACATGTAGATCGGGCCTTTGGCGGTACCACCCCGCCACAGCCGGTTCCGGGAGCTTTTGTCCTTTTCACCGCTCGCGCCGCCAATGAGCTGAGGGTACAGGTGAGAGGCCATCTGCGCCGCCACATCCCGGGACTGGGTGAAGTTTTCGGCGGCCACCTGAAGGTTCGGATTGGCGGCCAGCATCCGCTCTTCCAGCTGATCGAGCTCCGGGTCTCCGAAATCACGCCACCAGTCTGAGCGGGGAGCCCCCTCATCCGGTTGCCCGTAATGCATCACGCCCTGACCTTCCCACTGAGCTGGATAGATCAGTTTTGTGGGCGCATAGCGCGGGGCCATATCACAGCCCGCAAGAGTCGATGTCGCCAGAAAGAGGAGAGCGAAGTGACAGGAAAACGACCGCCTCATTCGCGACCGCCTGCTTCTGCCGAGGGTCTGTTGTCTTCCGGCATGGCCCGCACATCGTCATTCTGTGACTGTGTAGCCGGTTTTTTCGGTGGCGTGGACGGCATGTTGTATCCGCGTGTGCCCGGTACGATGCGGACCTTGTCACCATCCAGCAGGCCGGCGGAGGGGTTGTTGATGATCCTGTCGGACCGGTTGATCCCGGACAGCACCTGAACTGTGGCGCCAAGCACGGTGCCGACCCTGATCGGAACCAGATGCACATGATCGGTCGGATCAACCACGGCCACCTGCATGCCTTCGGCCCTGAAAATCAGCGCGCCCTGAGGCAGGATCAGGATGTTGGCGTTACCCGGCGCTTCGAAGTGAGCGGTGGCGAATGAGTCGGGCCAGAGTTCCCCAAGAGGATTATCAACCATCAGCTCCGTGTTCACGGTGCGGGTGTTAGGGTTGAACGCGGCAGCCGTAGCGACATAGCGTGCCGGGAAAGTCCGGCCGGGAAATTGCGGAACACTCAGGGTCGCGGTGAGGGCTGGACTGATGATGTAAGCATAATCCTGCGGCACGGAGACGAAGATACGCATGGCGTGGATATCAGCCACGCTGAACAGTTCCGTCGCATTGCCGCGTGTGCCGACATCGCCTCGTCCGGCGTTCACATAGTCACCGACATCCGCCAGACGCGCGGTGACGACGCCGTCGAAGGGAGCCACGATCTTCTTGAACCCTTCAAGCGCCTGATAACGCTCCATCTCATGACGGGCGGCTTCGACCAGCGCCTTCTCAGCTTCGGCGTTGGCGGCCTGCACATCGACTTCCTGCTGGGAAACAGCCTGCGTGCCTTCGAGCGCCTTCCAGCGTCTGGAGGTGATCTGCGCAAGCTTGTAGCGGGCGACCGCAACGTCCAGATTGGCCTTGGCCGCGGCATACTGGGCATCGAGGCCCGGCGTGTCGATTTCCGCAAGCACGTCACCGGTCTTCACATGCGCGCCGATGTCCTTGTACCACATCTTCACGTAGCCGGAGACCTGTGCGTAGATCGGGGCAAGATACCAGGCCGAGATATTGGCGGGCAGCTTAAGGTTCATATGATCCGGACCCGGCTGGGCCGTAATGACCTGCACCTGCGGGAGAGCGCTTTCGGCTGTCTCCCGTGCGAGATGGTCATAGTGCATATTGCGCTGGAGGATGCCCCATGCCGCCAGAACGATGACGAGAATGACGACAAGGATCAGCACGAAGCGTCCGCGTGAAGTCTGGGCGCTCATGCGGTTTCTCCTTCCGGGTGTGGCATCTGTTTTCCATGACGGCGTGAATGAATGGCGGCGAAAACACACGGTACGAAGATCAGTGTCGAGAGTGTCGCGACAATCAGCCCCCCCATGACAGCCCGTCCGAGGGGAGCATTCTGGGAGTTGCTCATGGCCATGGGCAGCATGCCCACGATCATGGCCGATGCTGTCATCAGCACGGGACGTATGCGCTCGAAACCGGCATCGACCGCCGCTTTCACGGCGTCGCCGTGGCGCATCAGCTCGTCACGGGCAAAGGACACGACCAGAATGGAGTTCGCCGTCGCCGTACCCATGCACATGATCGCACCTGTCAGGGCCGGAACGGACAGCGCCGTATGCGTCAGGAACAGCGACCAGGCGATGCCGGCCAGCGCTCCGGGGAGGGCGGTGATGATGATGAACGGATCAAGCCAGGACTGGAAGTTGACCACAATCACCAGATACACCAGCAGGATCGACATGGCGAGGCCGCCGATCAGCTGGATATAGGCGGCGTTCATCGTCACGCCCTGACCGTTCACGGTCATGGAAGAGCCGCGCGGAAGACGCTCCTGCTCCTGCTCGACAATACGGTTCACCTGTTTCGCCACGCGACCGAGATCAAGCCCTTCATTGGAGGCGTAGATGTCAAAGACCGGCATGATGTTGTAGTGCGCGATTTCGCCGGGTGTGCCGGTCGGGGCAATTTCACTCAGACCACCCAGAATCTGCGGTGACGCACCTGTCGGATTGCCATCTCCCTTGTCGATCGGGGTCAGTTCCAGATCATTCAGAGTCTGGAGGAAGTGGGACGGGGTCTGGATGTCGATCAGATGTGAAACGCCGGTCTTCGGATCAAGCCAGTAGACCTGTCCGACCTGCGAGCTGCCCGAGAGCGAGATCAACATGTTGTTGGTGATATTCGCTTCGGTGATGCCGGTTCCCAGGGCGAAGCTGCGTCGTGCATTGACCAGCAATGTCGGCGTGGTCATCGGCTGCTGAACGGAGATGTCCGTCAGGCCCGGAACATGCCTCAGGCGGGCGGCAAGATGATTGGCGAAGGCGAAATTCTCTTTCAGGTTTCGTCCGATGATCTGCACATCCAGAGGTGCTGGCGCACCAAAATTGAGGATCTTGGCGGTCAGATCCGCAGGCTGGAAGGTGATCTGCGTGCCGGGGAACGTGCGCGCAAGGCCATTCCGCAGAATCTGGCGGTATTCCGCAACAGGGGATTCCTCATTCTTTAGCGTGATCGTCAGATCGCAGTCCTGCGCTCCGACTGTCGGCGTGGGAATGAAGGCCTGATTGAGGGCGCTGAATGGCAGTCCGCAGTTATCGACAATCGTTTCGACCTGTCCGGGAAGCAGGCGGCTGATCTCATCGTTGATGAGCTGGGAAATCTTGCCTGATTCTTCAATGCGTGTGCCGAGGGGCGCGCGCATATGCATGGCGAGAGAGTTCGACTTGATCTCGGGGAAGAAGTCCTGTCCGACGAAAAAAAGCAGACCGAGCGATGAGAGTGAGGCGACGAGGAACCCCCCGATAAAGGTGCCTCGAATGCTTTGAAGGTGCGCCAGCATGTCACGATAGGCGTGGCGGAACCGTTCGAACTTCGCTTCAAACCCGCGCTGGAAACGGCCGAAGAAGGATTTCGGCTCTCCAGCGGCATGCCCGTGTCCGGCGGCGACCTGTGCCGCCAGCATGTATTTGGCCATGGTTGGAACGAGCGTTCTGGACAGGATGAAGGAAGCGATCATCGCGAAGATGATGGCTTCAGCCATGGGCATGAACAACCATCCGGCCACGCCGCTGAGCTGGAAGAGCGGCATCCAGACGATACAGATGCACAGCGTTGAGACGAAGGTGGCGATGACGATCTGGTTGGCGGCATCAATGATCGCCGTTTCCAGATCCTTGTCCATGGCCAGATGCGCATCGATATTTTCGATCATGACGGTCGCGTCATCGACCAGAATACCGACGGCCAGCGCCAGTCCGCCCAGGGTCATGACATTGATGGTCTGACCGGCCCAGCCCAGGGAGATGATCGAGCACAGCATGGCGAGCGGAATGGACGTCGCGATGATGACGGTCGACCGCCATGAGCCAAGGAACAGCAGCACAACCAGCCCGGTCAGGCAGGCGGCTGTCAGCATTTCCTGCACCACGTCGCGGACAGATTCCTTCACGAACGTGGAGGCGTCGTTGATGACATGAATATCCACGCCCGGAGGCAGTGTTTTCTGGATACCCGGCAGGAGTTTCTTGACCCCGGCCACGACATCCAGTGTCGAGGCGTCGCCACTCTTCATGATGACGATCAGCACGCCCTGCTGCCCTTTGACCAGCACAAGATTGGTCTGGGGCGGCCCTCCCTGATGCACCCAGGCGACGTCGCGCATGTACACGACAGAATTGCCAACCTGTTTGATCGGGAGTTCGTTCAGCGTATCGATTTCGCGCGGGGACGCGTTGGTCTGCACCATCCAGTCGAAGGCGCCGATCTTCTGGTCACCGGCGGGAAGGACGATATTCTGCTTTCCAAGAGCCGTGGAAACGTCAACCGGCGACAGTCCATGCGCAAGCAGTTTGGTCGGATCGAGATCCACCATGACGTTGCCCGGCTGACCACCATAAGGATTGGGAATGGCCGCGCCCGCGACGGACACCAGCGCCGGTCTGATCAGGTTCGACGACATGTCGTAGATTTGGGATGCTGTCAGATGCGTCGAAGAGACCTGAAGTGTCAGGACCGGGACGGAAGAAGCATTGTAGGTGAGAACGAGCGGGGGAGTGGACCCCGTCGGCATCTGTTTCAGAACAGTCTGGGAGACGGCTGTGATCTGGGTCTGCGCGGCGGAAGGGTCCGTGCCGGGCTGAAAGAACACCTTGACGATGCCGCGTCCGTAGTAGGACTGGCTTTCGATGTGTTCGATATTATTGACCGTGGCTGTCAGCGCGCGTTCATAATAGTAAATGACGCGGCCCGACATATCTTCCGGCATAAGACCGGTATAGGTCCAGACAACGGCGACCACAGGAATTCGAATGCTTGGAAAGACGTCTGTTGGCGTCGATACGATAGCACGAAGACCAAACACCAGTATCAGGATCGACAGGACGACGAAAGTATAAGGACGCTTCAGAGCGACCAGAACGATCTCATTCATGCCGATCCATTTCCGGACTGCTCTGAACTGGATGGAATGTTCATGTGGTCCTCTGTGACAGCAGGCACGGCATGATGCCAGTAAATTACTTTTTATGGTATGTTCTGAGCCCGTACATACCAGCGCATAACATCAAGCTACAGCAACCCGTGGTTAAAGTTTCCCGTCCCCGGCGCTGTTGGTACTTTTTCAGGGCTCTGCCTTACCGGTGGTTCTGGCCGAGGGCAAATGCTTCTTTTGAGGAAAAACACTGGAAACGGCAGCCTCCACTCCTGTCAGAAACCTTTTCGGCTGAGACTCTATCGCTGGTTTTTAGAAAATCTCTCTGTTCGTGTCTCGGGTCTGAAAAATATTTGTGACAGCTTTCCTGTAAATAACTAAATTAAATAGTAATATTGTATTTCTGCTTCCACAGGCTTTTTCGATTCTGTCTGAAAAAGGAAATGAGAAGTCATAAAATTTTTTCTGGCCGTAAAATATGAAATCAATATATTTTAACATATTGATTTAAATACATAATTATAAAACGATTTAAAATAGTTATATAATTATGTAAAATTATTATATCCATTTTTTGTTTCGTTGTTTGTTGACCGGGCGGCTTGAATGTGCCTCAATACGTTCACACCATGAACGGTGTTTTGAAGAAGATGGGAATCATGCACGCGATGTCAGATCGAATGTGTCGCACGACCCGATGTCGGGTCGACTGCGCTGACGCCCTGAAGGGCGTCATTCACCTCCGATAGCCGGCAGCGATCTGTCGGCCGGCCATTTGGTCAGGAAGGCGGATTGCCATGTATGAGTCTCATGCTGTTGAAATTGATGGTGTTTTTCTGGGCGCCATCATTCTGGATACCAACCGGACATCCCACCGTTTTTATGCGACACACGACAGCGTCCGTGTTCTGCACAATCAGATTCTGAACGAACGAAGAGAACTGGTCCGGCGTGCAGCCGCTCAGTTTCGTGGCTCTGCGCGAAACGGAGGCCAGCATGCTTATCACTCGGCCTGATGGTGTCGATGCACAAGCTCTGATCCGACAGGAAGCCGTGGTGCAGCAGGAGGGACGCGGTCATGGCGCTCCTTTCCAGGAGGGTGGAGCAGCTCAACTCTGGCGGCTGATGCGCAAGGAAGCGCGACTTAACGCCGATATGGTTCTGATCGGATTGATCCGGAGTTGCATTCTTGATCAGCGGGATCTGGCTGGTGGTCTGGCGCGCCTTCTTTCTTCCAAATTTGCGGGAGAAATGGTGCCTGCGCAGGTTCTCAACGCGCTGATCCGTGATTTTTTCCAGATCCGACCGGATGCTGCTGAAATGGCGGCCGCAGACCTGTGCTCAATAAGAGAAAGAGATCCGGCCGCAGTCGACCACATCACGCCGTTTCTCTTTTTTAAAGGCTTTCAGGCGGTGCAGGCTCATCGCGTTGCACACTGGCTGTGGCATGAGGACCGGAAGTTTCTCGCGCGTTATATCCAGGGGAGGGCATCCGAGCTGTTTGCTGTGGATATTCATCCTGCCGCACAGCTTGGAAAGAGAATCATGTTCGATCATGGCACTGGCATCGTGGTGGGTGAGAGTGCCGTGGTGGAGGACGACGTTGCTCTGCTCCAGAATGTCACGCTGGGCGGGACAGGTAAGGAGGGTGGAGATCGGCATCCGAAAGTGCGTCGCGGCGCACTGATTGGAACCGGCGCAAAAGTGCTGGGCAATATCGAGATTGGTGAAGGCGCTAAAATAGGCGCGGGAGCGATCGTTTTAAAATCTGTTGAACCATATACGACCGTTGTCGGTAATCCAGCTCGACCTGTGGGTAAAAAACACACGGAATTACCTTCCCTGACAATGGATCAGTCTCTTCCCGTTGTGGATTATGTAATCTGAACAGAGACATGAACCGCTTCTTCTAATATTCTTCCGCATAGGCGGTGTTTTTCTCGAGTGACCGGGTTTTCCATGAATACGACACTTCGCCGAACATTGTTTCTGGCTTCACCTTTTCTTGCTTCTACTCTTCCGCATTACGCAGAAGCGCGTTCCACTGACCCTGAAGTGCTGGAATTGCGTCGTGAGCTTGCTGCCATGAGGCAGGAAATGGCGGCCATACGCCAAGATTTTCGAGCGCAGGCTCGTAATCATAATAGTATAGAAAATATCGGCTCAGTGCGCCGACATAAAAATCAAACACGTCTGGTAAACACGGGAGCAGAAGAGGTCAGACCGGTATTTTCTCAGGTTGCTGAGCGTACCAACGGACCGCGTGCCCCGTCTGAAAGTCGGATAGCTACGTCGGAAGGACCCGTTCAATCATGGGCAGACTTCAGGGCCGCCAATGCAAAGGACGAGACCATGCAGGTTGGCGGCATGAAGATCGGTTTTCCGAAAGGCCGCCCGACGATTGCTTCTGAGGATGGCGCTTATGCGTTTTCTTTAGGTTTAACAGCTCAGGAAGATTTCGGAGGATTTCTGGGCGCTGGTCCAAAAAAGGGCGAAGGAAAAGGTAATTTTAACAATTTTACTCAAAATGCACGCCGCATGCGGATATATTTTTCATGGCGCTACAAGAATTGGGTTGCAAATGTAACGCCAGACTTCGGTTCTAGTTCTGTTGACGGCACTGTGGGGTTATTTGAGGCCAATCTGAATTACACAGGTCTCAGGAATACAATTCTGACTGTAGGATATTTCCAACCGCGGATGGAAGAAGAAAGTGCGGAGCGAGCCAATTCCTTCGAATTTCTCGAGCGACCCACTATTGTTGATCTGGTGCGCAATATAGCGGGTGGTGTAGCGCGTTTTAGTGTGGGTGGAGAGCACTGGGAAAAACGCTGGTTAGCAGCTGCCTATTTCACAGGACAGAAATTTGGCGATCGCAACAAGGATACCACAATCACGGATAGTCAGACGGGGGGTGTCGCTCGTATTGCTGGTCGTCCTTATGTAAGCAGGGATATTGATGTTCATGTCGGAGCGGGAGCAACGGCAGCATTCAAGGTCAATGAGAATCCAAATGGCCGTAATTATACTTTTACCGACAATATGGAAGTTCCTCTTGGCGAAACATCGCTACTGACATCAGGTGTTCTGACTAATGTTTCGCAGATATGGGCTGCGGGTCCGCAATTGGCACTTCGCTGGAGGCGCTTTTTACTTAAGAGTGAATATTATCACATCGGTGTTTCACGCAGTAATCAGGCCATCGCTAGCAATCTGCCTTCGTTGGGCTTCGATGGCTGGTATGTCGCCGCAAATTACACAATATTCGGTCACCCGCGAGCCTACAATCCTAAAACGGCTGCATTTACGACACCTGGCGTCGAGTATGATTTTGCTCCATCCCAGAATCACTGGGGCGCACTGGAATTCAGTGGTCGCTGGAGTGTTACAAATCTTGCTGATGTAGCTGGGCAGGGTGGTTCTGGAGTCAATGGTAATCAACAGACTGTCTGGGAAACCGGTTTTAACTGGTATCCTAATCAACATTTCAAATTTATGCTCGACTATGCCCATTACATAGTTTCCCGCTCCAAAGGTGTGAGCGGAGGTATCAATGTGCTCGGTCGTGACGGCAACGCTCTTGTAGCCAGAGCTCAGGCGACATTTTAAAAACAGGAAGATGTTTATGAAAAATACTCTTGCTTTTACTCGTCGTGTTTTTCTTAAGGGGAATGTCGCGGCTGCCATTGCCAGCTTTGTGGGAGGCGTGCATTCAGCGTACGCCGCAAGCTGGTCACTCCTGAATGTTTCATATGACCCAACGCGTGAGCTTTACGCTGACATCAACAAATCTTTTTCGGCATTCTGGTCCAAGGAGCATCCTGATGACCGGGTGCTGGTGAAAACATCACACGGCGGTTCCGGAGCTCAGTCTCGCTCTGTTCTGGAGGGGGCGCCGGCTGACATCGTCACACTCGGTCTGGCCTACGATATCGATATTCTGGCTCAGCACGGATTGCTGGCGGCGGACTGGCAGAAGCGTCTGCCGCATAATTCCACGCCATTCACCAGCACGATCGTGTTTCTGGTGCGCAAGGGTAACCCAAAGAACATTCACGACTGGCCTGACCTCATCCGTGACGACGTGTCCGTGATTACACCCAATCCCAAAACATCCGGTGGCGCACGCTGGAACTATCTTGCCGCGTGGGGCTGGGCGCTGCGTACACATGGTCAGTCAGAAGATGCCGCAAAAGATTACCTGAAGGCTCTCTTCAGGCATGTTCCTGTTCTCGATACGGGTGCGAGAGGGGCGACAAACTCCTTCGTGCAGCGTCATCTGGGGGATGTGCTGATTGCGTGGGAAAACGAAGCACTGCTCGCAGCCCGCGATGTGGGGCCGGACCAGTTTGACATCGTTGTACCGTCTGTCAGTGTTCTTGCCGAGCCGCCTGTTGCCGTTGTTGACAGGAATGTCAAGGCGCATGGTACTGAAGCGGTGACGACTGCCTATGCGGAATTCCTCTTCACACCGGAGGCACAGAAACTCGGGGCGAAGCACTATTACCGTCCGGTCGATCCTGCGATCCTCGCCGGAACGAAAGACGTTTTCCAGAAGGTTGAAACCTTTGACATCGCCAGTCTCGGTGGATGGCAGGTTGTGCAGAAAAAGCATTTCAGTGAAAATGGTGTGTTTGATCAGCTTTACAGCAAATAATGTTCGGATGATTTCTGATTGGCCGGGTAGTCAGTCAATCAGGATCATTGAAGCAAATCCGGGTAAAGTGCATGTAAGCTTGGCTGTTTAGAACAATATCCGGTCAGACTAGATCGTCTGATCAGATAAATTTTATGAATACAATGAGTTGTATTGATATTTATTCTCCAGTCTAAACGGATGGGCTGCGGGAGCGCCTGGGCCACGCAGGATGTGCGGGCAGGACGTAGCGATTGAAAGCATCGCTCGGCGCGTTGCGCCAAACTGTCGTTGATCAGAAGACCTGCTCTGACAAAGTGGTCCTGTCCTGTCCCGCGACGTGCGCTTACCGCCTGTCATAGTTGCAGCTTACTGTCTTGCTACGGTTGCCTTTACGCATTGCAGACCACTATCGTCTCGCTGATGATGGCCTCCGCCTTGCTGTTTGCAGCGTCAGCGCTTCAGGCATTGTTCACAGTTTTTTCTCTTGATATTGTTGAAGTCCACGCGGCCGCAGGTAAGCTTTATTTTTTCGTCGTCATGGGACGGGCAAGGGGCTTTGCGATGACGTAACTACTGGTCAACGACAACAGAAAAACGACCTTATCGAGGCACATGATTCTGACCGACAGTGTCGTCAAGTTCGCCGTGTCGTAGTGTAGAATAGGCATGATCGCCTGATATTCCAGGCGAAGGCTCAGGCCACTCAACAATCTGACACCTTGCGAGAATACGTCCGCCAGTCGGACTTTTAAAGAAGAATTTCATCGCATATCCGGTACATCAAATCACAGAAGTAAAAACCTGATGGAAAATCAACCGGATGATGATGTGTCTGGCGTGAGATGATGATCTGGTAAAGAAACGACTTTGTCGCAATATCCATGAAAACCGTCGGTTTTTTTATTCCTATATCGAAACATAAAGGCTATCGGATAAGCATCCTAACGAGCTTGCGAGCTTCATGAAAGGAGCGTCATGGCTGTGATGAGATTGTTCACAATACAAAGAAAACCGGTCTTTTTATCTGCACTCGGTATGACAACGATTTTGTCCACTTATCCCTTCTTGTACAATAGTGCCTTTGCCGCCAGCACACATGGCCATAAGATATCTGGTTCTTCCAAAGTCGCGTCAAAACCGGTGATAGTAGCTCGGAAACATAAGGCGCCTACCTCCGTGGAAGCTTCAGGTGCAGGAGAGGCGATCAGGGTTGCCACCCGCCGGCGGGCGGCGGCGGGACATATCCTCGTCTCCCGAGCCGCAATCGAACGCTTGTCTCCGGGCATGAACCCCATGGCAGCCCTTAACCAGTCGCCGGGGATCAATTTCCAGTCCGCCGATGCGCTGGGATCGTCCACCTGGGGCACGCAGATCTACATGCACGGGTTTGCCCAAAAGGATGTCGGTGTCACGCTGGATGACATGCCTCTTGGGGAAATGACTTATCGTAACTACAACGGTGTTAATCCAAGTCTCGCAGTCGCGCCGGAAAATGTCGCTGGAATCGATGTGTCTCAGTCGGCTGGCGCGGAAGAGGTTGCGGCAAGCAACAATCTCGGCGGTTCACTCGCCTATAGGTCTATCGATCCCGCTCACAAGCTGGGGGCTTCCCTTCAGCAGGGGTTCGGCAGCTATTCGATGTACCATACTTACACACGGATAGACAGCGGCGACCTGAACGCGACGGGAACGCGGTTTTATGTTTCCTATCTTCGTAATGACCAGCAGAAATGGAAAGGCGCTGGTGAACAGTTTTCGCAGCAGGCTACCGCCAAGCTGATCCAGCCGATCGCGCAGAAAAGCGCCTTGTCAGCCTATTTCAATTATTATGACATGCATTCTTATGAATATCAGGATCTGTCACCGGAAGTTATACAGAAACTGGGGTATAAGGTAGACAATTACTATAACGGCAAGGCTAGCGGATATCTGGCTGCGGTCAATGCCAGCAAGGGGATCTACCCCAAAGGCTTCGAGAAACTGTCCGATCCTCTCGACGCGTCTTATTATGATGGACCTACCAACGAACACGGCTTCATGGGGTATCTGAAATCGGATCTGACCCTGACAGATCAGCTGAAATGGGTGACGACCGCCTATGGTCATGCTGATATGCAGAAAACCGGCTGGAATTCTCCTTATTTCGCATCGCCCAACGGTTCGCCGCTCAGTGAAATTGTCAAACAGCCTTCTTTCCAGCGATTCGGCATCCTCTCCAGGGTGTCCTATGATATTGCGCGAAACCATATAGGCCTTGGCGCCTGGTATGAAAACAACTCCTACCAGTCCTCAATGTGGGCTTATGAGCAGCCGAATGTTGTCAATGGCCAGATCGTGGGAGGGCTTCCGAACAATCTCGGGCACTACGGCACGCCTTTTGCCGAGATATTCAACCAGAACTATAATTCCAATACCTTCACGGCATTTGTAAACGATACTTACCGTCCCATTCAGAATCTGGCCCTGCATTTCGGTTTCAAATCCATTCTCTCGACACAAAGAGTCGGTGACGGATATCTGAGCAGCGCCTACTACGGTGCTTCGAGCGGCAGTATTACTTCGGGTGAAAGTCTGACCACGGCGAAGGCCTTTCTTCCGCATATTGGCGTCGATTATCGGTTCCTGAAAAATCATGACATATTCATAGATATTTCTGAGAATGCTCGTAATTATATGGAATCGGGCTTCAAGCTTTCAGCTTCGCCCTTCGCAGTCACGCAGGCGGCCTACAATTTGAGCAGAAGTTCAATACGACCTGAAACAGACTGGACATATGCCATCGGTTACCGTTATTCGGATCGCCTTATGGATGCCTCGGTCTATGCTTATCGGACCAATTATTTCAATCGCCTTCAGCAGGTTACCTCCGGGTCTCTGCTCAATCCGGTGTCGGCGGTCCAGAATGTGGGCGGCATAACGATGAACGGTGTGGACGCACAGTTTGTCATCCGCCCGATTCATAATCTTTCGATTTCAAACAGTGTAAGTTATAATCATGCTGTTTACGATCAGAATATCACACAGCAGGGAGTTGTCTATCACACCAAGAATCAGCAGGTCGTGAACTATCCGCGCTTCATGTACAAGGCGAATCTTGCCTATGACTGGCGCAGCCTGAGTTTTTATATCGAGGGTAACTATATCGGCCATAGAAATTATGATTATTCTGGACAGATTCATGCTCCCAGTTACTGGCTCGCCAATCTTGGTCTGCAATGGCACGTCAAGAAACCGTCAGATGGTGGGGCGCGTCTGGGAGGGATCGTTAAAGGTCTGACCGTGGCGTTCAACCTCAATAACATCACCAACCAGTATTATGTGGCCACGATGGGTGAAAACGGAAACCCATTGGATTCAGCAAGTGGTTACAGCTTCCAGTCCATGATTCTTGGTATGCCGAGGACCGCTTTCGGCTCTATCAAGGCAGATTTCTGATAAAACCATGATGACCTGCGGGTCTGAAAAGTAACTGTTCCGGTTCAGGGATCGATCCCTGAACCGGGAGTCGAAGAGCATGACGATGTATTTTGCGGACATACAGACGCGTCAGCACGGTGGTATGTGGTTTAGTGTTGTTTCCATGCTTTCAGTTTTACAGAGGAATTTTTTTAATAGTGTTTTAAAGATTCTGCTGCAGGAGGACTTTTATTTTCGACATTTTTACAGCGCAACCGTGAGAGGTAACTGACCCGCTTTGTGCGGGATTGTTCTCAGGTCATAAATGTTGACCAGGCTTGCAATACTGGTATCTCTATTTGCCACTGTCCGCTTCCTGTTTCTGGACCAGCTACCTCCTGTCGATCCTGTATCGGGGAAAGGACAGGTTACTTCTCGCCTATTGATAGCCGGGAGCGCAGGCTGCACAGAAAAGCATTTCAACGAAAATGACGGGTTTAAGCGGAATACAGCAAATAACCTGAACATGGTTTCGTGATGGCTGATTGTCACGGCATCAAATGCCAGTTTCAGATGCATTACAACTACTTGACGCGATGCGCGTAGTCACAATCATATCGAAAAACAAACGATTGCATGGTTGCGATATTAAATTTATGAGAATTGAATTTATAAAAGTATGATTTTAAATGTTTTTCTTGATTTCCCTATTTATTTTCATTTCTATATAAAAACGTATTGACCGGATTTCTTGTTATGTGAAACTCATGACTTATGATTTCATATTTGAGAGATCACCTGAGTGATATTCACTAAACCAGATAAAATCTCCGGAGCGGGAAGTGTGTTTTTCCGCTGTGGTATTTTTCTGCCCGGTACCGTATTCGGTCTTGGGCTGGTGGTGTTTTCATTAAGCCTCGTTACTTTCCTTGCCTTCCGCCATAACGACGGCTCTTTTCTTGGAAGTGGATGGACGGCTTCTAATTTCCTGACCATTCTTACTGATCCGCCCTATGCGTGGATTGCCCTCAGGTCAGTATTATTGACCGGGTTTGCAACGCTGGCGACTGTCGTGGCCGCTTATCCGGTCTACTGCATCGCCGTAAATGGTGGGCGCTATCAGAAACTGGTTCTGTTCCGTGTCACACTGCCGTTTTGGACCAGTTATCTCCTGCGCATCTTCGTATGGAAAATCATGCTGGCTTATAACGGCGTTCTGAACTCGTTTCTGGTTGGGGCAGGACTACTTTACGAACCCTCGCTGGCTGTTCTGAATACACAAGCAGCGGTTGTCGTAATCCTTGCTCATCTTACCCACCGTTTGCAATCCTGCCCATCTATACGGCGCTTGAAAACATGCCAGCTTCCTTTCTGGAAGCCGCAGCAGATCTGGACGCGCGGTCCTGGACGACTTTCAGGTGGATTGTCCTGCCGTATTCGCTTCCCGGTGTTCTGACCGCGATCATGGTGGTCTTCATCCCAACAGTAGGGAACTATGTGACACCAGCGCTCGTGGGTGGGCCACAGAGCGTGATGATCGGCTCTTTGATTGAAATGCAGTTCGGTCGTGCAAACGACTGGCCGTTCGGCGCGGCGCTGTCGGTCACCGTCATGCTGGTCATAGCAGGTTTGATCGGTCTTCTCCGAAAAACTGAAGCAGGCAAGGAGAGCAAGGCATGAGACTGCCTGTTGTTCCGGCCCATCAGTCCTCAACCGTCGGCATGCTCCTGTGGTTGTCTGTATTCTGTTATCTCATTTCTCTTTACCTCCCTATCTGTCTGGTTCCACTGTTCTCATTCAATGATTCAATTCAGGCCGCCTTTCTACTGAAAGGATTTACCTTCTGCTGGTATCGTATCCTTCTGCGCAATGAAGGCGTAAGAAACGCACTCATTGCCAGCCTGAAAGTCGGCCTGACATCTGCCGCTATTGCGACGGCATGCGAGACCACAATTGCTTATGCGGCTGTATTCATCACAAAAATATTTTCGAAAAGTCTTTCCTTTATAGTGAAATTTCACATTCTGACACCGGGAGTTATCATTGGTATCGCCATGTTGAGCGTGGCCAACCTCATGGGGATCTGTCCTTCCATCAGCGCCATTATCTATGGACATATCCTTCTGGTGATGCCCGCAACGGTCATGGTCATGCATGCAAGATTTTCCGCTATTTCCCGTTCGATCCCTGAGGCGGTCGAAGATCTTGGCGCCCGGGAATGGACGCTGATGCGCCGTATTCTCCTGCCCATGGCAGCATCCGCCATAGGGTCAGCGTTCATGCTGGCCTTTCTGACCAGTTTCGATGAGGTCATCATCGCTTTTTTCCTCACCGGATCTCACCCCATATTGCCAGTCTATATCTGGGGGCAACTCCGTTTCCCAAAGTCACTGCCAATCGTCATGGCGCTGGGAAGTGTCATTCTGGTTATCGGTGTTGTCGTAGCCATTCTTTCCGCGCTGATGCTCGAAGAGGGCAGAGCACGTAATCATTTACAACGATCGCAATGGAGGGGAATCATGACGACTGACCGTTTTTCCGTGGTTGCAAAGATATTCGCCTGTTCTGCTCTGGCGCTTTCTCTTGTAATGTCTTCTCTGGCGCACGCTGAAGATCGAAAACTAAGTTACCTGACATGGTCGGGGTATGAACTGCCGGAATATAACGAGGCCTATCTGAAGGCGCATCCTGATTCCATAAGCATTTCAATGTTTGACGATGATGATGATGCTTTTACAAAACTGAAGGCCGGTTTCCATCCCGATCTTGCTCATCCCTGTTATGACAAGATTGCCCGCTGGCAAAAAGCTGGCATGATTGAGCCGATCGACACCACCAAAATCAAGAACTGGAACAACATATTTCCGATTTTCCGTAATCTGCCGGATATTCAGGCGGGCGATGGAAAAGTCTGGATGGTCCCCTGGGACTGGGGTAATACATCGATCCTTTATCGTGTGGATCTTCTGCCTGACGCCGAGCAGAGCTGGAATCTGCTGTGGGATAAACGATATGCCGGCCGCATGGCCACGATCGATGCCGTCCATGACACGTCCATCGTGGCAGCCCTTGTAGCCGGAGTAAATCCGTTCGATCTCAGTCCTGCCGACCTTGAGAAAGTGGCCAACAAGCTTCGGGAACAGCGTCCTCTGACGGCAGCCTACACCACGGATATGACATCTGTTGAGCAGTCGCTGGCCAGCGGCACTTTCGTCGCTGCCATGACGTGGAATGCGTCAGCGGTGACCCTGAAAAAGCAGGGTGTTCCCGTCGCCTTCATGAGACCCAGGGAAGGTATGCTGACATGGGCCTGCGGTTTTGTCTTCATCGAGGGGATGAAGAACAAGGATCTGGCTTACGACTTCATCAACAGCCGTCTGGAAGCTGCTTCAGGAAAACATCTGATTGAAAATAATGGCTACGGAGCGTCAACGTCAACAGCCTTTGCCGCCATACCTGCTGAAAAACTGAAGGAACTGGAACTACCTGCCAATCCGGAAGACATGCTGAAAAAGACAATCTTTACCGGCCCCATGAAACAGGCTGAAGAGCTGGGGAAAATGCTGGAAAAAATCAAGGCGGGTGGCTGAAGCCAGAAGCCAGCTCAACCTTCCCGAACAGAGAAGTGACCCGGTTCCAGAAAGAGTATGGGATGGTGTCAGGTCATGTCACACGAAGTGCGCGGGTATCAGAAGCCGATATCCTGATCGGTCGAAGAATTAAAGATCTTTATTGGAAAAAATACTGTCAATTTCGGAACTTTCAGGAAAGACAGAGAATCTCTGTGGACGCACTCAGCCGGAGAGAAAGAGGTCTGTCATCCCTGAGCGTCAAGGTGATGTAGCCGCTGGCTGCTGCTGTAGCTGTGCAACGGAAGAGCTTGTGTCAGACGACGGCGAGTTCTGTCATGATCTTTATTGCGTGCCAGTCAGCGCCAGAAAGATATTTCAGATTTATTCCGAAGGAATCACTAAAAGACTGGATTCACCCTCTGCGGCTGCTCTGACCGGAATACTGGTTGTGGTGGAACCGGGCGCAACGTTCGGATCATATGCTCATGGTGGACATGAATTTGGATATGGTCTTTCAGGTCAACTGATATTGTGGATTGATGGGTCCATTGCCGATTGGGGAAAGGTGACAGTTTGGTCTTCCGCATCTGCCTGTATCACTTTAATACGCGGGGTATTTCTGAAAATATGTGGGTCAATACGAGCAAACCGGAGAAAGATCATGAGCAAGGGACCACTTCTCGGACTTGATAGTGTGAACAAGGTCTTTCCGGGTGGTTCGGTCGGCCTGGACAATATCAGTCTTTCCATAGTGAGGGACGAGTTCCTCAGTCTTCTTGGACCTTCGGGATGTGGAAAGACAACCACTCTCAGGATTATCGCAGGTTTTGAAATGCCGACTTCTGGTTGGGTATTGCTTGATGAACGGGATATAAACCCGCTTCTTCCTTTCGACTGACCGGTCAATACGGTTTTTCAGGATTATGCACTGTTTCCCAATATGAACGTGCAGGAAAATATCGCGTTCGGTCTGACGTTGCGAGGTATGTCCAGCCGTGACCGGGCACGGAAAGTATAGGAAGCCTTTGAACTCGCAAGGTTGCCTGACAGAGCAGATGTACGGATCGGTAGTCTGTCAGGTGGTCATAGGCAACGTGTAGTATTGGCGCGTGCACTCGTCTGTCAGCCCCAGTTACTGCTGCTTGATGAATCGCTCTCGGCTCTTGATGCCAGTCTGCGTGAGCATATGCAGAATGAACGCAAGCAACCGCAGAAGGAACTTGGCACAACCTTTGTCATGGTCACGCACGATCAGACGGAGGCCCTTTCAGTTTCCGACCGGATCTCGGTCATGAATAAAGGTCAGTTCGAACAGATTGCTGATTCTGCAACGATTTATGACCGGCCGCCCCAAAATTTGTGGCGGGCTTCATTGGTACGACCAATCTGCTGCCGGGAATATTTCTTCTGCGAGAACCCTCAGCGATACGGTTTCAGTTGACCGGTGGCGGGCGACCTGTCGTGACGGGTTCAGCAGAATTGGCAGCAATGGCAGGGAGTAAACTGACAGTAGCGATACGTCCGGAAGGCATCGTTCAGATGAAAAAAGGAGAAACTGATACTTTCCTGGGGCAGATTACCTGAATAATCTTTCATGGACATAGTCTGAGGCTGCTGGCGAAGCTGGGAACTTCCAGCCTTTGGGTTGATGTTCCGCGTGATCGGGTTGAAACGGATATACGCGAAGGTGCCGTTATTGAACTGGGTCTTCGATCTGGAGCGCGATGCCCTTTGCGCGCGGTTTGAATCTGGAAAATGGCAAGCGTCACTTACGAAAACCCGTATTCCAGGATATTTTTATGATCTTTTACGTTGAAGATGATCAGATGTTCGGAAAATGACAGGAAACTTCGTGGTGATCCTCAACCAGACGGAGTTCTGGAGATTCCTTCGCGCATCGGTGTTCTGCTTTCGGGCATCGGGTGTGAAAACGACATCCTGAAGGAGGTGAGATGGGTGACGGCACATCACCACGCAGCAGAATACGCCGGTCACTGGCCCCGATGACGGGCTCCGGAACGGCGGAAATCAAAGCCATCGTGTAGGGATGCGCCGGTCGCTGCATGACCGTGTCGGTGTCGCCAAGCTCGACAATGGCGCCAAGATACATCACCGCCACACGCGTTGAAATCTGTCTGACCACAGCAAGATCGTGTGCGATGAAAACGTAAGTCAGACCAAGCTGTTCTCTGAGATCGGTGAACAGATTGACGATCTGGGCCTGCACCGACACATCCAGCGCGGAAACCGGTTCATCCGCCACGATCAGGCGTGGAGAGAGCGCCAGCGCACGGGCGATGTTGATCCGCTGGCGCTGCCCTCCGGAAAATTCGTGTGGATAGCGGGCAAGAGCGGAACGCGGCAGACTGACGAGATCCATCAGTTCATCAAGTCGGGCGTCAATCACCTGACGAGTGCGTTTCTGGCCGTTTTCATCGGGATGGACCCGCAAAGGCTCGGCCAGAAGATCGCCGATCCGTCGTTTGGGATTGAGCGCGGCGTAGGAATCCTGAAAGACCATCTGCATCTGTCGCCGCACGGGGCGCAGGACGCGGTCATTCATTCTGGAAATATCCTGATCTTCGAAAAGGATTGTGCCAGAAGACAGATCGGTCAGGCGCAGCAGGCAGCGCCCCAGAGTGGACTTTCCACAACCGGACTCCCCCACAAGTCCGAGCACTTCACCGGACCGTACCGTGAGCGATACGTTATCCAGAGCCCGTAATGTCCTGCCACGCGGCAGGCGATAATCCTTGCGAAGGTCAACAGCTTTCAGAATGTCTGTCATGCCTCGATCCCGTGGAGAATGCGTGGTGGCAGCGCTTTTCCTTCACCCGGCAGAACGCACGCAATATCCTGGCTCGCAAAGCGAACGAGTGGCGGTAGGATCGAACAGGCGTCATGTGCATAATGACAGCGCGGCGCAAACGCGCAGCCGGAAGGACGTTCGAGCGGGGTAGGGGGCATGCCCGCAATGGAAGGCAGACGCACCGGGCGCGGTCCGGTCAGCGGCGGAATGGAATCCAGCAGTGCGGCTGTATAAGGATGTGCAGGCTGTTCAAAAACTGCCGACGCAGGCCCGCGCTCTGCCACACGCCCGGAATACAGCACCATCACGTGGTCGCAGGTCTCCGCCACAACGCCCATATCGTGCGTGATAAGCATGACGGCAGATCCGTAATCCGTGCGGAGATTACGCAGAAGATCAAGAATCTGCGCCTGCACGGTGACATCCAGCGCCGTGGTCGGTTCGTCGGCGATCAGCAGGGCCGGATTGCAGGAGAGCGCCATGGCGATCATCGCACGCTGGCGCAGGCCACCGGACAACTGGTGCGGATAGCGGTTGGCGGTGCGCTCCGGGTCCGGCACGCCCATGTCGCCAAGCAGTCGGACCGTGCGTGTGCGGGCTTCGGACTTCGAGACACGCTCATGCACGCGGATCGCCTCGTCGATCTGCCAGCCGATTGTGTAAACCGGCGTGAAGGCCGTCATCGGGTCCTGAAAGATCATCGCGATTTCGCGGCCGCGTATGTGCCGGAACGCTTTCTGCGGCAGCGTCGTCAGTTCCTGCCCACGGAACCGTACGGAGCCCCGCAGACTGACGCCCGGATCGTCAATCAGGCGCATGATGGCCATGGCCGTCACGCTTTTGCCGGAGCCGGATTCTCCAACGATGCCAAGGATTTCCCGCTCATTCACGCTAAACGAGACGTTCTCGATGATTGGCACATCGCGGCCACCCGAGCGGAAACTCACGCAGAGATCGCGCACGTCGAGAAGGGGAGCATCACCGGCCATCGCGCACTCTCGGGTCGAGAAAGATGTAGATCACATCCACCAGCGCATTCGCCAGCACGACGAACACGGCGGAATACATCACGCTGGCCATGATGAGCGGCAGATCAAGCGCCGAGAGCGCCTGATAGGTCAGCCGCCCGACACCCTGAAGGCCGAACACCACTTCCGTCAGCAGCGCGCCGCCGCCGATCAACTGGGCGAAATCCATGCCGAACAGGGAGACGAAGGTGATCATGGACGTTCGGAGACCATGCACCAGCAGCACGCGGGTGGGAGACAGTCCCTTGGCGCGGGCCGTGCGCATGAAGTCCTCGCCCGACACGGTTACAAGATCCGAGCGCAGCACGCGGGCATAGACGCCGATAAACAGCACCGCGAGCGTACACCAGGGGATGATCAGCGCCTTGAACCAGCCGACCGGGCTTTCCGCGAACGGCACATAACCGAGCGCGGGCACCCATGAGAACAGCCATGTGTCGTGATAGCGCGCCTGTGTGATGAGATTGGCGACCTGCCCGAGCCAGAACACCGGAATGGAGATACCCACCAACCCTACGGCCATCAGCGTCCGGTCGATCCATGTGCCGCGAAACGCCGCCGCGACCGTGCCCATGAGAATGGACGCCACCACCCAGATCACAGCGCCACCGGTCGCCAGTGACAGCGTGACGGGCGCGGCCTTGATCAGTTCCGGCACGACCTTTTCGCCACGATTGGCGTAGGAGGTCAGATCCTGCGTGATGAAGAGCTTCTTCATCATGGTCGTATACTGGACGGGCAGGGGACGGTCGAACCCGTATTCCTGCCGCACCTTGGCGATGGTCTCAGGGGAGGCGTTCTTGCCGGCGATGCGTGAAGTCGGGTCCGCGCCAGGCGTAGCGAAGAACACCAGAAACACCAGCACGGAAATGCCGAACAGCACGAAAACGGTCTGACCGAACCGCTGGAGAAGGGCTTTCAGCATTACGCGCCCCTCTTGCTGGTCTCGCGCACGTCCAGCGCATCCCGCAGCCCGTCACCCAGTACATTCAGCGCCACCACGACGATGACGATGGCCAGACCCGGCGCGATGGCGACCATCGGACGCGAGTAGATCAGCCCTTCGCCATCCTGAATGATCGTGCCCCACGAGGCTGTCGGGGCCTGCACGCCGATGGACAGGAAGGAGAGCGCGGACTCAGTCAGCAGTGCGAAGGCCGCCAGCAGGGGAGCCAGCACGACAATGGAACTGGCGACGTTCGGCAGGATATCCACCAGCAGGATACGCCAGCGCGGCACGCCGAGGCTCCGTGCCGCCATGACGAAATCGGCGTTCCGCAGCGCCATGACACGCCCCCGGATCGGGCGGGCGGCGTAGGGCATATAGACCAGCGCGATGATGGCGATGGGAATGATCAGGTTATCCGCTTCCAGCCTGATCGGGCCGATATGCAGCCCGTCACTGATGGTCACGATCGAGAGCGAGATGGCGAACAGATAGACCGGCACGGCCCACATGATGTCCATGATGCGTGACAGCACCATATCCACGACACCGCCAAAAAAGCCCGCGAGAATCCCCACCACACTGGCGATGACGATGCACAACGCCGCCGCCGCAAAGGAGATCAGCAGGGAAATCCGCCCGCCATACAGCAGACGTGCCGCCACATCGCGGCCCTGACTGTCCGAGCCGAGCATGTAGGCGAACGGATTCCATGTCGGACCAGCGGGCGTCAGTCCCAGATGCAGCGGATTGTCATTCGGCTGCATAATATCGATGATTTTGCCATCCAGCGTGAACGACCCGGCGACATTGGCGCGGAACGGGTCAGTATGGGCGATGTCGTGGGCGTAGAACGGCGCGAGCAGACTGAGCAGCACCATGAGTCCCAGCACGCCAAACGACACCATCGCGGCACGGTTACGCGCCAGCACCCGGAACGCGCTCCGCCATGGACCGGGAGGAGCCTTTTCCTGCATACCGCTCACGGCGCGTCTCCCGCACGGCGCAACTTCATTTGTGAAAAGACGGCTTCATAAATTGGCGTATCGTATTCGCCATGCACGCGGGTGGAAGTCAGCGCCACGCGGCGTGTCTGGTCGAGCGGCAGGGCCGGGGCCTGCGCCATCAGTGCACGGGAGGCTTCGGCCCACAGAGCATCGCCCGCTTTCTGGTCGGTCAGCGAAACTTCGGCCGCCCTGTCCATCAGCGCATCCAGTTTCGGGTCGCAGAACTGGGAGGCGTTGATGGAGTTGCTCGAATGCGGAATGAATGTCGCGCAGGAAAACAGTGTCCGCAGGAAAGAGGAGGCTGACGGGTAATCCGCGCTCCAGCCGGTCAGGCCGATTTGGACCTTGTTATCGCTGTTCTGGATATAGCTGAATTCGATCACTGGCGTGATGGGCCGCACGGAGGCGACGTAACCCAGATCGACCAGTGTGGCGCGGATCTCGTTGGCGATAGCGCCCGAGCCGCCCGAGCCCGGTGTAACAATGACCACTTTCTGGCCCTTGGTGCCGCTTTCCTCAACCAGCTTTTTCGCCAGTGCGAGATCGGGCTCTTTCCACTCGGGCGCTGGATGTTCCGGCGATGCGCCTTTTGTGTAGGCGCAGCCCGGCTCATATCCTGGTGCGCCCGTCGGCAGCATCTGGCAGGCCGCCGTGGAGACTGCGGGTCCACCATTGTAGATCACAACCGCCTTGCGGTTCAGCGCGTAGTTCAGCGCCTGCCGAACACGAAGGTCGTTGAAAGGGGGAAGATTCACGTTCAGCGCGGCGTAATAGATGACGAGCTGCTCTATCAGTTTCACACGGTCGGAAAAACGCGCGCCGACTTCCGCCTGTCGGTCCAGAGGCACGCTCTCCAGCATCCAGTCATACTGGTTGTTCTCGATGGCCGTGACGGCGGCTTCCGGGTCCAGCCCGAAGGAATAGTGGATTTCGTCGGGATAGCCTGCTGGCTGGGCCACTGCATCCCACTGTCTGAAGTATGGGTTGCGCTCCATCTTCAGGCCGGAGTTGGGCTCATAGGAGACAATCCTGTAGGGGCCTGTCCCGAGGGGCGCTTCGTTGCCGGTATCATGCGCCGGAGTGTCGGCAGGCAGGATGGAGGCATGCTGAAACGCCAGCCGGTCGAAAAATTCGGCGTCCGGATGCGTCAGATGAAAGGTGACGGTCCACGCCCGGTCGTCAGCTTCCACCCCGCCTTTCAGCGTGCAGTGTTCCGTATCTTTCAGGCATGCCTCGCCGCCGACGATATGGCTGTAATACGGTCCTGCGGTCGGACTGTTCACCTTGAAAATCCGCTGCATGGAAGCAACCACATCATCTGGGGTCACTTCCTTGCCGTTCGAGAAATGAATGCCGTGACGCAGATGAAACACATAGGTTCGGCCACCGTCCTGCGGTTCCGGCAGGGCTTCCGCAAGGTCCGGAATGGCGTGACTGCTGAGCTTGCTGGGCGTCTTGGCGAAGGTGGTCAGCCCGTCATAGACGATGGCTTCCATTTGGTAGGTGATGTGAACGTAGCTGATCTGCGGGTCGAGCGTTCCGCCCGAATTCTCGGCCGTTATACGCAGGATACCGCCCGTTTCGGGACTGTCCGGTGCGCCGGGAGCAACGATCGTGGCATGAAGCGGTGAGCCTGCCAGCGCCAGCCAGAGCGCCAGAACAGAGAACACGGCATGCCTCCGTATTCTGACTTCTGATGTGAAGCTCTGATGTTTTAATGGAAGGGAAGCCGAAAGAGCGCGACCCCCATCGACAGAAAACGAAGGAGTCCGGAAAAAGGATCGAAAACCGCGATGCATCCGTCAGTGCTGCTCCACAAGAGCGCGCAGGCGTTTTTCCATTTCATCCGCGCTGGCGGCGGTCTCGATGGTTCCGGTGTAACGCCCCTCGGGATTCATGATGACGATACGAGGTGAGAGTTCGTAAGTATATTCCCAGTAGGGGTCGGAGTGTCTCACGATCGGAGCGTGATATTCCCTGGCGACGGCCTCCAGCGTAATGGGGGCGGCAGTACCAGTGATGATCTTCGCGTTGAATTTGAGGGCATACTGTCTGAGATTCATCGCCAGATCCCGGTTTGGATCGAGGCTGATGAACAGAGGCGCGAAGAGCTGGCGGCTTGGATCAACGGCCTGAAGCGCCGTGCTCAGACGTGTGAGTGCAGGCGTGCAGGCGTCATTCGTGCAATGGATCGCTCCGAACATGACCAGCATCCACCGTCCCCGAAAATGCGCATCAGTCATGGTTCCGTCCGATGAATCCATCAGGCGGAAACTGCCACCGACCTCATTGCCGTTTGAAGAGACAAGTGGCCCCATGGCGTCCGAGGCCCTGTAAGCGACATACCCGGCGACGCAGGCTGCGAAGGTGATCGTCAGGGTAATGATCAGACCTGCTCTGCCGGGTTTTTTCCCGGGATCAGGAGCTTTGGGAATGTTCTGGATGGTGTTCATCAGTGCGCCTCGGCCCAGTTGGCTCCAATGCCGGTTTCGACAACCAGTGGCACGGGCAGATCCGCCGCGCCTTCCATCATCTTTTTCACAAGTGCGGCCGTCTCTTCAGCGGCATCTTTTTCCACTTCAAAGAGAAGTTCGTCATGCACCTGCAACAGCATTGTGGCGGGCAGAGCGGCTTGTTCCAGAGCATGAGGCAGGCGAACCATGGCGCGTTTGATGATATCCGCGGCGCCGCCCTGCAACGGCGCGTTGATCGCCTGACGCTCGGCATAGGAACGCTGCGCACCGTTTTTCGCCGTAATGCCGGGGACGTAACAGCGACGCCCGAGCGGCGTCACGACATAGCCATGCGCTTTCGCTTCAGTCTTGCGCTCGTCCATGTAGTCCCGGATGCCGGGATAGCGGGCGAAGTAGGCGTCGATATAGGCGCGGGCCTCACCCATGGAGATACCGAGCTGTTTGCTGAGACCGAAAGCCGAAATACCGTAGATGATGCCGAAGTTGATGGCTTTGGCGCGTCGGCGGGTCAGCGGGTCCATGCCTTCAAGCGGCACCCCAAACACCTCGGAAGCAGTGCGGGCATGAATGTCCTGTCCCAGAGCGAACGCTTCCCGCAAGGTCGGCACATCCGCGACACTGGCCAGCAGACGCAGTTCGATCTGTGAATAGTCGGCGGACAGCAGAACCTTGCCTTCAGGAGCGATGAAGCTCTTGCGGATCTGAGCGCCTTCCTCCGTGCGGACAGGGATGTTCTGAAGATTCGGGTCGTTGGAAGAGAGGCGACCTGTGGTGGTGATGGCCATCTGGAACGTGGTGTGGACGCGGTTTGTGGCCGGGTCCATCTGCTTGAGCAGGGCATCCGTATAGGTGCTTTTCAGCTTGGAAAGCTGACGCCAGGCAAGGATCTTTTCGGGAAGTTCCTGCCCCTGATCGGCGAGTTCCTGCAGAACGGAGGAATCCGTGCTCCATGCGCCTGTCTTGCCGCGCTTGCCGCCGGGCAGTCCCATTTCATCGAACAGGATTTCACCAAGCTGCTTGGGTGAGCCCACGTTGAACGGACGCCCGACAACCGAGTGTATCTCTTTCTCAATGGTGGCCATCCGGCCTTCGAAATTCTCCGAAAGGCGGCGCAATTCATGAGCATCGACCTTGATGCCGGTCTGTTCCATGTCGCTCAGCACAGCGATCAGCGGACGCTCATAGCCTTCATAAAGAGCCAGCGCCTTATTGGTGCGTAGCTGGGGATGCAGCTTCAGCCATAAACGCAGGGTCACATCGGCATCTTCAGCGGCATAGGCTGTCGCCTTGTCCAGCGGCACCTGCTGGAAGGGAATACGGTTGCGACCCGTTCCCGTGACCTGATCGTAGGTGATCGGGACATGACCCAGATGAAGCTTCGAGAGTTCATCCATGCCCTGACCATGCAGACCGGCCGACTGGGCGTAGGAGATCAGCATCGTGTCGTCGATCGGGGCAATGGGAGCCGCGCCCGCGCCACGGAACACCAGAATGTCGAATTTGGCGTTCTGGAAAACCTTGAGAACGGATGAGTCCGTAAACAGCGGTTCAAGCGCAACCACAGCTTCGGATACCGAAATCTGGTGTCCAACCGGCGCTTCCAGCGTACCTTCATGCAGCAGCGGCACATAACAGGCCCGACCTGGTGCCGTGGCCAGCGAAAGGCCGACCATGCGGGCTTTCAGCGGATCAAGACCATCCGTTTCCGTGTCCACAGCGCAGACACCGGCAACGCAGGCTTCTGTGACCCATCTTTCCAGCGTGACAAGATCGGTCACGGTTTCATAACCGCTATAGGGGACCTGCTCGGGAGGAGGCGTTGCAACTGAGTGAGAACCGCCGTTGGTGAAACGCATCGCCGCAGCGGACGCCGCCTGAGCCAGAGGCTTGCCGTCTCCAAGTCCGAACCGATGGCGGATGGAGCGGAAACCCATCCGGTCGAGCCAGTCTCCCAGCGCTTCCTCATTCGGCTCCTGCACAGCCATGTCGGTTACGGGGACGGGCAGGGGAACATCATTTTTCAGCGTGACCAGCCTGAGCGAAACGCGCGCGGCTTCGGCATGCTCGATCAGTGAGTCTCGACGCTTGGATTTCTTCATGTCCGGAGCCGCAGCCAGCACGGCTTCCAGATCGCCGAACTCGCTGACCAGCGCGGACGCCGTTTTGGGGCCAATCCCCGGGATTCCCGGCACGTTGTCGGTCGGGTCGCCCATCAGGGCCTGCACGTCGATGACCTTGTCCGGTCCGACACCGAACTTGGCTTCGACTTCCTCGGCCCGGATCGGTTTCTGCTTGATCGGGTCCATCATCTCGACCTGCGGACTGATGAGTTGCATCAGATCCTTGTCGGAGGAAACGATGGTGCAGTGGCCACCGGTCTGCTCAATAAAGCGGGCATAGCTAGCGATCAGATCGTCGGCTTCGAATCCCTCAAGCTCAATGCCGGGCACGCCAAAGGCTGCGGTCGCCTCCCGGATCAGTCCAAACTGGGGAATCAGATCCTCAGGGACGTCCGGGCGATGCGCCTTGTACTGGGCATAGATCTCGTTGCGGAACGTCACCCGTCCGGCATCGAAAACCACGGCCAGATGTGTGCCGACATGCTCCCGCATCAGGCGGGTCAGCATATTGCAGAAGCCGTAAACGGCGTTGACCGGCACGCCTTCCGGGTTGCTCATGGGAGGAAGGGCGTGAAAAGCCCGGAAGATGAAACCACTGCCATCCACCAGAATCAGGTGGGGCATGCCCGCTTTGTTCCCCGTTTGGGTCATGAAGTGAAAAACCTCAGTGCGCGCTGTCCGGCGTGGCGTTCGGGTCCAGCACGAAAAGGCGGGAGCAATAGGGGCAGAATGTCTGGTCTCCGCCGATTTTCAGCCACACCTTGGGATGCCCGAGCGCTCCAAGACCTCCATCACAGGAAATCTTGCGGTTCTGCACGATCACTGTTTCGACATGGCCCAGCCGAGGCCGTGGGGTCGGATTGGTAGGCTGAATAAGCATGAACATGATCCTGTGAGATGGTCATGAGACCGGCTTCAGGGAGACACACCGGTTGGCCTGTCAGGTGCGCGATGATACGCATGAATGTCGTGAGTTCAAACCACCCGTACGCTCTTTTGTCTGGCTTTCATCATATCATGCGATTTTCAGGCCGACTGGCTACTCTCATGCTGACCGGGCTGGCTCTTGCTGGCTGCGCTCGCGAACCGGATATCCGGGTTCCGCCTCGTTACGCGAAATATGCCCGTCTTGTGCCGCCTGATCGCATAATCACACTGTCTGACGACGCCCGCATACCTCTCCGTATCTGGCCCGCTCAGGGAGTGGAAAAAGGCGCTATTCTTGCTCTTCATGGCTTCAATGACAGTCGTGACGCCTGGGAGGCGACGGCGCCATCATTCGCTCAGGCTGGATTCAGCGTCTGGGCGCCGGATTTGCGTGGCTTTGGCTCGGCGCCAGAACGCGGCGGATGGGTCGGTACAGACCGTCTTGTCGAGGATGTGCGTGAAGAACTGAACCTGCTCGCGACAGAGCGTCCGGGGCGTCCTGTATGGCTGATGGGGGAGAGCATGGGTGGCGCGGTCGCCATGATTGCCGCCAGCGAGACGTCCACACTTCCCCTTTCGGGGGTCGTTCTGCTGGCGCCTGCTGTGTGGAAAATCGGACCGTTCGGCAAGGCGTCGGCCCATTTTCTGGCAGCTATTGATCCGGATGGACGCGTCTCGGGGCGAGAATTACCGGTCCATGTTGTGGCAAGCGATAATATTGCGGCGTTGCGGCGGCTCTATTTCGATCCTCTGACGCTCCACGTCACAAAATTTGGTGCGTTGCGTGGGCTTGTTGATCTGATGGCGCAGGCGGCTCACGCTGCTTCTCGCCAGATGTTCCCGACGCTTGTTATTTATGGAGATCACGATCAACTCGTGCCGGCTCAGGCTATGACGGAAGCATGGAGACGTTTCCCTTCCTCTGTCAGACGTGATCTGATTCCTGGGGGGCATCATCTTCTGCTGCGGGACAGGGCAGGGCATCGTGTCATGGAAGATATCCTGTCCTGGCTGCAGCAGCCTGACACGTTGCTGCCATCGGGAGGCGATGTTTCCGCAGGAGTCTGGTCTGCTGAAAATGGTGGCCAACAAGGCGTGAATGCACCGTTTGGATTGCTGCCTGCGCAGGTGGACAGGCTCTCTCTGCCCTGACAGAGAGGGTTTTTACGAGAGGCGTTTATCCTCTTGGCAAACACAGCCTGTCTGCTGTAGTAAGGCGCGCAGTGGACCCGTAGCTCAGCTGGATAGAGCGTTGCCCTCCGAAGGCAAAGGTCACGCGTTCGAATCGCGTCGGGTCCGCCAGGAGCTATGAAAGTTCCGCAAACAAGCGTTTATCCAACAGCTTGCATAATCTCAAATAATTCTGTCTATCTGAAGCTTTAATCCGTATGTCCTATTGATTGAAGATATTGCGAAAATATCGTCATTTACATGGCGTTATTGTTTCTGTGATATGGAAAATCTATAATTAGAATTCATTTAAGAGTGTTTTTATTTTCTCCGTTAGTTATTTTGAGGTAAATCGCAGTAAGGTTGGCATGTGTCTATAGTGCGGCGTGTCGTCCGTTAAGCAGGATGATGATCGAGGCGAACCGAACAAATCGAGAAGCGTAGATTTATGTTTGCCGTAATGGATTGTGATAGCATGTGATTGTCTGAGTTTATTGAAACACCACGCGACAGAATTATGCTCCTTCTTAAGGAGAAAAGTCGGTTTTCCGTTGTGTCGTTCTGTTCCGTTTTGGTGGAGCAGCCAAGGTCATTCCGTGTTCTGCCAGCCTGTCCATGTCATATTTCTTTCGGCAAGAAAAACATTCGGATCGATGTGTCTCATAATTGGTTCTGTCCGGGTAATATCGACATCCTGCGTTGATATAAAATTGAGTTGAACTGAATTGCCAAGAATGCCGCAGATAGCCTGAATCTCTGTGGGTAACGCGCCTGGAGATCGCCCGATGACCTGATCCGCGTCCTTTTTCGAGACTTCGGTGCAGTGCTGATGCGCCCGGGCAGTTGCCTTGCCGATTATCACGTATTCGTTATCGCGACCGGTGGTCGGATAAAGGAAGATCCGCCCGATCACATCGCTTTCGCATCAGCGACGTAGTTTCCACAAACAGACGACTGTCAGTCACCTGCCGCTGGTATGGCTTTCCCGACGAGGTCGGAGATCCTTTGTCTGTTTCTCAAAAACGGGAAAACAGTCATTGCAGTCTGTCAGAAATTACAATCTTCATTCGGATAGGCTTGGGGTTTAACTGGCGCGCCGTGACAATGCCTAAACATCTGACAAGATAAAGTAGTCAAATTTTAAAACATTCCATCCTATTTGTGGCGATATTCGGAAGGTAGGATTGCATGGATATCAGATTAATCAATATGGATGACAGATTTGACCGGCTTGCCCGGTTCAGACATCTGAATCCTGATCATGATAATATTGATCGTGTATCGGCGGTTGATGGATCAGACATTAACCGCCTGGAATTGATGGAAAACCATCTTCTTGATCCCAGCCTGATTTATACGGATGGCGCAATCGGATGCGCCATGTCGCATGTGCTTCAATGGAATCATGCTATACAGACCGGGAAGGCGATCACCGTTCTTGAAGATGACGCCGTTCTTGCGCCGAATTTCACGGCGGAAACAGACCGTTTGATCGAGTCTCTTGATGATGATTGGGAGATCATCTTCTGGGCATATAATCTAGACTCGCATCTTTCCATAAATCTTCCTCCCGCTCTCGGGATGTGCACCGTTACGTTCGAACAACTTGAACGAAATGCGCCGGAACATTTTTTCAAGGGGGCTGTTGACTCTCGTCTCTGGCCCGTGCGGAGCCTATGCGGCATTGCCGCCTATTCCGTTTCTCCCTCCGGTGCGGCGCGTCTCATGCAGTTTTGCCTGCCACTCCGTCCCATGCAGCTTTATTATCACGGATTGCAGCGCGCGCTGCCTAATACCGGTATTGATAATATGATGTGTGCGCTTCTTCCACAGATGAAGGCCTATGCATCCTTTCCGCCTCTCGCGGTTCCAGAGAATGATGTAGCCAATTCAAGCGTACAACCGGTTCTACAGACCAATTTGACCGGTTGCGGTATTGACTACGGAACAGAAGATGTTCGCAGTATTCTCGTTTCTGCTCTTTCGGGTGGTAGTTTCGAGCCCAGTGAAGATTTTTTTCTTATTCATTTCGTTCTGACAAGTGGCGATTCTGACAGGCCATTTGGCTTTACCCATTACATGGCGATCAGATCTGCATGGAATCTCCATCCGCACAGGCGGATTATCCTTTGGTGCACACAAAAAGGTACAGGGACGTATTGGGAAGCAATCAAACCGCTTGTAGAAATTGCTATCATTCCGATCCCGGATAAAATATTTGGCAATGCTGTCAGGCATCCGGCTCACCAGGCGGATGTCATCCGCCTTGCCGTTCTGCGCTCGTTTGGTGGTCTATATCTTGACCTCGATACGGTCTGTGTCCGTGACATGTCATCGCTTCTTGAAAATAGCGTGGTTATGGCACGAGAAATGGAAAGTACGGAAGCTGGTCCGGCTCAGGGGAAGCTTGGTAATGCAGTTATTATAGCGCCGTTGGGATCAAAGTTTATTGATATATGGTGGGAAACGTACAAGAAATTCGATGGAAATGTGTGGAATTATCATTCGGTAATCGTGCCAGCCTTCCTGGCGACGCAGGTTCCTGACCTCATTTCCATTCTGGAGCCAGAAGCGTTTTTTGTTCCGACCTGGGATAGAGAAGGCCTCGAAAATCTCTTCAGAAAGAATATTGCCTTCCCGCAAGCCTATTGTCATCATTTATGGGAAAGCCAATCCTGGTCGTATCTGGCTGATATTGATGAGAATAGTGTTTTTTTAGCAGAAACAACCTATAATCAAGCGTGCAAGCCTCATCTCCCAATCGACGAGCTCGACCGGCTTCAGAGTCTTCATGAGAATTATGGGGTTTTTTCAGGAGTTTCTACAGACTGTACTGAAATTAACAGCGATAGAAAGACAACATTTCAAAGGATTTACAAAAATTCTGTATGGGGAAACGGGGGAGATTTCGCTTATTCAGGACCAGGCTCTGACCCAAATCGTGTTCCAGAATACATAAAATTTATTTGTGATTATATCACTTTTTATCAGATAAAATCTGTGTGCGACATCGGGTGTGGCGATTTTCGCATTGGATCAGAAATAGCGCTCCAGTGCACTCAGACCCATTTCACCGCTTTGGATATTGTAGACGAGGTTATCGCTCAAAATCGGATAAGATACGCGGGTCTTAACAACTGTGATTTTCAGCAGATCGATATCGTACAGGAAAAGCCCAAACCTGCACAGTTGGCTATCATACGAGAAGTATTTCAACACCTGTCAAATGAGAATATTAAGAAATCCATTCAGAATTTTGACAATTTTGATGAAGTTCTTATTTGTAATAATGTTCTGCCTCTGGAAGGAAACGTCAATGCTCCCCATCAGGATGGTGCTGATATCCGCAAAGGTTACCTTGATTTAAGTGAGCCGCCCTTTGCTCTTTCTGTTGAACTTCTTGCTCGTTTACCAATTCGGGGACGTGCGGGGTATCTTGAGATCGTGCGCTACCGACCGTTAGCCGCAGATAAGATTTAAGGCGTAGCGTTTCGCCCCTCCTGCTCACGCGACAGGATCACGAGAATATGGTTCATGGTTTCCCATCGTCCCTCGCGGATCCAACGTGTGGCGGCGAAACGCCACGATCACGGTCTCTTCTTCAATCGGCAGAACGCTTGACGCCGGAGAGTGGGGCGGTGGGACGATCCAGCGCATCTGACCGTTTCTTCCACTTCGTGACCGTCGTGGATTGATCCCGCAGCGTTTCATCAGCCCCCTCAGGCTCGCTTGACGATGCTGTATTACTCGACGGACTGCCGCTTTCGTTGTGACGGTCCCGTGGTGAACTATGGCCCGTAGCGCTTCCGTCCACTCGCGTGAAAATAATGCACCATCAAAGCTGGCGACCAAACATCTGGGTTATCTTGATCTTATCAGGCTGTCGCAAATCCATGAATCATAACCTTCTGCAATCACCCGGCTTATTTTCCGTCAGATATAGCTAAAAATTAAAAATTTCTGTAAACGCGGTTCGCCAGTCTAATGCAATAGAATGCTACATATTCTGCTCCACGGGATGGGGAATTTTTCTCATGAGAAAAGGTCGTCTTGTCATAGGCACCAAGCGTTATTCTTCATGGTCCCTGAGAGGATGGCTGCCTGTAAAGCTGGCGGGTCTGGACGTATCGGAAGAAGTCATACCGCTTCGTCAGCCAGACAGCAGCGTGCGGATAGCGCATGTTTCTCCAAACGGTAAGGTTCCTTTTCTGGAACATCGGAACGTGAAGATATGGGACAGTCTCGCAATTGCCGAGTATTGCGCGGAGCTGGAACCAAAGCTTTGGCCTGAAAACCAGGTCGCGCGTGCGATGGCTCGGTCCATATCCGCTGAAATGCATTCAGGATTTCAGGGTGTCCGTTCTACAATGCCGATGAATCTGGGAAGGAGTCAGCGCCCTCTCAAGGAGCCTCTGTCGGAGGCAGTCACAAAAGATATTGTCCGTATTGATTCAATCTGGACAGAAGCGCGGCGTCGTTTCGGTGAAGGCGGGGACTATCTTTTTGGCCGCGATTTTACCAATGCAGATGTTGCTTTTGCTCCGATTGTCTGTCGTTTCCTCAGTTATGATGTTGATGTTTCTGTTTCTGATGTGTCGCGGGCTTACATGGAAGCTGTTCGTGAGCATCCACTGATGGAGCAGTGGTATGAAGAGGCTGCACAGGAGCCCAATGAATGGCTGGTCGACGCTTTCGAAACTATTGAATAAAATTACCGAAGGTCATAAAAGGTCTTATTCAGGAACTGCATGAAATTTCATCATGTGAAGGCCTTTGCGCTGACGGCAATGTAACTAAAGCTGATTTTTTAGCAGCGCCGTAATCCACTCAATAAAAACATGTAGCCTTGATGATTTGTGTCGTCTCTCTGGATATAAAAGTGTCAGAGGTAAAGGGGGAGCCTGCCAGTCAGGCATGACTGCAACCAATTCACCTCTGATGAGATTCTCTTTGACATCGTAGGCTGGAATCTGAATCAGGCCAGACCCCGCCACGCAGCAGGCAATAAGTGCTTCTGCGCTGTTGACCGTGACGCGTCCCTGAGTGGGACAGCTCTTTGATTCGCGGCGGTGAACCCATTCCCATTCCTCGATGCGTCCTGTTGCTGGAGAAGCGTAGCGGACAACCTGATGATGGAGAATGTCTTCAGGCGTATGCGGAACGCCATGCGTCTCGAGGTAGAGCGGGCTTGCGACATTGATCACCTGAAGGTCAGCTATATGGCGTGAAATCAGGCTGGAGTCCGCCAGCACACCGACCCGTAGCGCGCAGTCCACTCCGTCCTCTGTCAGATTGACAGAGCGATCTGTCACCCCCAACTGGATATCAATCTCCGGGTAGGATGCGAGGAACGAGGGGAGCGCCGGAGCGACAATCAGGCGTCCAATACGGCCTGGCATGTCGACCCGCAGAATGCCACGGGGAGAACCACGCTTCTGCTGAAACAGGCTTTCCGCCTCATCCATGTCCGCCACAAGCTGTAAGGCCCTTTGATAAAACAGCTTTCCATCATTCGTGGAGGAGACAAGCCGGGTTGTGCGGGAAAAAAGGCGCGTTCCCAGCCTCGTTTCAAGCTGCTGGATGGCAGTTGAAACACTCGAACGAGGCAAATTCAATGACCCTGCCGCCCGGGAAAAATTGCCCGTCTCCATCACCCTTATGAACACACGCAAGAGATCGATCCTGTCCATAAGCGGACTCCTTATTGTTCGTCATTCTTGACCAGTGTTGCCGGAAATCAAGGGATTTTTCGCGAAACTTCGAACGTTAAAGTAACGCTCGTTGTTAGGGGATATTTCATGACCGACCATAGTCTTAAGGGTAAAGTTGCGCTGATTGCCGGCGGAGCCAAGAATCTGGGCGCTCTGATTGCGCGCGACCTTGCCGCAAACGGGGTGGGAGCCATCGCAATTCATTATCACGGTGCTGAATCTGCGGGCGATGCGGAAAAGCTGGTCACCGAACTGAACAATCAGGGGGTCAGGGCTGTCGCATTTCAGGGAGATCTCACGACAGCTGCCGCAAACACCAAACTGTTTGAAGGGACAGTTGCCGCCGTTGGTCGTCCGGACATCGCCATCAACACGGCAGGTAAGGTGCTGAAGAAACCCATTCTCGACATCACCGAGGATGAATATGACAGTATGTTCGCGATCAACAGCAAGGCTGCTTTCTTCTTCGTCAAGGAGGCAGGCAAACATGTGAACGACAACGGCAAGATCGTCACCATCGTGACGTCGCTGCTTGGCGCCTACACCCCGTTCTACTCCACCTATGCCGGTTCGAAAGCCGCCGTGGAACATTTCACGCGCGCAGCGTCCAAGGAGTTCGGTGAGCGCGGTATTTCCGTAAACGCCATCGGTCCCGGACCAATGGACACGCCGTTCTTTTACGGACAGGAAGGCGCTGATGCCGTGGCTTATCACAAGACAGCGGCTGCTCTGTCCTCCTTCAGCAAAACCGGCCTGACCGATATCGAGGATATTGCGCCCTATGTGCGATTCATGGTTTCCGAGGGCTGGTGGATGACGGGGCAGACGATCCTCGTGAACGGTGGTTATACGACCAAATAACGGTGCCGGGGCATACAGGACACTGGACGGATAGCGTCTCATTCTCTCTGGTATGAACCGGGAAAGAGACGCTACGTTCAGAACTCTGTGCCCATCCTCTTTTTACGGACACTTCATGTCGCAGGACACCACCAGCCATCACCCGTTCCTCCGTACGCGTGACGGCCACCACGCCGCGGTTACGAACGAGGAACTCTTCTTCGATCTGGTCTATGTCTTCGCCATTACACAGCTTAGTCATGGCCTGTTGCATCATCTGTCGTTGTTCGGAGCCTTGCAGACAGCGGTGATTTGGCTCGCTGTCTGGCTGGGCTGGCAATATACCGGCTGGTTCACGAACTGGTTCGATCCGCGCCTGCCGGCAGTCCGCGGCGTGCTGTTCGTCACCATGGTGCTCGCCCTGCTCATGGGGGCAGCGATCCCGGATTCCTTTGCGGAACACGGGTTGCCTTTTGCGCTCTGCTTTGCGGCAATGCAGGTGGGGCGAAGTGCGTTCGTCGTCGCGTGGTTGCCGCGCAATCATCCACTTGCCCCGAATTACCGGCGTATTCTCGCCTGGATGCTGGTTTCTGCCGTGTTCTGGCTGGCTGGAGGTGTGGCGGCGGACCCTGTTCTCCGCGTGACGCTGTGGTGTATCGCTGCTCTCTGCGAATATGTGTCACCGATGTTCGGTTTCCCTTTTCCGGGACTTGGACGATCCAATTCGAAAAGCGACTGGACGATTGAAGGCGCACATCTCGTTGAGCGCTGCCAGCTTTTCGTGATTGTGGCGCTGGGCGAGGGGATCATGGCGACGGGGTTGTCCATGGCCGAAAACCAGAACTGGACGCCGGTTTATCTTGTCGCTTTCGTTACCAGTTTTCTGGGGACGCTGGCCATGTGGTGGCTATATTTCGCCACGTCCGGAGAGGCTGCCAGACACAGAATCACCCAGGCCGATGATCCGGGAAAAATGGGGGCGACCATCCACTATCTGCATGCAGTGCTGATTGCCGGGATCATTGTGACGGCGGTAGGAGCGGATCTGTTGATGGAAAATCCGCTGGAAGAGGGGACTGCCGCGTCTGCCCTGATCATGACGTGTGGTCCGGTGCTTTACCTGTTGGCCAGTATTCTCTACCGCAAAATTGTCTCAGGATTTTTTGCCCTGTCGCACCTCATGGGGATTGCGGTTCTATTGGTGTTGACCCCTTTCGGGCTGCATTTTTCCCGTCTGACGGATGCCTTGCTTGTGACCGCCGTGATGCTGGCTCTTGCGTGGGGTGAGCAGCGCAACGGAACTCGAAACGCACTGGACTGATTTTCTGCGTGAGGGAAAATCTCTTCCCGATTGGGGAATGCGTGCATTGCTGGGAAGGGATAATTCGCACTCTGCCTTTCAGGCGTTTTTTTCGTCATGATTTTGTGTTTGTGTCATGGAGATGGAAACTGCTTCGTGGCAATAAGGGACGATGCCATCTCCCCCTCTCCCGATGCTGTGTCGTTGCCTTGATGCCCTGAGACCTGATCGATCGGCGTATGCTTGGCTTCCTGCTCCTGAACTGACGACGCTCGGGTTTTCACTTCGTACAACCTTTGGCTCTCGCCATCGCCTTCTGGATGGAACTCGGCCAACCACAATGGGTAGCGATGACGGTCTGGTGGAGCGCACTCTCGACACACTGCTGCAAATTGAAAAACAGCAATTGGTGCAGGTCGTGAGCGGGTGACAATGACGCTGGGTTGCCTGATGATCGTGCGCATGGAGTTACGACACAGGAACCTGTTGCTGGGTCCGGACTATATAGCCAACCTCAAAGCCTGGAGTTGAAGTCTGCGCCGAAAATCCGCAGACAGGCATCCCGGTTGCGAGCAGTAACAGGAGACGGTATCGGCCTATCGCATGAATGAAACAGCGCATTGTAGAACTGAACTGGTGGCCGTGGTGCTTGGGCTCGACGCCTGTGCAGCAAAAGAACCTCAACTGCGTGTTCTCACGACGGGAGAGGGCGACGGGTTTCCTTCAGGCCCGTTGCAGGCCGGGCAGACGTCTCTCCAACGCAGCCTCCGGCACTGGGTTGAGAATCTGACCGGGTTTCGTCTGGGCCATACAGAACAGCTTTATACATTTGCCGATGCAGAGGATGAATTTGGTAATCGGGCGGTACGGATTTCCTATATGGCTCTGGCACGCTCATCTGCCGAAACATCGTCATGGCAGTCTGTCTACGCATATTTTCCCTGGGAAGACCGAAGGGCGGAGCGCTCTCAGGAGATTCTGGCGCATCTGGTCGGACACATGAAACGCTGGGTGTCTGATGATGAAAAACGGCTTGGTCGTTCTTCTGTTGCATTCGGTCTGGATGGTCACGAATGGAACGACGAACTTGTGCTGGATCGGTATGAACTGCTCTGGGAGGCTGGTCTTCTTCCTGAAGCAGGAAAGGGAGAAGAAAGAAAAACTGATCAGCCCGCAGGTTTTTTCGGGCATCCCATGAAGCACGACCATCGCCGAATTCTGGCGACAGCCCTGTCCCGTATCCGCGCCAGAATTCGTTATACCCCTGCGGTTTTTGATTTCCTGCCAGAATGCTTCACTCTTTTGCAACTCCAGCAGGCGATGGAGGCTCTGGCGGGCTGCCGGATGCATAAACAGAATTTTCGTCGTCTGGTGCAACATCAGTCGCTGGTGGAGGAAACGGATTTATTCGATCCATCAGGTCAGGGCAGGCCTGCCCGTCTCTATCGTTTCTGCAAGGCGTCGTCCCAGAACTGCTACCTTGCCGGAGCCAAGCTGCCTCTGCCTCCGCTCACCTGAGAAGGTTTTCTCTCTGAAACGTGTACCAATATTAACTTGAGGCAGCAGGCTTGAGTCTCTATATGCTCAATATGAGCATAATGACGACGCAGGCACGACCGATGACGACGCTCCTGGCGAACCCACGAGACACCCTTTTCCAGCCCGTTGCCGGAGTGATGGCGCGGCAGGACTGGGACAGGCTTTACGCGGATGACATCGAAGCGATCCTGCGTCTGAAGCGTGAGAAAAATGCCGTTATTCTCGCGCATAATTACCAGACGCCGGAAATCTTCCACTGTGTCTCGGATATTCGCGGAGACAGTCTGGCTCTGGCGCGCGAGGCCTGTGATCTGGACGCGGATATCATTGTGATGGCGGGCGTTCACTTCATGGCGGAAACGGCAAAACTTCTGAATCCCGCGAAGAAAGTTCTGATCCCGGATGCGCATGCAGGATGCTCTCTGGCCGAAGGCATTACAGCCGACAATGTCCGGGCGCTGCGGGCGGCATGGCCCGGTGTTCCGGTCGTGACTTATGTGAACAGCACGGCGGCGGTGAAGGCTGAAACTGATATCTGCTGCACATCCGGCAACGCAAAGAAAGTCGTTGAAAGTCTTGGTGTGCCGCGCGTCATCATGATACCGGACGAGTTTCTGGCAAGAAATATCGAGGCGGAGACGGGTATCGAAATGATTACCTGGCCAGCGCATTGCGAGGTGCACGAACGCTTCACTCCAGCGGAAATCCGCCAGTATCGTCGCATTCATCCGGGTGTTGTTGTCATAGCCCATCCGGAATGTGCTCCGGACGTGGTTGCCGAAGCCGATTTTTCCGGTTCGACAGCGCAGATGATCGACTGGGTCGCCCAGAGGAAACCCGAAAAAGTGCTTCTGGTAACTGAGTGTTCCATGAGCGACAATCTTTCGCTCTTATACCCGGACACACGATTTGTGCGTCCATGTAATCTCTGCCCGCATATGAAGCGCATTACCCTGGCCGGGATCAGACGGTCTCTTGAAACATTACAGACCGAAGTCACAATCCCTGTTGAGTTTCAGGCCCCTGCACGCCGCGCGGTCGAGCGGATGCTGGCCGTATAGCGACTTCCCGCTGTCAAGATTTTTCCTCAGAAATCAGGGTGATATCATGAGTGCAGCCTATCTTCCCCCGATCATGTGGGAACCAATGGTCCGGAGCGCCCTGCTGGAGGATTTCGGGATTGGCGGTGATGTCACCACGGAAGCGCTGGGACGGTCAGAGGTTCTTATGACCGCTGTTTTCCGTGCAAGAACAGCAGGTGTCGTCGCAGGACTTCCCGGTGCCGCCATGGCTTTTTCCCTGCTTGACCCATCAGTGCAGTTCCATGTTGCTGCTGAGGACGGACGACGTGTGGAGGAAGGGGAGATCATTGCAAAGGTGAGTGGTCCGGCCCGCGCCATTCTGGGTGGCGAGAGGACAGCGCTGAATCTGTTGTGTCATCTGAGTGGGATCGCTTCCACTACGCGCATCATTGCCGATGCCGTGCAGGACACAAAAGCCCGAGTCTGCTGCACGCGAAAGACGCTGCCCGGTTTGCGTGCTTTTCAGAAATACGCAGTTCTGGCTGGAGGGGGTTCCAACCACCGTTATCGTCTTGATGACGCCATTCTGATCAAGGACAACCATATTGCGCTTTGTGGCGGCAGTATCGCCGCCGCTCTCGGCGCAGCCCGTCAGAGAGCCGGGCATCTGATGAAGATCGAACTTGAAGTCGATACTCTTGAACAGCTTGAAACAGCGCTTGAGCATGGAGGAGCGGATGCTTTCCTGCTCGACAACATGAGCCCGGCGCAGTTGCGGGAGGCTGTCAAGCTGATTGGAGGTCGGGCGATTGCGGAAGCATCTGGCGGCATCAGACCTGATACAGCAAAGGTTATTGCGGAGACTGGTGTTGATGTCCTGTCTCTGGGCTGGCTGACGCAAACAGTCGCCGCTCTGGATATCGGGCTGGACGTCGCGTAGGCCTCTCAAATGGATGTCGAAGCATTAAGTGTGCTGAATGGTAAATTTGAAGCGCGCGGTCTGATGAGCGCCCTGCGTTGCCACGCTCGACAGGCTGGCATGGGATGAGCCTGTGAGGGCGGTCAAAACACGATCTGCCGCACACGTCATGAAAGCGGCTGCCTATGAAACAGCCCTGCTTCACAGGCGCAAACGTCAAGCTAACCGTTGCGTCCTGTCAGTCCCGTTCGTCTGCGTAAGGGTTTTTAGTTCCCCGTAATTGCAGGCGGATCGGTACGCCGCTCAGACCGAAAGTGTCACGCAGCCCGTTCACCAGATAACGACGATAGTCATCAGGCAGTTGTTCCGCACGAGTGCCAAATATCAGGAAAGTCGGCGGGCGGCTTTTGACCTGCGTGATGTAACGCAGTTTCAGACGTCTGCCCTGAACCAGTGGTGGTGCATGGCGCTCCAGCATTGTGTCAAACCAGCGGTTGAGTTCGCCGGTCGGAACGCGACTGTTCCAGATTTCGGCGGCATGTCGGACAGCAGGGAGCAGTTTCTGCACACCCGCGCCCGTCTTGCCTGAGAATGAGACAACCTCGATCCCCTTCATCTGGGCCAGCGAGGTCTGGATACGATCGTAGATCGCCTGACGTGTCGCGGTGCGATCTTCCACCGCGTCCCATTTGTTCAGCGCCAGAACACAGGCCCGGCCTTCACGCTCGATCAGGCGGGCGATCTGGAGATCCTGCTCGTGCAGTCCAAGCGTGGCGTCGATGACCAGAACGACGACCTCGGCGCGTTTGAGCGCCTCGATCGTTGCGGAGGTGGACATCTTTTCCAGATGCTCTTCAACCCTCGCCTTTTTCCGCAGACCAGCCGTATCGACAATCTGCACTTCGCCATGATCGTCACGCAGCAGAACGGCAATCGAGTCACGGGTCAGACCGGGTTCCGGGCCGGTGATCATGCGCTCCTCGCCGAGAAGACGGTTCATCAGGGTTGATTTACCGGCATTCGGGCGACCAACGAAGGCGATCTTCAGAATACCAGGTTCGGCGGACTCATCCTCGATGAAGACAGCGTCTTCAGCAAACTCTTCAGGAATTTCGTCAATTTCACCTGTAAGAGCAGCGAAACTAACCGTCTCTTCGACCGGAGCTTTAGGCTTCGTTTTCTTTTTGACAGGTTTCTCGTCCACAACAGGCGGCAGGATACCTTGTGGCAGGGCTTCGACAATTTCCGTCATCAGATCGGAAATGCCTTCTCCATGCTCTGCGGAAATGCCGATCGGCGTACCCAGTCCCAGAGCGAAGGCTTCCATTGCGGAGGCCGCTCCGGCGCGGCCTTCGGCCTTGTTGGCGATCAGCAGGACCTTCCGGTTCTGACGACGCAGCCATGTGGCGAAATGCTGGTCGGCCGGCGTGATTCCGGCGCGGGCATCCACACAGAACAGAATCAGGTCTGCCTGCTGCACGGCCAGGGCGGAAGAATGCTGCATCCGGCCAAACAGCGAATCAGGAGCCGCTTCCTCCAGACCCGCCGTGTCGATCAGACGGATCGTGCGACCACGCATCAGCGCTTCGCCTTCCTTGCGGTCGCGCGTGACGCCGGGAAAGTCAGCTACCAGCGCGTTCCGTCGTCCGGTCAGACGGTTATAAAGGGTGGATTTCCCGACATTAGGCCGTCCGGCGATCACCACTGTTGGCAATGTGCTGGCGGGAAGAGGGGCTTCCGGCCGCAGGGATTGCCATTGTTGTCCGCGCTTTCCGGACTTTCCGCGTGGGCGTTCAGCCATAGGAGTTGAGGTCGCCTCGGTTGTCGATAATCAGCATTTGTCCGTCAGAGAATATGGGCTCGACCGTAGTCGGCGCGGGAAGAGAGTCGATGGAAAGAATTTTTCCTGTCACGGGATCGAGCGAAACGATGCCGTTTTCAGGCAGCGTACTGACGCAGAGCAGTTTACCGTTTGCCAGAACGGGGCCTGTCCAGGCGACACCATCTTTCTGGGCATTGACCCGTCTGTACTGGCGCAACTGGCTGATCCAGCGGACCTGACCGGTGATACGATCGAGACAGGCCACCTGTCCATCCAGAGTGATGAGATACAGCCAGTCCTGAACGACAAGAAGGGGAGAGGCTCCGGAGATGCCCCGCTCCCACAGACGCCGACCTGAGCGCATGTCGAAGGCGACGAGGGAGGCCGAGACGCTCATGACGTAGGCGGTGCCATTCTGAATGGCGGGCAGGCTGCGGATGCAGGAAAAATCACCAGCGGACGCCATGCCGTTGCCGGCACCCAGCGTATCACTCCACACGACCTCGCCGCTTTCCTCGCGCAGGGCGACAATATCGCCGGATCCGAAGCCTGCCAGCACAATGCCGTCCACGACTGCGGGGGCAGGCGCGCCGAACATGACTGTGGGAGCCATGCTGGCGGCGTATGTCCAGAGCTGGTGTCCGGATGTCGCGTCGAGAGCAAAGAGGCGAGCGTCGATTGTGCTGAAGAAAACACGGTTTTTTTCGATGGTCGGAGCCGAGCGTCCCGGAGTGCCGACGTTCACACGCCATTTCACCTTGCCGGTTTCGACTTCAACGGCGACTGTTTCCGCAATGCCGTCAACGATATAGAGCGTATCGCCATTCACGCCCAGACCGCCGCCCAGATTGCTGGACTTCATCCGGTGCGGTTTGGGATTGAACGTCCAGAGATGGCGCATGTCGGGCCAGGTGAAGGCCCTTACATTGCCGGTGGAGTCGAGCGTGAAGATGCGGCCTGCCTGAATGACGGGAGAGGCCTGCAAAATGCTCTGTCCGTTTGAGCCGAGGGCGACCAGCGCCAGCAGGTCGGGCTCGGAGGTGCTGGAGCCGATGGAACGGGTCCAGCGGCGCTTCAGGCCTCCCCATGCGTAGTTTGCCCCGACATGGCTGGGAATGCGTCCGCTGATGGGCCAGTCGGTCGTCGTTATCGGTGCCGGAATGGTGATTGGCGCAAGGGCGTCCTTGCTTCTGGTGACAGTGAGGCCGCCATGGGCGGGCATCACGGGCACGCGGTGACCAACGGCAAGAGGCTTTTTATCATCTTCAAACAGGTGGCAGCCTCCAAGCGGCACAATGGCGGCTCCGGTCAGCAGTTTAGCAAGAAAACCGCGGCGGCTGTCAGAAGGAGGCTGGTGCATGAAAAGCTCTCGGCAGACGGAGTAGAAAGGAAGAAATAACGATCCTGATCCCCGGGGGCTTACCCCTGTTGGTCGAGGGTTTGCAGCATGCCCCCGGCACGCATCCGTACGCCGTTGGGCGCATTGAAATCCTGCTGCAGGCGGGTCAGGCGCTCGCGGGCTGCTTTGACGTCGCCCGCACGCAGGTCGAGTGTCGCCAGCTGTTCGCTGGCAAGAGCCGCAAAAGGCTTGCTTTCAGCGGAGAGCAGGGAAAGCCGCGAACGGATGGTCGCAATATCGCCCGTATCAATCTGCCACTGGCACCACAGAAGCGTGGCCATGTGCCGCAGTGTCGCGTCCAGCTTTGTGTTCTGCTGAATGCTGTCCCAGATCCTGAGGGCGTCTTGGGTCTTGCCGTGCGTGGCGTCAGAAGAAGCTTCACGGAGTTGCGCCAGTGTCGCCAGACCTGCGGGAGGGGCGTTTCCGATTTCCGCCAGGGTTGTCAGGGCTTTCTGCTGGGCTGGCGTGAGAGGAAGACTGGTGCCCGCGACAGAACTGTCCGAACCCAGATCGTGCAGCGCATGCATGTAGGTAGCGGACTTTGCAAGAGCATCCTTATGGAGGCTGGAGAGGTGATATTCCCAACCACCGATCCCTGCGCCGATGAGGATAAGACCGGCAAGACCAAGTCCCGCGAATCGACGCGCATTTTTGCGGAGGCGTTCCATCCGCATGGCGTCATCCACTTCCCTGAAAATATCGTCAGACACGGGACCCTACTCTCTCCTTTCGATCAGATCGGGATGATTCATGATTTCCACGGGAAATCGCGGCATATCATCATCACAACCTCAAGAACTGACCGGACAATAGCCGGGAGGTAGCGTGGCGGCAAACCTGTTCATGCAACCGATCCTGCGGGCTGAAACCGGAGAGGCCGACAATCAGGTTCAGGGAGAGATGCGGTAAGCCTTTATTCACCGGATTGGGAGCACAATGGGCTTATGCACAGCACGCGCCTTTTTGTCCTCTGTCTTCTTCCGATGCTTGCCGGATGTTCTGTCCCGCAGATCGGTTCATTCGCCATGGGGCGATCATGCAGCACCACAGAACTGATGAAGGGGACGGGCTGGTGTTCGCCTCCTGAAACGCCACCGCCGCCCCAGCCTTATTGCACGCAGGGCTGGAGTGGTGTGGACTGCTGGAGCAGGCCGGATCTCATGCCGAACGTCGCGCGGTCTGTGGCGGAAGGCCCCGCTGGCCTCACTTCCGAACAGAATGCCGTGCGCCTGAACAAACCCTATTCAAATACGCCCCCTTCGAATCAGTACAGCTACTGAGCCAATCATTCATCGAAGCATTGCTCGACGGCATCTTTCTCCACTCCTGACAGGGTGGCAGGAGACCAGCGAGGCGCGTTGTCCTTGTCGATCACTCTCGCTCTTACACCCTCGGAGAAATCGGGGCGTGAGATCATGTGAAGCACAAGACGTGTTTCGAGAGCAAAGGCGTCGTCGCGTGAGGTGATGGCGGTGTGGAGCTTCTGTTGCATCCGCCATGTGACATGGAGTGAAAACGGGCAGACGCTGCGCAAAGTCGCCAGATCAGTTGTGGCCCATTCCTGATCCGCTGCTTCCAGGCGCGAGAGCAGCACAGGCAGCCCTTCCTGCGGTCCCAGATGCTCCACATCATAAAGAGCGCTGATCATCTTGGGAAAAGCGTCCGCGCACAGGTCAGGGGACGACGTTGTGTAGCGGCTCAGAATGATCTCTTCTGGCGCAGTATCGTTGAGCAATGCGGTTTTCAGCGCTTCCAGCTTCGACGAAGACACAAAATAATCGGCAAAACCCATAGCGACAGCCTGAGCGCCGTTCATTCGGTCTCCGGTGAGGGCCAGACGCAGGCCATAAGGGCGCGGAGCCTGTGCCAGAAGCCATGAACCACCGGCATCAGGTGTCAGCCCGATCAGATTTTCCGGCATGGCGAAGACCGAACGCTCCGTGGCCACCCGGTAGCGGGCATGAGCGCCAAGCCCGATGCCGCCGCCCATTGTGATACCGTCCATGAGGGTGATGACCGGCTTGGGATAATGGGCGATCATCAGCATGGCCTGATAGGGGATAGTCATGTGCCTGTGAGCGGCTTCTGGTCCATCCTGCAGGATGGTTTTGTAGAGGGACTTGATGTCGCCTCCCGCGCAGAAGGCCTTGCTGGAAGAAGAATCGACGAGGATTCTCCCGATGGAGGGATCGGCACGCCACTGATCGAGGGTATCCATGATCTCTTCAGCCATGGCGCGATCAACCGCATTGAGATTTTTGGGCCTGTCGAGTGTAATATGGCCGACATGTCCGTGGCGGCTGCACCGAACGGCGCCTGTGGTGTCCTGCATACGGTAAGCCCTGTTACCAGCGTTTCTGAAGGGGTCGCATTCATTGAGAGTTTATCTCTGGTTGCGACACTGCATTTAATCGTTATGGGATAGGCTGTATGAAGGGGTCACGACTGCACGACTGCGTGAGAGAAGGGAAGAAATTTGAGCGTTGACGGAACACTCTTCCGGGAGGCCATGGCGCGTCTCGGTGCCGCTGTGACGGTTGTGACCACAGGAACCCTGGCTGAACCGGTTGGATTTACAGCCTCTGCCGTGTGTTCGGTAACGGATGACCCTCCGACTCTTCTCGTCTGTCTCAAGCGCGCGAGCCGTGTGCGGGAGGCTTTCCACGAAGGCGGTCCGATGTGCGTCAATGTTCTGGCATCCGCCCAGCAGCATCTGTCTGATCGATTCGCCGGTTCTCTCACCGCGCTGGAACGCTTTGCAGTCGGGCACTGGACGACACTGGAGACGGGGGCTCCGTCCCTTGAAGAGGCGGTATCGTCCCTTGACTGTCGTATTGAACGCATTGTTGAAGTCGGTACCCACAGTGTGCTGTTCGGCCAGGTGCAGGCTGTCAGAATGGGAAGCCCTGTTCCTGCGCTCGTTTACTTCAACCGGGCATATCATCATCTGCCACACAACTGATCCGTTTTCCCGCCCGGAACACTCTGTTTTCAACGAAAGACCATGTCATGGCGACCTGTCGTCCCAAAAACGAAGTGCCTGTCATCACCGTTCGCGGTCTTCTGATCGCTCACGTCTTCCTTGCCGTGTTCGTCGGGCTGATGGCCTGGCTTGACTGGTCGCTGCCCAACTGAGTGCAGTGCCGGTGGACCTGTTGTCGGGTCCACCGGCATGGTTCAGTCGGTCGGTGGCAGGATCTCCCTTACGATTTCCGCAGGACGGCATACACGCACCCCAAGAGGAGTCACCACTACCGGTCGGTTGAGCAGGATCGGATTGGCTGAAAGTGCGTCGAGAATCTGCTCTTCCGTCGCGTCATCCTCTGTCAGTTTGAGTTCTGTCGCCAGAGGTTCCTTGGTCCGGAGCAGGCCCTTTGCTCCCGTGGGCAGACGATTTGCGAGATCAAGCAGGGTGTCGCGATCTGGTGGAGTCTTCAGATAATCGACGACATTCAGATCCGGAGCTTCGTTCCTGAGAATGTCCAGGACCTTGCGAGATGTACCGCAGCGCGGGTTGTGGTATAGAGTGGCTTGCATTGGCCGTTTCCGCTCATAATGAAAAATGAAAACATATCGGTCATCGATACGGCTTGCCCAGCCTGTCTCGCCAGCCAGACGCAGGGTTTCTGCAGACTGAAGCAGAATTCCCTTGCCAGTCCCTGATTGTCGGTTTGGTATGTCGGAAGAAGGGGCTGAGTGCTCCGGTTTCCTGATGGGAGAAAGAGTATGTCTATTGGTACTGTGAAATGGTTCAACGGGACCAAGGGTTATGGTTTCATCAAACCAGATGATTCCGATAAGGATGTGTTTGTACATATCACAGCGGTTCAGGCTGCCGGATGGCAGGGACTGGCCGACGGTGAGCGTCTCAGCTTCGATCTGACGGAAGATCGCGGCAAGGCGTCCGCAACAAATCTCAAGAAAATCTGAAGTGTTCTGTAAGGAACACTGTCTGCTGAACTGAAGAGGGAAATCTCCACAGGATTCTGGCTGGTCCAGAGTGATCTGTGGGGAGAAATGTTGGATGGCCCGTTTTCGATACTTGACATGCGGGTTGCTGCCCGGAGCCTCCCGAACGATTGCAGTCTGTGCGCTTGTGGGGCTTCTGGGCGCGTCCTTGTCGGCTCATGCTTCCGACAGCGTGGAACAGAGCTTTGCCTCATCAGGTAATGTGCATGTTCTGGGACGATTTTATGACGCCCAGCCTTCCGGTATTGTTCATCTTGCCGATGGTCGGTTCGTCCTGTCCTTCCCCACCAGCGCGCAGAGGCATCCCGGGCCGGTGCTGGCTGTCTGGAAGGGCGGTTCGAAACTTCAGCCGTTTCCTGATGCCGCAACCCAGAAAGAGCTGATATCCCCTCTGGGCATGACGGTGGATGCTCACGGCAGGGTATGGGTGATTGATGAGGGGATTGCTGCAGGTCAGACGGAGCCACAAACTCCTGCAATCATTCTTGTTGACCCCGGTACCAATCGTATTGTCCGGCGTTTTTCACTGTCTTCACCAGTCGTCCGGCCTGACAGTCATATCAATGATATTCGTGTAGATCTGACGCATGGAAAGGAAGGGACTGCCTTTGTTTCCGACACGTCCCAGACGACCCATCCGGCCTTGATCGTGCTGGATATAGCAAGCGGTCAGGCAAGGCGGATTCTGGCTGATGACGCAAGTGTCAGCGCAGCGCCGGGTCATGTCATGGAAGTGGATGGAAATCTGTTCCGCTATAACCCGGATCATCCACAAATGCCGCAGGGTGGAGTGAACGGAATTGGCCTTAGTGTGGATTCCTCACGGTTATTCTGGGCGCCTTTTTCTTCGCGACGCCTGTATAGCGCGCCAACAGCAATAATGTCCGATCCATCGGCCAGTGAAGTCGATCTCAGGCAGGCTGTTCGTGATGAAGGGGAGGTTGGTGTTGTTGATGGCATTTTTACAGCCCCGGACGACAGTCTTTATATGGCTGATGAGGAAAGGCACGGTGTTGTTCGCCGGTCTCCAGATGGAAACCTGAGTCTTGTTGCCCATGATCCTCGCCTGATCAGTCCGGATAGTCTTGCGTCAGGAGAACAGACCAAGCAGTCAGTTAGCAGTCTGATCATGACCGTCGGTCAGTGGGCCAGATTGCCTGTTTTTCATGATGGTCATGATATGCAGAAACGCCCTTACTTGATCGTAAGGATTGATTTGAAAAAATAGAGAATTTCAGACCTGACATGCGATATGTCACTGTCAGGATTGAAATGGTAATATCCGTCGAAAATGTTTGTCTTGTGAATGAGGTTTCGATGAAGATTATGCTGAAAATTTATTATTTTACAGGATGGTGTCTATCTTTGTCGCAATGTTGAAAAAACAGAACTTACAATAATGTGGCATTGATAGGCATAATGTCACGCATTGGTCGGCGCATGGTGTCTGCCGTTTCATCAGAGATGAGAGTGAATATACCTGAGATTTATTGTTTCTTTTTCTGAGTGTTGCGGAGTGTTCTGTAATTACCGATGTGAATGATAGCGATATGCGTTCAATCACCTGAAATCTGGTCAGGAACATTTTGACCTGTCAGTAGGGCGAGGGTAGTCAGTCAGGTTGTGAGATGAGTGAGTGTGACTATGAAGGACTCTGGAAGGATCTGGATTGTCTGAAGCCGCTTGTCGATCCGTAGAGAAAGGTTGGAGAAATACTTCAGTGATAGCAGGCAGTTTTTAAAACCCGGCTTGAGATGAAGATGTTCTCATAACCTGATTAAACGACTTCGGACCGGGGCAACTGCATGTAATTTTCGGCCGTTTCATCGTAATCTCAATCAACTGGGCTATGCAGAGAACAGATAAAATTTCTCTCTGGTGGACCGGACACAAGACAGCTTTTTGATCATTTGAGATCGTTTTCTCTTGATCAGGCTGAGATGTTACTGACCTTCTCAGGATAAGTATTTTCTTTTTCTTCTATGCGAGATCTGATGATTTTTGCAGGAACTCCCGCAACGACAGTCCACGCAGGAACGTTTGTGGTGACAACAGCTCCGGCTGCCACAATAGAATGATCCCCGATAGTCACGCCATCTACAATTGAAACATTGGCTCCAATCCAGCAATCATCGCCAATGACGACACCATTCACCACACAGGGTTGCAGGCGCATTTGCTCTTTCGGCGATGTTCCGTGATTGAAACCAAAGATATGGACGTTATTGGCTATCATTGTATCGCTGCCAATTTTGACCGGGCCTGCAATATGGCAGTTTGCTCCGATACCGCTTCCACTGCCGATCACGACATGTCCTCTGACAATGCAGCCACCACTGATAAAGCTGCTGTCACCGACTGAAATGGTATTGGTGTACACATGCGATGTCGGAGAGATGTAGCAATCCTTACCGAAAGTGGCTCCCGACATACTCTTGAGAACACTCTGGTAGGCAGGTTGAATCATTTTTTGTATTTTTGTTTTTTTTTCGAAATATTCCCAGGAAAGATAAGATTGTCTGAATATTTTTTGACGTATTTTGAAAGCGAATCGGAATATCATTTGTGTACCCCTAAGATAAATATCCGAAAAAACACATCAGCAACGGGGGATTGGAGAGCGGCTAAACCTACCCTCAAAATACCGACTTTTTAACGATATGGAAGACATTTTCTTCCTTTGATAAAAATGAAATCCGTTTCTTTTCTTATATTTTTAGTGAAAATTACAACGCATTCTCTTTAAGGATTGTTTTTTGTATATTTGAATTTTTGAATGAAATAGTAATCCAGTTGTTTCTCATCATATCGTATGCCGATGAACGATCCGGCTTCTCTAAAGCTAAAAAATTAAAATAATGTTTCTACATCATGACAGATACTGACTGATAAATTTTTGTTCAGAATGTGCCGTCCAGACGATTTTAAGAAAATCCTAAATAAGCTGTGAGATATTCATCTCATGAACCCAATTTTCGGATGTTGGATTGTCGGAGGATGCTTTGCCTTAAGCCTCTCGGTCTCTGTGGCTCACGCGGCGTCGGACATATCATGCGACAAGGCAGCTTCTCTTGTCGAACACAGCCTTGATATTCCACAAGGGCTGCTTGTCGCGATTGCCCGGGTCGAAAGCAATAACCGGCCTCTTGCGGTCAATGTAAACGGTCTGGCCATTTCCTTCTCCCGTCCCGAACTGGCTGTCGATGCTGTCAGAACGATGTTGAAATCTCATGCTTTCGGCCCACGGCCGCGTGTTGATATCGGATGTTTCCAGATCAATCTGGGGTGGCATTCCGATGCCTTTCCGTCCATCGAAGCAGGCTTTGATCCTGTGACCAATGGGTTGGCGGCTGGCCTTTTCCTGCGGGAGATTCATGCGAAGACGGGAAACTGGCACGAGGCGGTCGCCCGTTACCATACCCTCCTCTCACAGGGCGGTAACCGGTACGCACAAGCTGTGTTTCGGAAATATGAAGGTAGTTCCGGTCAGAATGCTACGGGATATTACACACCCCCAGAGGGAGAGACTTCCCAGCTACAGCACGACGGCCGTAACTGGGTCAAAACAGCCTCGGGTTACGGAATCACCGTGTTTGAGCCGGATGTCGGGCAGTGAACGTTATTCGGCATCTTTCCGGCACGATCGCATGACCCGCGTGTAAAGCACGGGCAGACAAGCAGCGTCAGTGCAGTTGAGGAAACTAGAGAGACCCTGGAGCTGTTTCCCCACGGGCATAAGAGGCGCTCGCTTCAGTCAGAGCTGCCTGGTAGCCTTGAGAGCCGCATCGAGCTGAGCCCGCTGCTGATAGGCTTCATGCAGACAGTAGCCTGATAGCGGACCAGTCCGTCTTCGGCCCGCACGCCGCATGCCGGGACGGACCCGGACTTCCAGCACCTTTCCGCTTCCGGCGGGGCGAATATGCACAACCTGCGTCTGATCCGGCGCAACGCGGGTCATGACCGGCGGTGTGGCTGTCAGGGCGCCAGTGCGGCCCATCGTTGTGGGAGGCCCTTCGTTGGTTGCTGTGGCATCATCCAGATGCACGGTATCGGAAACGGGTGTCGCCTCTTCCACGCAGGCTGATCCGGAGAGCGTCACATCAGAAAGTCCGGATGAAAAACCGGCCAGCAGGGGAGAGACAAGGAAATATCGTTTCAAGACGATATTTCCATAGGAGGTGGCTGAACAACAGACATGGATGTGATGATCCGGACCGGGAAAGAACGAGATATTACCCCGTTCTGCAAAGCTTCTGATGCAGCTTTTTTCCTCTGCCCAGTGAAGGTTTGGCGATCACATATCGGTTGTCATGAGGATGTGAAGGATCAGAGCCAGATGAAATGACTCGAGGCAGGCTCCCGTTTTCTGAAAAGGAAAATCAGCAGCAATGACGCGGACGATAGCTGCCGAGGCGATCCACGACGGCGAGTTGAACAGTCTGCCGGGTTTCGTCAACGGATGTAAAGACGTGGGTGCGCGCCCGTCGCTCGATATCAATACTGTCTTCAAACTGAGAGGATGATGGAGCGGTCTCACGGATCAGGTCCGTTATTGTCATGCCGGAATGAACGGCAAAACGGGCAACGCGAAAAGCGAGGCTGTTTATGACGGTTTCAGATTCCATGCGTCCGAAGGCGCTTTTGTGGAGCATCAGGCGTTTTTTTGCGTCGGCATAAAGCGTGACGACATGGCGCTCGCAGCAGGCGTGGAAATGACGCTGGTGCCACAATCGGGTCTGTTCGTGCTCCGCCTGCGCGAGAGAGGCGTCGCGTGCGGCCTCCCGGTCACCACTCTCGCGCGCATTCACTGCGCGTGCCGCCAGCCATGCTCCCGCGAAATCAGAATAGGCTCCGTTGTGCCAGAGCGACGAGCCGTCAGGCGTTTCGGAACCGACACGAAAGCGGCGCTGTCCGTCTACACCATAGAGCACATGGGACAGGTCCGGTTCAGGGTCATGGCCGACAACCAGCACGTCTGAAGGGCTGCCGGGGTGAAGATAACGCTGGGTGGTGAAGACATCATAGAGCGCATCATCGTCGTATGAATGCCGTAGATGTTCTTTCACATGCCCAAGGAAGCGGGGCGCCTGCATTTCCAGAATGCTGCGCGGGCAGAAATCGAAGCTCCACCAGCGGGACATCTTGACCAGATTGAACGCGAGAGCGTCTCGGAGAGGAAGAAGCAATTCCGGTTTGGTCCCATGCTCGCAGAGAAACTGCACATCGCGAAACCGGGCGATCAGTTTGTTGATCTGGCCTACAAATGGCTGCGCAAGATCAAGATAGGAGAGAAGCTGCTCTGGGCGCGAGCGTTCGAGGTGCCATTCAGCAGTGAATTCCGTTGCGGTGTTCATGGAGGGGGAACCTTATTCGCATGCAGGATTTTCACCAGGGTATTGCAATTAATAATTGTTCGCAACTATAGAATGTGAAGGATATTATTAAGAGAATGTCATTTCCCCTTTTGCACACTTGGGCCTGCCGAGATGGTCCTGAAATTCAGCGGTGAATAAGGGCGTTCGGCGACTGAAGAGAAGGCATAAAAAAAGGAGGCTTATTCGGCCTCCTTTGTATGTGAGAAAGGGTGATCTCACTTATGGCTTTTATGCCTGGGTGCGTGACGATGGCGGAACATCGGATGGAAACGCCGTGGCGCACGATAATTCTGCTCAATTGTGCCAACATCCTCAGGAGCTTCTGCAACTTCCGAGCCAGCATCTGCGGCGACAGTCATCCGTTCTGCCGAGGCGGTCAAGACGGCAGAGCTCCCTTCGCTGCGAGGATAGATGAAACCGAATGTCGGATAGATGGACCCGAAAGATCCTTTCTCCCTGTTCAGTTCAACGCGGACAGCGGACCAGTCATTGTCGGGTGAAACATCAACGACCCGGACATGACGGCTGATGCCGCTCTGTCCCCAATGAGACTGATCAATGGTGATGACGCGGCTGTTGAGGGCTCCGGTCACGACGGCTACGTGGCCGAGCGGCATGCGACGGATCGGGCGGAAATTAAGGACGCTTCCGACTTCCGGAGCAAAACCACGGGCGTAGCGCCCGGCTGCGTTATACCACCAGTCGCCAGCATTGCCGCGGAGTTCAATAGCGGATTCTGCTTTGGCGAAAGCTACACACTGAATGACATGGCTGCTGTAATGGTTCTGCCGGACCCAGCGTCCGTAATACGCGGGCGCATAGTGGGTATGGTAACCATGGTCCGCAACATTGAAAGAAATGCTGTGCACATGACGGTTGGCCATTTTGTGGCCAACGTGACGTGTGCGTGCCTGACCGGCGGAAGGAAGCAGTGCATTGGTGGCTGCAACTGTGAGGGTCGCCATGACAAGGCGACGAAAGCCAGAAGTCCTCAGCAGATCCATAATGCGCAGCCCTCAAATTTCTCTTTCATCGTGCGTAGCAAGGCTGCTTTGCATCTGACAAGGGGCGAAGGAGAACTTACTGACCTTAAAAGCCAGATCCTATCAATTTCATAAAATGAATAACGGAACATAGGATTTAAATCCTATACTCTCTAAGTAAAAGTCATTTTTCGCCATATTTCAGATCGCTAAATGTATTTATTATGTATTAATATCGCAACACCCTAAAAAAATTTGACGGTGATTCGCGTGAAACCGGATCGCTGGCTATCAGACCGGAGGCGACCAGCCATATGTGGGCTGGACCGTCTGAAGGGGTGGTCAATATCTGGAAGAAGCGAAGCTTTTGGGCAGGAAACTGCTCTGGTCCAGATGCAGCCGGAGATATGCGGTCTATCAGCGACGGCTGGAGACCGGGTGACAGGCAGTCAGCGTTTTGAGAAAATGCTTCAGCCGTAGCTGTGATTGAGAAACCACCTGGAAAACCGTTCCAGGCCGATCTCGAGTGACGTGGTGGGGTGCCAGTCGATCAGTTGCTGGATCTGCTCAAGGGATGCCCAGGTGCATTCGACATCAGCGGTCGGCCGGGGAGTCAGTCTGATGTCTGCGGTCCGCCCCAGAAAATTTTCCAGCAGACTGATGAGACGTGACACCGGTTCGGGAACATTGCTTCCAATGTTCAGGATGCGCGCCTGACCGGAAGGCGGCAGGTCTGTGACAGCGCAGATTGCATCGACAGCATCATCAATAAAGGTGAAATCCCGCGCGAGTGCTGTGCCTTCATATAATGTGACCGGACGTCCTTCCATTATAGCCTTGGCGAAGAGGTAATAGGCCATGTCAGGTCGCCCCCAAGGACCGTAGACCGTGAAAAAACGAAGTCCTGTCAGGGGGAGTTGATGAAGATGCTGATAGCACTCCGCTGTCAGTTCGGCGGACCGCTTCGAGACAGCGTAAAATGAGCCGGGCTGGTCCACGCGATCTGTTTCACGGAATGGCAACGCCGTATTGCGACCGTAAACAGAAGACGATGAGGCGTATATGATGTGTCGTAGGGCCGGAAGCCGCCGGGCAAATTCAAGAATGGCGACCTGTCCCCGGACATTGGCGTCAACGAACTCAAACGGCATCATGACGGAATGGCGTACACCGGCCTGCGCGGCAAAGTGGAGAACTTCGGTGATGGAGCGCCGTTCGGATGCCGTGAAAGCGGCCAGAATATCATCGCGGGCAATGTCGAGTTTTCGAAACGTGAAGTTTGGAAACGCAGCAAGCTGGGCAAGGCGTGCGTCCTTGAGGGCGGTATCGTAATAACGGTTGAGATTATCAATTCCGACAACCTGTTTCCCGGACACAAGCTGACGCAGGCAGGTGCTGAAGCCAATAAAACCGGCAGCTCCCGTGACAAGGACTGTCACAGCATGCTCCTGTCGAGCCTGATGCGTGCCGGATTGGTCATAGGCTCAGTGAGATTTCTTTGCCGACGCCGGGCGAGCCATCTTCGCATCCAGCGAGGCGGAAGAGACACGATCTCCTACGGTAATACCCATCTTCGCCGTAATCCCGCCCTGTAGTTCAAGGGTCGCCACAGCCGGACCATGGCTGCTGATGTGCGCCAGACTCTGCGGGACGGCATTTTCAGCAATGGACTGGATACGTCCATCATTGCCGATGAAAACGATGTCGAGCGGGATGAGAGTATTCTCCATCCACATGTCGCTCTGCTGCGGTGCGCTCCAGAGGAACACCATGCCCTGATCAGCGGGCAGTGTCGTGCGGAACATCTCGCCAACCTGCTGCTCACGCAGGGTCGTCGCTTTTTCAACCGTGAACTCGTGTTTTCCGGATGCGGAGGTGATGGTCAGCGTCTCTTTCGGAAGCGGAGGCTGGGCAGCGGTGGGGGCGCCGGATGCGGCATCGTCGGCGTGAGCCGGCAGGGTCAGGGAAAGTCCGCCTGAAGCAAGCGCAAGGGACAGGAAGAGAGTGCCAAACGTCTGACGGTTCACCGATGATGCGCCTCTGCTGATCGTTCCGAAGAACGGCTGGAAAAGAAAATAGGGAATCAGGGAAAATAAAATCTTACTGGAGGAACTGGTTGTTCATCCGCTCAGCACCGATCTTCGTGGGAGCGCCATGCCCCGGCACGACGACAACCTCATCTCCAAGGGGGAGAAGTTTCTCGCGGATCGCAGAGACCAGTTGACGGCTGTCGCCATAGGCGAAATCCGTCCGCCCGATCGTGCCGCGAAACAGCGTGTCTCCAGCGAACAGCATCTGCTCTTTCGCATCAAAAAACACGACATGACCCGGAGTGTGACCCGGGACGTGCAGCACCTGATAGCGGTGACCGAGAAGGTCGAACGCGTCGCCGTCCGAGGTATAACGGTCGGGGCTGACACTGTGCAGGTTCGCCAGACCAAAATGACGGGCCTGCTCCTCCACCGAGGTCAGCAGGAATTCGTCATGAGTGGTAGGACCGATCACTTCAGGAACCTCATCCTGTGTGTCGGCCAGAAGTGTCCTGAGCGCCACCGTGCCACCGACATGATCCAGATGACCATGCGTCAGAAGAATGGCGTCCACGGTCAGTCCGGCCTCGCGGATACGGGCGTGGATACGATCGGCATCCCCACCCGGATCAACGACGAGAGCCCGGTGCGTCATCGGATCCCAGACCAGTGAACAGTTCTGATGGAATGGCGTAACAGGGTGCCGTTCTGTGATCAGACGTCCTGTGTCACTCATCAAATGCTCCTTGGTTTAGTCTGGGAAAAGCTTACGCAGGATTTCAGGCGGTTTTCCAGCCTGTTTCCGGAATGTCAAAATGGGAGACCAGATCAGCAACCGGAATGTTGATCAGATCCTTGTCGATCGACTTGATCAGCTTCGCCTGAGTCGGTTTGGCAAGGTGCTCACGGATGACGTGCAGAACCTTGGCCGGAGCCGCCAGCACGAAACCATCCGGCTTGCTGCCGCCATGAAGCTGATCGTTCATCCATGTGGCGACGCGCTTGCCGAATTCCTGCTTGTGGTGGTCGGCGACAGAAAAATCACCGCGACCATTGTCTGAAGAACCTGCGATTTCGGCTGCCGCGAAGTGAGAGACTTCGTGCATGTGGCCGTCCTTATGCTGAAGGATGCGGGCTTTGCCGCCATCGGCAACGATATAAATGACTTGTCCGTCGAAGCTGTTCGGCATCGTATGTGCTCCATGATTGGCACGTTTTTGTCCGAAAGTGCGGGGCATGCCCATCAGGCACACCGGGATTCGGATCTCGGCGCAAAGATAGAGCCCTGATCGGGGTTCGGGGCAACCCCCCTTTCTGTCAGCGCCGCCCTGCCACACGGATGAGGTGAAGAAACGCCTCGTTCATTGTATAGTGCGGAATATGTCCAGCTCTACTCTTTCCTCCAGACTGTCCTGTCCTTTCGCTCTGGCGCAGGAGTGGCTCGCACAGGGCAGGGCCGTCGCTTTCGCCACGGTCGTGGGGACCGGAGGGCGCTCGCCCCGGCCTCTTGGCAGCATTATGGTCATGGATGACAGCGGACGTGTCGAGGGCTCCGTCAGTGGTGGCTGTGTCGAGGCGGACGTCATGTCTATCGCCAGAGAGGTGATGGCCGGCGCATCGCCTTGTGTCCGCAGTTATGGTGGGGAGGAGGTCGGGCTCTGGTCGGTTGGACTGGCCTGTGGCGGCCGTCTGGATGTGTTTGTCGAGGCGGTGCGGTCACCGCTTTCTCCAGAAGGCACATTTCCCGCCGCACTGCTCCCGTGGATTATCGATCGGCGCACGAAAGGGCAATCTCTGGCCATCGGTATGGCTCTCGACGGTTCACGCCACGTCCTGCTGGACGGTAGGGGGATGCCTGTCTGTCCGGACGGTGAGATTCCGCCCGCGATTACGGAGATCATGACAGCACGGGTCACCTCCGGAGAGGCTGGGGCGGTCAGTCCCGCGTTGACGCCCGACTGGTTTGTGCAACTGCTGGCGCCCGCGCCCCGGCTGCTGATCGTGGGAGCGGTTCATATTGCTCAGGTTCTGGCGGCGATGGCGATGAGCGCCGGTTATAATGTCATCATCATTGATCCCCGTACCAGCCTTGCGACCCCGGACCGTTTTCCCGGAGTCAGGCTGGTGGATGACTGGCCCGATGACGCCCTTGCGGCTGCGGGACCGGACCGGATGACCGCGATTGTCACGTTGACCCATGACAGCAAGCTCGATGATCCGGCTCTTGTGGAGGCGCTGAAAGGTCCGGCGTTTTATATCGGAGCGTTGGGATCTCGGGGAACGCACGCCTCGCGTCTGGCGCGGTTGCGGGAAGCGGGCGTGGAGGAAGAGGCCCTGCGACGGATACGCGGGCCGGTGGGACTGCCGATAGGCGCTGTTGATGTGGAAGAGATCGCAATCTCCATCATGGCGGATATCGTCGCCGTGCGTCGGGCAGCGCCGCTTTCCATGGGAATCAGTTGGTGGTCGCCGCGTAAGGTGAAGGCATGATGGAGTCCGCTCCGGTTGTTGCCGTGGTGCTGGCGGCTGGCCGATCGTCGCGATCCGGGGGACAGCACAAGTTGCTGGCCAGAGATGCGGACGGCCGGACAATGCTCGCCCGCACGCTTGCCGGGCTCTGCGCCAGCCAGGTGTCCGCCCTCTGTGTCGTTCTGCCGCCTTTGGCGCGTGATGTCACAGACGCTCTTCAGGCAGTTGTGCGGGAGAGCGGTTGCGGCAAACAGATCGACATCCGCATTTCGACTGCGGCGGATGAGGGACTTGCGGCTTCCCTGAAGGTCGGCGTTGCATGGGCTGAGGAGCAGCAGGCCACGGGATGCCTCGTCAGTCTTGGTGACATGCCGCTGGTGGGGAGTGGAGTCATTGACGCACTGATTGGCTGTTTTCTGGCGGGAAACGCTGATGTGGTTTTGCCGGAATGGCAGGGGCGGGTGGGCAATCCGGTGTTGTGGAGAGCCGGGTGTTTTGCCTCTCTGATGGCGTTGGCTGGAGACAGGGGCGGGAAGGCGTTGCTGTCTGATCCTTCTCTTGTGAAAGCTAGGGTTTTGGGCGCACCCTCCATTCTGGTGGACTTCGACACACATGCTTCCCTGCAGAAATTTGCGCAAATGCGGGCGGCGGAAACCTCCTGAAGATCTGCTTGCCGCACAGGGGCCTCTGATTAAAAATCATTGCAAAAAAGAAATAAATGCCGGTATGGCTTGAAGCCGGAGCGTGCCCCGACAGCGGGGTACCCTCTGGCTGGCATTCAACGGGAGGCCTTCATTCGATGGCTGTCGTTCAAACCGGAAATGGTGTCCGGATTACTGGTGATGAAGGACTGGACGTTCAGCGCACCGCCTTCACGGAAATTCCGCTCATTGATCTCGCCGGAATGATGTCCCCGGACGAGATGGATCGACGGAGAACAGGGGCCGAGGTACGTAAAGCCTGCACCGAGGTCGGATTCTTCTATGTGCGTCATCACGGTGTAAGCCCCGCCGTGCTGGCGCGGTGCTATGAAGAAAGCAAAGCTTTCTTCGCGCTGCCGGAGGCTGAAAAATGTCGCATCCATATCAGGAATTCACCGAACCATCGCGGTTACGGTCCTCTGCTGGAAGAGAACACCAACCCTGACTCTCAGGGCGATCTCCACGAAGCCTTTGATCTTGCGGGAGATATTCCTGCCAATGACCCTGACGTGCTCGCAGGTAAGGCTCTGTATGGCCCCAACCTTTGGCCAGCGCAGCCGGAAGGGTTCAAACCCGCTGTGCTCGCCTGCTATAAAAGTCTTGTCGCACTGGGTCACACCCTGTTCCGGGCCTTTGCTCTGGCTCTTGAACTGGAGGAGGACTATTTCCTCCCACTGATCCACAAACCCTGTGCGCATATGCGTATTCTGCGTTATCCGCCGCAGGAAGGTGTCGTCAACGAGAAGCAGATCGGTATCGGTGCGCACTCGGATTATGAGTGTTTCACCATCCTGAACCAGAACGGCGACTCAGCGCTTCAGGTGCTCAACGCCGCAGGCGTGTGGGTGGAAGCACCACCCATTCCCGATACATTCGTCATCAATGTCGGAGACATGATGGCGCGCTGGACCAATGATCTCTTCTGCTCGACATTGCATCGCGTCATCAACCGGTCCGGAAAAGAACGTTATTCCATACCGCTGTTTTTCGGGCCGGACTACGACACTGTGATCAGCCCGCTTTCCTCCTGTCAGGACGAGGCTCATCCGCCGCTTTATCCGCCTGTCAGGGCAGGAGAGTACATCCTCTCCCGTTTCGACGAGACATATGATTATCGTCAGTCCCAGCCAGAAAAAGTCTGAACTCCCGCCAGCAGGATCATTCGCCCATGCAAGTTGAGGAAACCGGTAGCGCGGCCGTTCTGGAACGTGTTCCCGCCCATCTGCGGACAACCCGTGTGGATCGGGTTTTCTGGAGCCATTTTTCTCCCAACCTTGCGCCGGCAGCGTGGGTGATCGGCGTGCTGGTGGTGGTGCTCGGATTGCCGGGCTGGACCGGTTTTGCGGTTCTGCTGATCGGCAATCTTCTCGGCTCGCTCCCTGTGGCGCTCTGTGCCGTGATGGGGCCTGAGACGGGACTTCCTCAGATGGAAGCGTCACGTTTCTCATTTGGCCGTATTGGAAAGCGTCTGCCGTCCCTGATCAACTGGGCGAACTGCGTCGGCTGGGATGCGGTCAACAATGTGCCGTCCGCACTGGCCTTCATCCTGCTGCTGAAGATGGTCGGTCTGGCCGTGCCATTCTGGCTGGCGCTGGGTATTCTGGCTTTCGCCCAGTTACTGGCCAGCATGGGTGGCCACGACATTGTGCAGGCGATTGAGAAATATCTCGGCTGGGTCCTGCTGGTTTCGTTTGCGATCGTCGGTGTGATTGCCGTTTTCCAGTCTTCAGGGCAGGGGGGCGCTGCATCATCTGCCGCTCCACATTTTGCCGATATCATGATCGGTATTGGCGCTGTCAGCAGTTTCAACATGGCATGGGCGGCCTATGCGTCGGATTACACGCGCTACGTGCCGCCTGGCACACCTTCTTCACGGGTATTCTGGCTGACGTTTGGCGGCACATTCCTTTCCTCCTTCATCATGGAACTGTTCGGCCTGCTGACAGGCGCTGCGATCAGTGATCCGTCTCCGGGCTCGCTCATTGCAGCCTTGCAGAACTGGTCGGGTGTTTTCGCACCTGTCGCTCTGGCTGCCGTGGCGTTTTCCTCCATCGCGATCAATGCGGCTAACGACAATACCGCCGCCTATGCGCTGATTTCCGGTGGCGTGCATGTCAATCGCATGCTGAGCGCCGTAGTAACGGCGGGTATGGGTTATCTTCTTGCTGTGCTGGGCGAGGGAACGTTCGTATCTCTCTATGAGAATTACCTGCTTCTTGCGCTATACTGGATCGCGCCATGGTGCGGGATCGTGCTGGCCGACTGGTATTGCCGTCCGGCTTCTCTGAAATCCTTGCGGATGCAGACACTCTCCGGCTGGACCTCTTCAGCGACGTCGTTTGTTGTCGTAACGGTTTTGACAATCGGCCTGTTCTCTTCGACGCCTCTCTACACAGGTCCGGTCGCGGCGATGCTCGGAGGAGCAGATGTCGGCTATCTTGTCGGATTCTTCCTTGCTGCGTTGGGGCAGATCGCGCTGCTGAATATGCGTGGGCGGCGTGTGTCTGTTGTCCGTTTTCAGGATGCCTGAGAGAGTGGGGAAATTCATGACGATCGAAACGGGTAAAATCTGACATGATGGATCTGGTTCTGAAAAACGGTGTCCTGCCTGATGGCAGCCGTGCGGACATCGCTATCGCCGATGGAAAAATTGCCGCCATTGAGCCGCGGTTTTCAGGTGAGGCTGTCGAGATGCTGGACCTGGATGGTTATCTTGTCTCGCCGCCTTTCGTGGACAGCCATTTTCATCTGGATACGACACTCACCGCCGGCCTGATCCGTCACAACGCCAGCGGGACTCTGTTTGAGGGTATCCAGATATGGAAGGAAACAAAGCCCCACCTGACCGAAGAGAATATCTACGCCCGCGCCCGCAAGCTGTGCGAGATGACCATCTCGCAGGGAACGCTCGCTATCCGCTCACACGTCGATATCAGCGACCCTGATCTGAGAGCGGTTCGTGCACTGGTGCGTCTGCGGGAAGATCTGAAGCCGTGGATGACCATCCAGCTTGTCGCCTTTCCGCAGGACGGTTTTTTCCGGATGGCAGGAGCGGTGGAACTGCTGGTCAGGGCGCTCGACATGGGGCTCGATCTGGTCGGTGGCATCCCTCATTATGAGCGCACGACGCTACAGGGCGGTGAGTCGATCGACGCACTGTTCCGGCTGGCGGCGGATCGCGCGCTTCCGATCGATATGCATTGCGACGAAACGGATGACCCGAACTCACGCCATGTCGAAACCATGGCGGCCTGTGCGGTCAGATACGGGCTGCAGGGCAGGGTGACCGGCTCCCATCTGACGTCGATGCACTCGATGGACAATGCCTATGCCGACAAACTGATCGGGCTTCTGGCTGAATCGGGTCTTGCGGCGGTCTCGAACCCGCTGATCAACATGACACTGTCAGGGCGTTACGACACCTATCCGAAACGCAGGGGGCTGGCGCGCATTCCTGAATTGCTGCGTGCGGGCGTGCCGGTCGGGTTCGGCCATGACTGCGTGATGGACCCGTGGTACCGCCTCGGCAGTCATGACATGCTGGAAGTGGCGTCCATGGGACTGCACGCCGCGCAGATGACCAGCGAAAGCGAGATGGCGGCCTGTTTCAGTAGCGTCACGGACATGGCGGCCGGTATTCTCGGTCTGGACTCGTATGGGCTGAAAGTCGGCAATCCGGCTGATCTGGTGGTTCTACAGGCCTGCTCGGTGTTGGATGCGCTGCGACTGCGTCCGTGCCGGTTGTATGTGCTCAGAAACGGCAGGGTCATCTCCCGGACAGAGCCACGTCTCAGTCAGTTGACGCTGGCAGAGGAGCGGACAGTCGATCTGGCGCGGATATGATCGGCAGGCGGCAGCGGCAGGCTGGTTCTTCCACCAGGCTGAAGGACTTTTCCGGATAGTCCGAGAGAGACTGGAAGCTCTCTCAGAAATCCAGATTGGCGTAGTAGTCCGGCGGGTTCATGCCGGGCACCCGGTCGTTCAGGAGCGGACGGAAGCAGGGCCGCGATTTGACCCGCGCATACCACTCGCGAGCGGCAGGCTGCTTGCTCCAGTCGATATCGCCGATGAAGTCGAGGCAGGAGACATGCGCGGCTGCGGCGAAGTCGGCCAGTGACAGTGTTCCGCCTGCAAGCCATGTGCGCGCTTCGGCAAGCTGGCCGATATAATCGAGATGCGGGCGGATATTGGCGTAACCTTCCCGCAGCGCCGTGCCGTCAGGATTGCCGCGACCGCTCAGGCGTTTGAACACCTTTTCGCCCAAGAGCTTGCGGGTCACGTCGCGCGCGAACACGCTGTCGAACCATGCCACAAGCCGACGCACTTCAACGCGCTCCGCGAGCGTGCGGCCCAGCAGGCAGGGATCGGGATAGGCTTCTTCCAGATATTCGCAGATCACTGACGAATCCGGAACGACGAGGCCGTTATCCTCCACCAGAACCGGCACTTCCTGCGCCGGGTTCAGGCGGGCGAATTCAGGACGGCTCTCCCAGACGCGCTCTGTCAGCGGCTCGAAGGGAAGACGTTTTTCGCCCAGTGTCAGCCGGACTTTCCGGCAGTAGGGCGACAGGGGAAAATGATGAAGGATTCGCATGCGCCCGCTTTAGGCGATCCGCACGTAACGCGCCAGTAGGTGCGTGCGTATGCGCGCGCAGGGCGGGGAGGGGAAATAGCGAGGCTGAGAACTGAAGACTTCCGGCCTCGACAGGCGGATTGACGAGGTGTTACCACCGGACTCATGACCATCAACTGGCCGCGATGATGGCGTGCCGGACAATATTTCAGACCAAGGATGAGCCTCAGATCGTGACGTCGTCCACAGTTTCCGTCGATCCAGCAAGCCTGCCGCGTATCCGGGCCGGGGGTCGATCCTTTCTTGCTCTGGTGCTTACGCCTGAAGCTCCGCTCGATATCTGGCTTGTTGCCCTGGATCATCAGATCAGTCGCTCCGCCGGCTTTTTCGCCGGCAAACCGATTATCCTCGATCTCACGCTTGTTCCGCTGGACACGCCCGGTCTCGCGGGTCTGCTGCCGTCGCTGGAAGAGCGTAATATCCGGGTGATCGGCATTGAAGGCGCGGATCGTGATGAAGAGGTTTTCGCCGGATGGAACTGGCCGGAAGGTCTGAGCGGCGGACGGTCAACAGCCGAAGAAGATATCCCGCTTGATTCTGTCGAGGAACTGACGCCGACCCCCGGTGCGTTGATTGTCGAGGAGCCGGTACGCTCCGGTCAGCACATTGTCTGGGCGGAGGGCGATGTGATCATTCTGGGTTCTGTCGCGTCCGGTGCGGAAGTCTCCGCCGGTGGCTCGATCCATGTATATGGAGCTCTCAGGGGACGCGCCATCGCGGGGATTGTCGGACGACCCGAAGCCCGGATCTTTGCCCGGGTGATGCAGCCTGAACTGCTGGCCATTGATGGTTTCTATGCGATTGCCGAGGAAATGTCGGAAGATCTGATAGGAAAACCCTCACAGGCCGTGCTCGTTGACGAAGTGCTTACTCTTAAACCGCTAACGTGAAGAGTATTGCGGCGTAGTATTAATTTCCGGGCCTGAGCCCTGATTTGGACACACATTCGACCTATTTGATGCAATAATTAACGGGTCGATATAGAAATAAGGACGAACAGTTTATGGCGCAGGTTCTCGTCGTCACATCCGGTAAGGGCGGCGTCGGTAAGACCACCACCACCGCTGCCCTCGGCGCGGCGCTTGCAAAGACGGGCAAGTCCGTTGTTGTGGTCGATTTCGACGTTGGCCTGCGTAATCTCGATCTTGTGATGGGTGCCGAGCGTCGGGTCGTTTTTGACCTGGTGAACGTCATTCAGGGTGACGCCAAGCTGAATCAGGCGCTGATCAAGGACAAGCGTCTTGATACGCTCTCCCTGCTCCCGGCGTCCCAGACACGCGACAAGGATGCTCTGACGGAAGAAGGCGTGGCGAAAGTCATGGCCGAACTGAAAGAGAAGTTTGACTGGGTGGTCTGTGACAGCCCGGCCGGTATCGAGCGCGGTGCTCAACTGGCCATGGCTCACGCCGATCAGGCCGTGATCGTCACCAATCCGGAAGTCTCTTCCGTGCGTGACAGTGACCGGATCATCGGCATGCTGGACAGCACGACGGAGAAGGCGAAGGCGGGCGAGAAGATGCCAAAGCACCTTCTGCTGACCCGTTACGATCCCGCCCGCGCTGCTCGCGGAGAAATGCTGAGCGTTGATGACGTTCTGGATATCCTCTCGATCCCGCTGATCGGTATCATTCCGGAAAGTCAGGATGTCCTGCGCTCCTCCAACCTTGGTGCGCCTGTCACTCTGGCCGCTCCTGAAAGCGCGCCTGCCCGGGCTTATTTCGAGGCAGTCCGCCGCCTGACCGGGGAAAAGGTGGACGTTACTGTTCCTACCGAAAAGAAGGGCCTGTTTGACTGGCTCTTCAAGCGGGGTGCTGCATGAGCTTTCTTGCAAACCTTTTCAATCGCCGCTCGTCCGCACCTGTTGCGCGTGATCGCCTGCAGATTCTGCTGGCCCATGAGCGCGCCAGCCTTGGTGAAGGCAAGTCCGATCTTCTGGTCCAGCTCCAGAAAGAGATCATGGAAGTGATCAGCCGCCATGTCGCCGTTGATCAGGACAAGGTGCAGGTCAAGCTGGATCGTGGTTCGGGATGTTCAATGCTGGAAATCGATATTGAAGTTCCGGGTATTGAGCAGAACGACAAGGAAAAGAAGGACGGCACGCATTCCGTGTGAGTGTGGTCTGACTGAATGTTGGGATGGCGTTCCGGATAAGCTGGAACGCCATTTTTTGTTTGAAAAGGGCTGCCGACCTCTCTTCAGCCCATTTACTGACAGGCAGCGGTTTCCAAAGGTGCACCTTTGGCGGGGTGCGGGGCAGAGCCCGAAAACTTTGCCCAGCAAAAGAATCTGACAGACAAGGCCGCCACTGTCACACCGGTCTGAGGGATCAGATTTGTCCGGAATGGCGGCAGGCCGACAACACACCCTGCCGCCTGCTTCATTCAGCCGCCAAAAGGACGGAGCAAACGCCGTGGACGGTGCGGCCGGTAGTCATTTTCGTTCATGCGGAAGTCCGGTACGCCACCCATCAACGGATCGGTGAATTCATTTGATGACTTTGAAGTATTTCTCTTGTGCGTTTGGGGTGGCGTAAAAGAAGAAAGAGGCTTTCCGGAACAGGCAGTGAATGCCTCTGTCCAGAAAACCCCTTGCAAAGTCTAAGTCATGTCGCGGCAATGATCAGGTGCGGCAATCCTGCTGCATTGCCGGGATCAGGAAAGTTGTCAGTCTTCCAGACGCAGAGCTTCCGTCGTGTCTTTGCGAAGCGTCTCGCAAAGTTCCTGATTGTCGGACAGCTTCTGGCCGAAAGACGGAATCATTTCCTTGAGTTTGGCATCCCATGCCGGAAGCTGGGCGGCGAAGCATTTGCGGATCACGTTGAGCATGATCGGGGCCGCCGTGGAAGCGCCCGGTGACGCACCGAGGAGCGCTCCGACCGAACCGTCTGCCGAACTGATCACTTCCGTGCCGAACTGAAGCACGCCGCCTTTTTTCGCATCGGCCTTGATGACCTGCACGCGCTGACCGGCAACGACCAGTTCCCAGTCCTCGTCGCGGGCGTCAGGGACAAACTCGCGCAGCGCCTTCATCCGGTCCGCATTGCTCTGAAGAACCTGCTGGATCAGGTATTTGGTGAGCGCCCAGTTGTCGCGGGCGACGGCCAGAATAGAGCCGATATTGCCGCCGTTGATTGAGCGCGGCAGATCAAGCAGGGAGCCCTTTTTCAGAAAGCGGGTCGAGAACCCTGCATAAGGCCCGAACAGCAGGGTAGACTGGCCGTCGATCATGCGGGTATCGAGATGCGGCACCGACATCGGAGGCGCACCGACGGACGCCATGCCGTAAACCTTGGCACGATGGGCTGCGATGACATCAGGGTTCTTGCAGCGCAGGAACTGGCCGCTGACCGGGAAGCCGCCATAGCCGCGCACTTCCGGGATGCCCGTTTTCTGAAGCAGCGGAAGGGCTGCGCCCCCTGCGCCGATAAAGACAAAGCGGGCGCTGACCGTACGTGTCTGTCCTGTATGCAGCGCCTTGACACGCACATTCCATCGACCATCAGAACCACGCTTGATGTCTTCAATCTCGTGCCCTGTATGGAGCGCAACCCCCGGTTTTTCTTTCAGAGCCTTGATGAGAAGATGTGACAGCGCGCCGAAATTGACGTCTGTTCCGGAAGCGATCCATGTCGCGGCCAGTTTCTCGCCAGTCGGGCGGTTTTTCATCACCAGAGGCATCCACTGGCGCAGTTGCTCGGGATCTTCCGAGTAACGCATGCCAGAGAAAAGGGGATGGTCCTTTAGTGCTTCATAACGACGACGCAGAAAATCGACGTTCCTGTCACCCCATACAAAACTCATGTGCGCGACAGGTGTGATGAAGTCGCGCGGATTGGCGATCTGGCCGGTTTTGACAAGATAGGACCAGAACTGGCGTGACACCTGAAACTGCTCGTTGACGTTCAGGGCCTTGCTGATGTCGATGCTGCCGTCAGCGTTCTCGGAGGTGTAGTTCAGCTCGCAGAGGGCGGAGTGGCCGGTTCCGGCATTGTTCCAGGCGTTCGAGCTTTCCTGCGCCACATCGTCGAGGCGCTCGAAGATGTCGATCGTCCAGTCAGGCTGCAACGTGTTGAGAAAGGTGCCGAGCGTGGCGCTCATGACACCTCCGCCAATCAGGAGAACGTCCGTCGAAGCACGGACTTCAGTCGTTGCAGCACTCATAACACTCTCCGGTAGATGTAGATAACGTGTGACATACCTCAGGGATACATGACCTGAGTCGGGCTGTGGGTCGGCAGAATGGCCCGGTCAAATCCAGAAGAAAAGCCTCTCCCGCTGCCCCTGACGCCTGTCCAATTCCAAAACATTGTCACCGGTATGCACATGATTTGTACAGTTTGCGGCATCATCTCTTTGCGAGCATTGCGAAACACCTCTGGTTATCAGGCGTTCCGACCCCAGATGGTCTGTGCATGAGCGGTTCAGGCCGGGGCGCAGACAGTTTTTGAGGGAGCGACAGCAATGACGATCAAAAAATACGGAACAGCCCACTGGGAAGGGAATATCAAGGAGGGTAAAGGCCTGATTTCCACAGAAAGCGGAGCGCTGAAGGACCAGCCTTATGGCTTCAACACCCGTTTTGAAGGCAAGGTCGGCTCAAATCCGGAAGAACTGATCGGCGCCGCCCATGCGTCGTGCTTCACAATGGCGCTTTCGCTCATCCTCGGCGACGCGGGCTATACAGCGACAGCCCTCGATACCAAGGCTGTCGTGTCGCTGGACAAGCAGGATGGCGGTTTTGCCATTACCTCAATCCATCTGACCCTTACAGGCACGGTTCCGGGCGTCAGTGAAGAAGAGTTCCAGAAGCTGGCGCAGAAAGCCAAAGAGAACTGCCCGGTTTCCAAACTGTTCAGGACCGAGATTTCTCTGGACGCTACTCTGTCAGCCTGAATCTGCGTTGTCACTTTCAGACTAATACGTCACACCCGGGCGGAGCAGGATCGGTTTTTCTCTGCCCGGGTGGATGAATTATCCACCAAAAACAGGCTTGTTGACCATAAGCCAGAAAACAGCCACGAGCCCTATAAAAGCTGGCCAGCCAAGAGCGAACCACCACAGAAAAGCACGCTGAAATGAGGGAGGAAGAGGTTCTCCCCGCACAGCAGCAGTTTCCGCTTCCCGTGCCATGCGTATCTGAAGTCCCACCACAGGAAACCAGCATAAGGCTGCGAGCAGATAGGCCGCATAGGTCAGAACAAGCCATGGAGAGAGAAGGCTGTATCCATCCATGATGGCGAGCCAGACGCCTGTAATAGGCTGAATGATGCCGGAAGGACATGTCAGACACCAGTCTGACCGGACAACCCTGCGTGCAGCCAGAGCTATTTCTGGAACGCTGCCCGTCAGGAGGGGGATGACCAGAACGAGCGCGGTCATGATGCCGGAAGCAAACAGGACGCAACTGCTGAAGACATGCGTGACGAGCAGACACTGGTGCAGCATGTTCAGCCTCCCTTTCCAAGCATACGCCAGATAGCTGAGCCGAATCCCAGTGTCGCCACTGCATACAATCCAGCGGCTATCGTCAGCGTGCGAAAGTGTGGAGATCTGGAGCGATGCACCAGCAGGCACGCCATACCCAGACAGAGGCATATGAGCCCCAGTATTCCCGCGCCTAGCGCTGAGGAAATCCAGGGAAGATCGGGCGAAATGTGAAACAGGCTCGCCAGATGGATGCCGGAGAAGATGAGTATGCCAAAGAATGGCACTGTCAGCACCAGTCCGGCGATCAGCAGGGTCTGGAAAATGCCGCCTTCCTGACGGCTCTCTGATTGATCGACGAGAGCGAGAACAAGCTGGAAAAAACCGCCGAAGCTCAGTCCTGTGACCATGATCGCTGAGAAAACATGCAATGGGAGCCAGAACGTAATCATGCAGTCTTACCGATCGTCATCGGTCAGCGCGAGCACCGCGAGAAGCCCCATGATCGGCAGATTTTTCAGCAGTGCGCCGTATGGATTTTTCCACAAACCGGGTTTCAGGGCAGTCAGTCCGGCGCTATATCCCGCGACAAGCCCGGTCTGCCGCAGCCACCCGCGTTTATGCACACGTCCGGTAAAGATTTCCCAGGCGAAAAACAGATCGACCAGAGAAAAGCCGTATCCTGTTACACGGGCCGCGCGGGGAGGCACTCCTTTCGTGGACAGCACGGTTTCGGCTTCTTTTCCGGCCGCCAGACCGGCCAATCCGGACCCAAGCCAGAGCAGACCGATGGACGCTGAAAGCGCCGGACGGAGAACATGCAGCTTCGCGTGCCATCGGTCCTGCACGGAGGAAGGATTTGCCTGCAGAAAATCATCCATGGAGCGGAGTGCGACGCCAAGCGTTCCCTGACCGTGGCTGGGCGGGGTAGATGAGACATAATCCGTGGCCAGTTGTTCGCGGATGGCGCTGCAAAGACCGCCGATGGGAAAGACATCGCCCAGTCTGGCCAATACACGGGTGAAACCATCAGGCACCTTCATTTCCCGTGGAGCGGAAAAGCCCAGCCACGCCCGGATTTTCAGGGCGATATCGCGTGTGGTGAGCACTTCAGGGCCACAGACATCCACGATCACCACCTGTTTTCCGGTGGCTGTGGTCAGCGCGGCGCGAACGACTTCCGCCATGTCGGGGAGGCATACCGGCTGGAATTTCTGACGTCCTCCGGCGATGAGTGGCAGAACGCCCGGTAAGGCGCACAGGCCCCGTATTGCGCTGCTGCCGCCGTAACTGCCTTTGCCATAAAGGAATGAAGGACGAAGAATCACGATGCTCAGGCCGGGATACGCGACAGAGGCTTTCAGGAGCCGTTGCTCGCTTTCAAGTTTGGACGCGGCGTAAGGCGTCGTCGCGTGATCAATCCCTATCGCTGAAATATGCACGATACGGGTGACACCCGCCTGCCTGCTGGCGGCAAGAAGTTTCTCCGTGCCGGTGACATGCACATCATGCTCGGAAAAACCTGTGCCGCCTTTGAGAACGCCGGCACAGTTTACAACGACCTCGCAGCCCGCAAGCTGTGAGGCGAGGTCTTCGGCACGCCCTTTTACAAGATCGAATGACACGACGCTGGCGGCTGGAAAACGGCGAGCCGTGCGGGCCGCATCCCGACAGAAGAGGGTGACCGCATGTCCGTGACTCAGGAGATTGGCGACAATTTCCGAACCAATGAAGCCGGAGCCCCCTATGACCGCCACACGCATTGTCTGCCCCAGTGTCGTTGAGAAAATCCCGGTCGTTTTTATGGAGTGAGGGTGTGACCGGCAAGGCGGCGTCGCCGGATACGCCCTTTCTGCCCATTGCAGAAATCTGGGAAGAAAAGGCGGACACGGTGACATGGAGCCTGACCGGCAACCCTCTGAAACAGGGTAAGGCGGTTTCCTGTTATTTGGCCGAAACGGTGGTGTTCATGCCCAGTCGGTCAAGTAACTGGCGGTCCCGGGTCGCTGCCGGGTTCGGGGTCGTCAGCAGACGCTCGCCGTAGAAGATCGAGTTTGCCCCGGCGAGGAAGCAGAGAGTCTGCGCCTCGTCCGTCATGTTCTCGCGTCCGGCAGCGAGGCGTACATGGCTGGCAGGCATGGTGATGCGTGCGACGGCGATGACACGGACGAAATCGATCGGATCAACTTCCTCGGCCGTTTGCAGGGGGGTCCCGGCAACCTTGACGAGCAGGTTGATCGGCACGCTCTCAGGGTGCTTCGGCATGGAGGCGAGGGAGGCAATCATTCCTGCCCGGTCTGATTCACCTTCGCCCATACCGACAATACCGCCACAGCACACATTGATGCCTGCATCGCGGACGTTTGACAGTGTGTCGAGACGGTCCTGATAGGTGCGTGTGGAGATGATCTCGCCATAAAACTCAGGGGAGGTGTCGATGTTATGGTTGTAGTAATCCAGCCCGGCGTCCTTCAGGCGATGCGCCTGCCGGTCATCCAGCATGCCCAGAGTGACGCAGGTTTCGAGACCGAGCGCCTTGACGCCTTCGATCATGGAGCAGACCGTTTCCAGATCATGATCCTTGGGGGAGCGCCAGGCGGCTCCCATGCAGAAACGGGCCGCTCCGGCTTCCTTGGCGCGTTTCGCTTCTGCAATGACGCCGTCAACCGCCATGAGTTTTTCCGCCTTGATCCGTTCTTCATGGCGTGAACTCTGCGGACAGTAGGCGCAGTCTTCCGGGCAGCCGCCGGTCTTGATCGACAGAAGCGTCGAGATCTGGATTTCTGTCGGATCAAAGAACTGCCGGTGCAGGGTCTGCGCCCGGTACAGCAGTTCGGGGAAAGGAAGATTCAGAAGCGTTTCGACTTCTTGGCGTGTCCAGTCGTGCCGTAGCGGCGTTCCTGCGTGCGTCTGAGACGGAGAAAGGGCGCTGAGGGAGCTGCCGTCTGCCATGGCTGGAGGGTGTTCCTGTTATCTGCGGGGTGCTTCTTCTCGCACGGAATGCTCCCCATTTTCAACGCGCATAAGGGGAGCCAGAAAAGGATGATGACAGAAAGGCATCCTTTATCCCGGATTTGGGGTGATGAGAGACAAATGCTTAAGCACTTTTTATTATCTGTCCGGCATCGTGATCCATTGAACTGCGATGAGTGTGCCGGGTCAGATGGGGCTCCACGAAAATACTAAAATCACCGCTTCTACGGAACGCAGGCTGGAGCAACTGGCAGCGCTGGCGTTTGCGGCGGCAGATGTTCTGTTTGAGGTGGATCGTGCCTTCAGGATTCGCAATATTGGGGGCTCCATCCAGAAACTGACGGGGCACAGCGCCCGGACTGTCAGAAACATGTCCTTGTTCGACATGCTGGTGCCTGCGGATCGTATCTTCCTGAAGCGTGTTGTTGAAGCATTCGATCAGGGAAAATCAGTCAAGCGTACGGCTGTGCGTTTTCTGCGTGGTGAAAGTGAAACCACTGTCGCCATGCTGGGCATGACGATCATGCCGGGCAGCATCGGTGAACGCCTTGTGACCGCGACCATCCTGGATCGTGGTTTTGCCCCTTCTTCAACTGAAGATGGTTTTCTTGACCGTGCCTCCTTTCTGAACATGGCGCGGCACATGATTTCTGCCGGAGAGGGGACGGCGCAGTTCAATCTCGTGATGCTGGCGTTGCCGCTGATGATGAACAGTGCCGCCATGAGAGGCACGGCGCTCGGGCAGACATTTCTCGCGGAAATCGAATCGATTCTTCGCTTCAACAGCGAAAATGGGGCTGTCACACGTCTGGGAAATGGGGCTTATGCCTATTTCCAGAAAGCTGAAGATGACCCGAATCTTATCGCGCAGAAGATTTCTGAAGCGACACAGGCGATGCTGACGCACCCCTGTATCCAGAAACTGCCTCTCGACACGCTGCTCATGGAATACAGCGAAATCGAAACAGCCCTGAACTATGCGCTGGAGATGTTTGCCGACGAAAAGACCCGGCAGGAGATGACGTTCGAAAACCTGCCCGACTGTCTGGCTGCGGCGAACAGCCGCGACCGGGGTATGGTGACATCCTGCCGCAACATTATCAGGGATGAGACATTTTTTCAGGTCTTGCAGCCCATTCTGACGCTGAAGACCGGCATCATTCAGCATTATGAGGTGCTGACGCGCTTTGCGGAAGGGGTGGCCAGAGGAATTGCAAATACTGGCGATTTCATCCAGATCGCCGAGCAGATCGGCATGATCAATACCTTCGACCTTCTGAACTGCGTGAAAACCATCAGGCTGCTTCAGCAGCTTCCCAACGGTATCCGTCTTGCTCTGAATGTCTCCGGACGTTCCGTGCAGTCCGCGGAATTCGCCAGCCAGATAATGAATCTGCTGGATTCAGCAGAGATGAAGGTCACGCCCTCACGACTGCTCATCGAGATCACCGAAACGCGCGGTATCACGAATTTTGAGGGGGCGACGGCGCTGCTCCAGTGGCTGGTGAAGCGGGGTCACAGGATTTGCCTGGATGACTTTGGCGCTGGCGCGATGAGCTTTGAGTATCTTCGTCGCTTTCCCGTGGATTTTGTGAAAATTGACGGGCATTTCTTTCGGAACGCCATGACCAGTGGTCGGGACAGGATTCTGATCAGGGCGATAGCCCGCTGCTCCTTCGAACTGGGGTGCAGAACGGTGGCGGAGATGATCGAAACCGAGGTCGACGCAGCTCTTGCGAAAGAATTGGGGGTTGAATGCGGGCAGGGCTGGCTGTTCGGTAAGCCGGTCACGGCGGATCAACTGCTTGCCTCGGCGGGGCGGGTGGCCAGCATGCAGGGCGCTTCTGCCCGGGAAGAGATTGCTGTTTCCCGAACGACTTCCCTGCCGCATCAGCGTGCTGTTGCGGAACAGCCTTCGTCTTCTTCTCCGACTCTTGCAAAACCGGAAATCGTGCGAAAAAAAATCACGTGAAAAGACGATTCCGGACGATATTCCATATTTTTTACGAAGCTTTACAGAGCCCCCGTCTTTTCAGTTCCTCTCTTGACCTTGTGGAGGTTTGGGCGCAGGCGAGGGCGTTTAAGCCATAAGTTCAGGACGGGGGAGGCAATGAAGCACTGGAATATCGATCAGATGGACTGGAGCAGTTTTGAGCCATCCAGAGTTGATCCGGATATTGTTGCTGTTGTTAAGGCAGCCTCTGTCGTTGAGCGAAACAGCGTGGATTATGCTGTCTATCTGAAGCACGTCTTTTCGGACGACGCGGATTTTAAGGAAGCGGCTGATAACTGGGCGCTTGAGGAAATCCAGCATGGAGACGCGCTTGGGCGCTGGGCCATGCTGGCTGATCCGTCATGGGATTATCCGGCTGCGTTTGAACGCTACCGCAATACATTCCACATTGATCTGAACACGACAGCATCTGTTCGCGGCTCCCGCACTGGCGAACTCATTGCGCGATGTATGGTGGAAACCGGAACGTCTTCTTTCTACTCATCACTGGCGGACGCGACCGAGGAGCCTCTTCTGAAGGCCATCTGCAAGCAGATTGCCGCTGATGAATATCGTCATTTCAAGCTGTTCTATGACCACATGCGGCGATACCTGAAGCGTGAACGCCTTGGAGCATGGGCTCGCACCCGGATTGCTCTGGGTCGCATCACGGAGAGCGAAGATGACGAACTCGCTTCCGCCTACTACACGACCAATGAGCCGCCATCGGTTCGCTACGAGCGCAAACGCTGCATCGCCAGCTATATGTCCCGCGCGCTCAAGTCCTATCGCCAGAAACACATCGACCGCGTCACGGGCATGGTCTTCAAAACGATCGGCTTCAAGCCGCACAGCCGCCTGCATGCTCTCGCTGCGCGACTGGTGTTTGCCCTGATCAAGCGTCGCCAGCGTAGTTTCGAGCGGGAAGCGGTGGCAATAGGCGCTTGAGGAGCACCGCGGGCGGCATGGTTTTGACCGGTTCAGGCCGCCGTCCTACCATGCCCGGAACAGGTCGTTGAAACAGGGAGCGAAAGCTCGCTCCTGTGTCACAAGGTGTTGTCTCTGCATGTCGCGTTTGAAGAACAAAGTCCGTCATTCCGTCATACTCTCCTCACTGTCCGGCCTGATGCTGGCTTCCAGTCTCGTCACCCCCGTCATGGCCGCAACAGCACGACATGGAGCCGCCATCCAGCCCTGGGGGTTCGATCTGGGCGGTCGCAATGTGACGCTGCTGCCGGGCAATGATTTTTTCGGGTATGCCAACGGCCGCGCTGTAAAAGCCATCACGATCCCGGCGGACCGGACCTCTTTCGGAGAGTTCGACGCCTTGCGCGACCTGTCGCAGAAGCGCGTGCGCGATATTCTTACGGGTCTGGCTGGCAAACGCATCATTGCGACGCAGACAACGGAAGAGAAGCTGGCGGTGTATTACACCAGCTTCATGGATGAAAAAGCGGTCGAGGCACTGGGAGTCAGGCCTCTTGAGACTGATCTCGCGGCTATCCGTGCCGTCAAGACACCGAGCGAACTGGCCCATCTGATCGGGACCGGGCAGACGTCTTTCCAGTTTTCCGCCTTCTCCCTGTCCATCCAGCCTGACGCGAAAGATCCAAAACGGTTTGCTCTGGGACTGGATCAGGGTGGTCTGGGCATGCCGGACCGGGATTATTACCTGAAGCCGGAATTTGCCGCGAAAAAGCGGGCTTATGAAGCCTATGTCGCGAAGATGCTTCATCTCGTCGGATGGCAGGATGCCGACGCCCGCGCGAAGGACATTGTGGCGCTGGAAAGCAGGCTGGCTGATATTCACTGGCCTCGCGTCGAACTGCGTGATCCTGACAAGACCTACAACCCCACCACCGTTGCCGGTCTGACCGAGAAGGCGCCCGGCTTCGACTGGACCGCATGGCTCAACGGTGCGGGAATCAGTGTTCAGCAGGCTGATGAAGCCCGGATTATCGTTGGTGAGCCTTCCGCGATTGCCGGACAGGCGAAACTGCTTGGCGCTGAATCGCTTCCGGTCCTGCAGGCCTGGCTGGCATTTCACCTTGCCAACAATTCGGCTTCGACACTCTCTTCCGCCTTTGTGAACGCCTCCTACGATTTCAATCGCAAGACACTGGCGGGACAGCCGAAGCTCGCGGCACGCTGGAAACGTGCGACCGACGCCACGGATGACGCGATGGGTTGGGCGATCGGCAGGATCTATGTCGACCGGTATTTTCCGCCCGAGAGCAAGGTCAAGATGGAGGCTCTGACAGCAGGCCTGAAAGCGGCGTTCCGTGTCAGGCTCCAGAACAACAGCTGGATGTCCGAGGCCACAAAGCAGCATGCGCTGGTCAAACTCGATCACTTCGACATTCAGGTTGGTTATCCCAAAAAATCCCGTGATTACAGCGATCTGACGATCACGCCGGGCGATGTTTATGGCAATGCGGCGCGCGCGGCCGCTTTTGAGTGGCGTTACTGGCTGGCTCATCTCGGTAAACCGGTTGATCGCGATGAGTGGGAAATGACTCCCCAGACGGTGAATGCCTACAACCAGCCTGTCTTCAATGAAGTCGTTTTCCCGGCCTCGATCCTTCAGCCGCCTTTCTTTGATCCGCATGCGGATGACGCCGTCAATTACGGCGCGATCGGTGGCGTTATCGGCCACGAAATGACGCACAGCTTTGACGATGAAGGCCGCAAGTTCGATGAAAATGGCCGTCTCAGCGACTGGTGGACCAAGGAAGATGCGGCGCGTTTCGAAAAGCTCGGAGACCGGCTCGGTGCGCAGTATGATGCGTATGAAGTGCTGCCGGGCGTGCATCTCAACGGCAAGCTGACCATGGGCGAAAACATCGCCGATCTGGGCGGCCTGACGCTGGCTCTGGATGCCTATCATGCGTCTCTGAACGGCAAGGATGCGCCTGTTCTGAGCGGGCTGAGCGGAGATCAGCGGGTCTTTCTGGGCTGGGCGCAGGTCTGGCGGATGAAGGTGCGTGAAGATCGCGCCAGACAGCTTGCCGTGATCGATCCGCACTCGGCGCCCGGCGCGCGCGTCAATCTGCCTGCTCACAATATCGATGCATGGTACAAGGCCTGGAATGTGCAGCCCGATCAGAAGCTGTATCTTGCCCCGGACCAGCGGGTGAAAATCTGGTAGTCTGTGACTGTCTTTCAAAGGCCCGCCGTAAACCGGCGGATCTCTATCCCGTACCTTCCGACCTCTCTTTGGATACAGAAAAGAACATTTCCTGATGACCGCATTTACGCTCGCCTATCGGAACACTCCCCTGCACGCTGTGGTGGCGGCAGCTGTCGCGCGAGTGCTGGAAGCCTATGAAATCGAGCCGGATTACATCACCGGAGATGAGGCTTCCCTTGCGAAAATGATGGCCGACGGAGAAATCGATCTTTTCGCAACGGCATGGCTGCCCTCGATGGATGAGGGGCTGCTGTCTCCGACCGTCGAAACGCTGGGCAATCTCTATCGCCCGGGTTTCGGTTTTTTTGTCCCGGAAGGCGCTGATAGCCCTGTGTCTGACGTATCCTCGATCGAAGAACTGGCGGCGTCATCCGTGGCGCGCAACCTCATCACGCCCGAGAGTCTTGTCACCCGTGTCAGGCAGGTCGTGGCGGGATACCGTCTCACAGAGGCAGGTTTCACCATCGAATCCCAGCCTGATGAGCAGGCCTATGAGGCGGCTGCCGCTGCGGTGCAGGCCGGAGAGCCGGTTGTCATGCCGCTTTTCACACCCTGTTATCTCATCCATTCCCTTCCGCTTCGCCAGCTTGCAGATCCGAAAGGGACGGCGGGTGCGGAACTGGAAGCACGTCTGCTCATCAACAAAGCCACCCGAGCCAAGGCCGACAGTGATCTGATTGATGAGCTGGACGAACTGACACTGGGTAACAAGGTGGTCAGCGCCCTCGACAACGCGCTCCGGAATCTGGGTATGAGCGCTGATCAGGCCGCCGAGGAATGGCAGCGTGGCAAACTCCTGCCTCGCTGAAGTGTGGAGCTGAGAATGCGGCCGGTGACGCTGGACTGCATGAACCCCGAGGCTGTTCCCCGGCTTCATGGGGTGGATGGCATTCGCCTCGCCATGGCCATGACTGACACGCACCAGTTGAGTGTGGGTGAAGGGAGTGAGGCGGTCGTCGTGCAGCTTCCTCCGCAGGCGAGGGGAATCTTCCCTCTGATCGACGGACGCAATACGGTGGCTGACCTTGCAGTCCGACTGGAGACGCGTGGGGTCAGTGCGTCCCAGTTCGAGAGTGTGTGGCGGGCTACTGTGGCGGTGCTGGCGCCCTGCGGGCTGATTTCGATTTCTCTGCCGACACCCTGAAGGCCAATATCCTGAGGGACCGAGATGCTTCCTGTCATCGTCTTCGGCGCTGCTCTGTATCCTGATGGCTCACCGCGCCCGGCTCTTGTGGCGCGTGTACAGGCTGCTCTCCGGTTTGGTGAGAGGGAAAGTGGCAGACTGTATGTGGTGACAGGCGGTGTCCCGCAGGCAGGGCAGACCGAGGCGGCTGTGATGGCTGGCTTACTGCTGCTCGAAGGCGTGCCGGACAGGGTCATTCTGCGGGAGGCACAGTCGGCTGACACATGCGACTCTGTAATTGCCTGCACGAAGCTTTTGCGTGAGCGGCGGTACGACGGTCCCGTTGCGGTCGTCACCAGTGATTTTCACATGATGCGGTGCATCGCCATGTTGCGTGCATTGGGCTGGACGACAGTGGCCGTACCTGCGCCGTCGCGTGCCGATCTGTCGCGCTGGCGTCGGCTGTGGGTGAATTTGCGGGAGTATCCGGCGACGGCATGGGATGTCCTGCTTGTCCTGATCTGGCGTTTTCGTCAGTAGGGCGCGATTTTACAGGGTGAGGCTGGGATGCGGACGTAAATCGATGCATCGAAGTGCTTTGTTGAGCTCAAAAGTTTTCTTGTTTCATACAATCGCGATCGTGCAACGCTTCCCGCTTCGGGCTGGAATAGGCAGATGTTAATTGCAAAATAACATGATATATTACGACATATCGTAAGTTAAGCAGTATGCTGATTGCAATGAACTGCACGGCTCATGAAGATAGGTTTCAGTTTGTCGTAGCGGATTGCGATAGCGCGGAACTATTTGATTTTATTGAAAAACTATCGATCAGGTTTCGTTCGCTATAGAGAGCGAAAGCTGTTTTCGTGTGTGTCGTTCTGTTGTTTTTTGACGGGATGAGCAGAGTAATCCCGCATCCTTTTTTGCGGGCACCCACGCTGTGCTGATGCGCCCGGACAGTCGTGCCGTCGATAATCATATATTCATTGGTTATGATCGGCGGCTAGATGACGCAAGATCCGCTCGATTACACTACTGTTACAACGGCGGAGACGGCGGAGCATGTTTTTCCAGTCTCAGAAAGAGGCGGGAAGGTCACATCATCGAACGATCGCGTGGTAGCGACGCAGCCGGGCTGCCACGAACAGACGGTTATCCGCAGCCGTGCCTCCCACATGACCTTCCCGCCCGGCAGAAAATCCTTTATCCACTCCCGCCGGTCGTCGCGTAAACCATGACGCCGCATGCGTCTGTCTCCCTCAAAACCGGGAAAACAGACATTATAGAGCGCCAGAAAGTACAACCATCAGGTATCTCACTCAGGACTTAACTGACGATACGCCGTAGTAAGGTATTACAATTTTATGCTTTCAGGTTCCTTTGAAGCCGGCTCTGAGAAAATCTGGCGTCATGATGCTCTCATCTAGAGGGTGTTATGTACTTTCGCGCGTGATTGTTTCAGTAATGCTGAATGAAGCAAGCTCGCAAGCCGTATCCCTCTGACGTGTCAGACGAAGAATGGTCGTTGGTTGTTCCGTATCTGGTTCTGATGCGAGAGGACGCGGAACAGCGGCGGCATGATCTGCGCGAACTGTTCAACGGGTTGCGCTACGTGATCCGCTACGGGATCGCCTGGCGCGCCATGCCGAACGATCTGCCGCCCTGGTCGGCGGTCTATCAGCAATCCCGTCGCTGGATGGAGGCAGGCTGCTTCGAAGCGCTGGCGTCTGACCTGCGTGCTGTGCTGCGCATGGCCTCAGGCCGCAAGGCGGAACCCACGGCGGCTATTCTTGACAGCCGAACCTTGCGTTCGACGCCGGAGAGCGGGGCACGCGCCGGATATGATGGGGCCAAACGCAAAAAGGGCTCGAAACTGCATATGGCCGTGGACACGTTTGGCCATCTGCTGGCCCTGCACGTCACGCCAGCCAATCGGGACGATCGCGCCGAGGTCGGACGCCTCGCTGCTGCCATTCAGGAAGTGACGGACGAAAGCGTCGAACTGGCCTATGTCGATCAGGGATATACGGGTGAGAGGCCGGCAGAGGCAGCGCGGGCTCACGGTATCGCCCTTGAGGTCGTCAAATTGCCCGAGGCCAAGCGCGGTTTTGTTCTGCTACCTCGTCGCTGGGTCGTCGAAAGATCTTTCGCATGGGCCACGCGATGCCGTAGGCTCGTCAAGGATTACGAGCGCTATGCCTCAACACTCGCAAGTCTCCATGTCGTCGCTTTCGCATGCTTCATGCTCAGAAACGCCGCTATACTCGCTCAAGGTGCATAACACCTTCTAGACGAGGGGTGCTTGCATAGAATATTTTGGTGGTATAGGCGAAGTGGCGCTGCGAGGGTTATCTTTGCATAGGTCGCTTGCGGTTGGGATACGTAAAGCAGAGTGCGGCGTTCTGATCGTGGTGTGTGTGTGACACAGCTGCACAGCAGATTAGACGGCTTTCCATCGCCTGCGGGATTTAGGATAAGATACCAAAAATGCTAGACAGCAAGAAAATTGCGGTAGTACTGCCAGCCTATAATGCCGCTCTCACCCTCGACAGAACCTGCGCCGAGATACCGCGTGATCTGGTTGACGACGTGATTCTGACTGATGACGCGAGCAGTGACAACACAATGGCGCTGGCACAAGAGCTTGGGTTGCATGTCATACGTCACGAGAAAAACCGTGGATATGGAGGTAACCAGAAGACTTGTTACGCGGAGGCTCTGGCGCGCGGTGCGGACATTGTCATCATGCTGCACCCGGATTATCAATATTCGCCTCGCCTTCTCAGGGCGATGTGCGCGATGCTCACTTCTGGGCATTATGATGTGGTGATCGCCTCGCGTATTCTTGGCAAGGGGGCACTGTCTGGCGGGATGCCACTCTATAAATATATTGCGAACCGCGCCCTGACCTTCACGCAAAATATTCTGATGAATGCAAAGCTGTCCGAGTATCACACTGGGTATCGCGGCTGGACCCGTGAAGTTCTTGAAACGCTCCCGCTTTCACGGTGTTCGGACGATTTTGTATTTGACAATCAAATGCTTGCCCTAGCGCTTGATGCAGGCTTCCGGGTTGGTGAGATTTCCTGCCCAACACGATATTTCGAAGAAGCTTCATCAATCAACCTTCGTCGCAGCGTTACCTACGGCCTAGGATGTCTGCGTACCTCTGCTCAGTATCGTCTGCATCGCATGGGACTCAATCGCTCCGGCTTGTTCAAGCGTTAAGCATGTCCGGAAGCGTTCTCTCGCGTCGCTCTGCTTTGCTGGCGACCGTTCTCGGTGTTTTAGTAATCGCCGGGACGGCAACAGGGCTTATTCTCCGCCACGATACTGAAATCGTGACGCACTTCGTTGCGTGGGTCAACGCGTTGCGTTCTCATTCACCGATCGCTGGTTGGCTGATCTGCGCGGGTGTGCAGACTCTGGTGGCCTTGTGCGGCTTTCTGCCCGCTTCAGTTGGGGCGATTGCCAGCGGTATGATTTTTGGTCTGATTGACGGATTTATTCTGTCGGGAACTGCCACTCTGATTGGTGCTCTAGGGGCGTTCTGTCTGAGCCGTTCATTTCTCCGTGGACCGATCCATGCCTGGCTCCGTCGTGGCCGATTCATGGCGATTCTCGATGATACGGCGCTTACATACGGCTGGAAACTTGTCTGCCTTCTGCGTGTGTCGCCGGTCATGCCCTTTGCCGTAACCAGCTACGCGCTTGGTCTGACTCCCTTAAGTATGCGGAATTACCTGATTGGCACTCTTGCGGCTCTTCCGTCCTTATTCGGATATGTGGCGATGGGGCAGTTGGCCGTTAGCGGAGCCACGACAATGGGGAAGGGAGCTGGTTGGCTGCACGATGGGATGATCGCCATCGCGCTTCTGGGAACGGTCTTGCTGTTGTGGCAGTTTGGCAGTGTAGCTCGGCGATTTCTTGCCGTGCCGGTGACGATTGATCCCAAGTCCTTGCCTGCTGCTGACGCCACGGTCCGGAACGAAGCTGGAATTCGATGACAATTCTGCGCAGTGTCGAGAGCGCCCTGTCCCGCAGGCGGGGCATCGCCATACTCCTCGTTTTTTATGCGTTCCTGATCTGCCTGCGTGCGCCGGATATCATTATCACCGGTCGGTTCTGGGCCGAGGAAGGCAAAATCTTCTATGTGAATGCCCTGCAGACTGGTCCGCTGGAAGCGATTTTTACGTCCTATGGCGGTTATCTCAACCTCATAGCGAACGCCTCGACAACTGCTGCACGCTGGCTCCTGCCGATGGAACTGGCGCCATATATGACGATTGCGACGGGTCTTGCATTCCAGCTTCTTCCGGCTTTCCTTGTTCTGACGGCCCGCGACATCTGGCTTCGGCCTCCGTTGATTCGTCTGGCCGCGCTGGGCATCATGCTGTTTACGCCCTCAAGTTCTGAAATCTGGCTCCAGACCCTGCATTGCCAGTTTGAGCTGGCGCTGGCGTGTTCCCTGATCATTACTTTCGAGACCGTTGGCGGAGTGGTTGGCGGTATTCGCCTCATAACGCTGTTCCTCGCTCCGCTCTGTGGTCCCGGAGCAATCGTCTTACTGCTACCTCTCGCCCTCAGACTCGCCTCTGACAGGACGAAGGCGAGACTGATACAGTTTCTGGTGCTTGGCATAGGCGCTGCCATCCAGATGCTGTTTTTCTTTCATGTTGAATCTGGTCGCGGCAATCATCTTCCGCTCAATATCGCGCTCGCAGTAGTCTTTGCCCGCGAGCCTCTGGTAATGTTTCTGGGTGTGGGCGCACGGACTCATGCGCTGATTGCCGGTTTTCATCATAAATTTATGGTTGATCCGAAGGTAATAAGTCGTGCGGATATTGATGCAGTGTTGTTCTTCGGGATAGCTTTTCTGCTTTCCCTCCGTGTCCGTCCTGCATTTTGGCTTCTTCTTACCAACGCCGTCTTCACAGGTGCAGCCATTTATGGCTCTATCGGTGGAGCGATAGATCAGCTCGATGTCTTTGTCGGAGAACGCTACATCTTCGTTGGGCAGTCGTTGTGTGGACTGATGTTTGTGGCTTTTGCCGCAGCTGTAAAAGGAAAGATGTGCTGGCTGGGTGGTGCTATTATTGTCTGGTTACTTGTTATCGGTGTGACGAATTATTGGCATCCCGTATTCAATTTGACGGGACCTGATTGGCGGCATGAAGTAACGCTCTGGCGCGCAGATCATCATCATCTTATTCAAATCTGGCCGAATGGCTGGACGATTGCTCTTCCATAAGGCTTGGATTTCCTTTTGAGTAGCCACCCAAAGGAAATTTTGTATCTGTCTTTCTGAACATAAAATCGCATCAATGTGTAATATAATCAAAATCCTCAAATGGATGGATCATGTATATTGCAAAATTCGATGATAAATCTGGTATTTATCTGTGAAATAATTTTAGGTTATTTTGACAAAATCTCTACTGTTCCTGATAGGGCAGGATCGCTACTCAAAGTGGCCGATAATGAATGCAACCTGCTTCCATAGTGTAACAGTCGGCAGATTCTCTTCTCAAAAAAAAAGGCTTTTCCGCACAGCCTTCGGATGAACAAAGATATCTGAATTTTAAAACTACACCCAGTGCAGTGTGTAGTGATCAGACTCGACCGGCTGCTATCCATAGGCGGGCGGCTTCATCTACGAGCCTGCAAATTATGGCTTGCGCTTGGGAAAAGGAAGAAAACCCGGTTTCTGGCAAGATATCAGAGGTGGGATGACGGTCTGTTAGCAGGGATGATGATGACCCCTGCATTGACATTCCCTGACGTTTTCCCTTCATCACCCTGCGTATTGTCGGGTTTTCCCGTACAGATAGCCCGCCGGATGACGGGCTGACCTCATGCCATCATCAGTCCAGGAGCAGCCGAATGTCTGTCTACGCTTTTGTTTTTCCGGGTCAGGGAAGTCAGTCTCCCGGCATGGGGCAGGATCTGGCGGATGCTTTTCCGGCAGCACGGGAGGTCTTTCAGGAAGTTGATGACGCGCTGGAGGAGAAGCTTTCAAAGATTATTTTTGAAGGCCCGGTGGAGGATCTTACGAGCACGGAAAACACCCAGCCAGCGTTGATGGCGGTGTCCATGGCTGTGGTTCGCGTTCTGGAGCGGGAAGGTGGCGTGGATTTCAGCGCCAGAGCGACGCTGATGGCTGGCCACTCCCTCGGTGAATACTCTGCCCTTGCAGCGGCACGTTCTTTCGGAGTTGCTGAAACAGCCCGTCTCCTGCGTCTGCGTGGCCGTGCGATGCAGCGTGCTGTGCCCGCCGGTGAAGGTGGGATGGCGGCACTGATCGGTGTGACCCCTGAGCAGGCTCAGGAACTGTGCGAGGAAGCGGCGGTTCTCAGAACTGAAGGACGACCGGATCAGCGTGAAATCCTTGAGGTCGCCAACGATAATGGTGGCGGTCAGATCGTGATTTCGGGCCAGATGGCGGCGATCGACAGGGCAATTGTGATCGCCAAGGAGAAGGGCGTCAAAAGGGCCGTCAAACTGCCTGTTTCCGCACCGTTCCACTGCTCCCTGATGCGTCCGGCAGCGGACGAGATGGCCGAGGCTCTGGATGGCGCCGAGGTGAAGACTCCCATCGTGCCCATCATTGCGAATGTGACGGCAGCGAAAGTGACATCGCCCGACATGATTCGTGAACTGCTGGTCAAGCAGGTGACCGGCACGGTCCGCTGGCGGGAAAGTGTCGACGCGATGGTCGGCATGGGTGTCGATCATTTTGTGGAACTGGGAGCCGGTAAGGTGCTTTCAGGTCTGATCCGCCGAATCGCACCGGATGTGAAAGCCGAGTCTGTCGGCACGCTCGACACCATCGACAGCTTCCTCAAGACCCTCTGACGGTCTTTCCTCCTTCGGTCTGATTTTCTTCGAACAGGACAGAGATTTATGTTCAGTCTTACCAACAAGGTCGCACTCGTTACCGGCGCAACAGGCGGCATCGGCGAGGCCATCGCCCGTCAGCTTCATCACCAGGGCGCGACAGTCATTCTGTCCGGCACCCGGGAATCCGTGCTGGCCGAGCGGGCTGCCGCTCTGGGCGGTGAGCGCGTGCATGTTGTCGCAGCGGATCTTTCCGACCCGGCGGCAGCGGAGCAGCTGGTGGCCCGTGCGGAGGAAGCAGCCGGAGCGCCGCTCGATATTCTCGTGAATAACGCGGGGCTTACGCGCGACACGCTCGCCATCCGCATGAAGGATGAGGACTGGTCAAGGGTGATCGAGGTCGATCTTGCCTCGCCGTTCCGACTCTGCCGCGCGGTGCTCAAGGGCATGCTGCGTCGGCGTGCGGGCCGGATCATCAGTATCGCTTCCGTCGTCGGGACAACCGGCAATGCCGGACAGGCCAACTATGCCGCCGCCAAGGCCGGGCTGGTGGGCATGACCAAGTCTCTCGCGCAGGAAGCTGGTTCCCGTGGCGTGACGCTGAACGTGGTTGCTCCGGGCTTTATCGCCACGGCGATGACGGATGTCCTGCCTGACGCCCAGAAGGAAAAGCTGGTGGGATCCATTCCTCTGGGCCGCATGGGCTCGCCTGACGATGTGGCTTCGGCCGTGGTATATCTGGCGTCGGAAGAGGCGGCATGGGTCACCGGCGCAACACTGCATGTTAACGGCGGTATGGCGATGATATGAGGCGAATTCTCCGGAATTCGTTGCAGAGACTACCTTTTCTCGAAAACGTGAGCTAAGGAAGGTGACTGGTCTTGAACCCGGTGCGATCATGAAACGTCATGCTTTTCATGCATCCGCTTGGCGGCGGGAATATTTCCGTGCTAATCGCCCCGCAGCCTCGTTGGGCATACCTCGGTTGCCCCGTTCGAATGCCCTGCTCCGGCTTGTGGCCGGGACGGGGTGAGCGCCAACCATTCGCCCGAAATGCTTGGGCATACAGGAAGCAGAAACAGATGAGCGAAATCGCTGACAAGGTTAAGAAGATCGTCGTCGAGCACCTCGGCGTTGAAGAGAGCAAGGTGACACCGGATGCGTCGTTCATCGACGATCTGGGCGCAGACAGCCTCGACACGGTCGAACTGGTGATGGCGTTTGAAGAAGCTTTCAACGTGGAAATCCCGGAAGACGCAGCCGAGAAGATCGCTACCGTGAAGGACGCGATTGATTACATCGAGGCACAGAAAGCCGCTTGAGGTTCTCTGTATCTGACGGGTCCACGCGTATGATGCGCGGACCCATTTTGTTCTGAAAATCAGGGGGCGAGCGAGCTTGCTGCAGTCGGGCGGATCAGATTTGGGACGGAGACGCGTGGTCGTCACCGGTATGGGGATGGTAACGCCTCTCGGGCTTGGCACCGAGAACGTCTGGAAGCGTCTCATCGCGGGTGAAAGCGGTATTGACCGTATTCACGCGTTCGATCCGAGCGAACTTGCAGCGCATATTGGCGGTGAGGTGCCGGAAGGCCCCACAGCCGAGGGCAAGCTCACCATTTCGGACTGGATTCCTGTCAAGGACCAGAAGAAGATGGATCGCTTCATCCATCTTGGAATGATCGCGGCCGCGGAGGCTGTTGAGGATTCCGGATGGAAGCCCGAGTCGGAAGAAGATCGCTGCGCCACCGGCGTGCAGATCGGCTCCGGAATTGGTGGTCTTCAGACGATCTATGAAGCCTCCATCACGGTTCATGAAGGACGGGCGAAGCGTCTGTCTCCGTTCTTCATCCCGTCGGCGCTTGGTAATCTGGTCTCAGGAAACGTATCGATCCGGTACGGTTTCAAGGGGCCGAATCATTCAGCCGTAACGGCCTGCGCCACCGGCGTTCACGCCATTGGTGATGCTGCCCGTCTCATCATGTTCGGCGATGCCGATGTGATGGTTGCTGGTGGCGCCGAAGCCACAGTCTGCAAACTCGGTATTGCCGGGTTCTGCTCGGCCCGCGCCCTGTCCACCGGTTTCAACGATCGGCCGAAACAGGCTTCCCGTCCGTGGGACCGCGACCGTGACGGCTTTGTCATGGGCGAGGGAGCAGGCATCGTCGTGCTCGAGGAATACGAGCACGCCAAGAAGCGCGGTGCGAAGATTTACGGTGAGATTGTGGGTTACGGCATGTCCGGTGACGCGCATCACATCACGGCTCCTGCCGAGGGGCATGAAGGCGCTTACCGTGCGATGTTCGCAGCAGTCCGCAGCGCCGGCATTACGCCGGGCGAGATCGGTTATGTGAATGCGCATGGCACATCCACCATGGCGGATGATCTGGAACTGGATGCGGTCGAGCGTCTCTTTGGCGACGAAGGTCGCAAGGTGGCCATGTCCTCCACAAAATCGGCGATCGGCCACCTTCTTGGCGCCGCCGGTGCGGTTGAAGCCATGTTCTCCATGCTGGCCATTCGTGACGGTGTTGTTCCCCCGACACTCAACCTCGACAATCCATCACGGGAAAGCATTATCGACCGCGTGGCGCATGAAGCGCAGCAGCGCAAGGTCAATATTGCGCTCTCAAACAGTTTTGGCTTTGGTGGCACCAACGCCAGTGTGATCGTCCGCGGCGTCTGAGCGCAGACGCACTCCGAACGGTTATCATTCAGCAGGCCATCCTCGGATGGCCTGTTTCATATCTGACCCGATACAGGTGTTTGTTTCATGAGCGATACTCTTCCAGACCGTCTGTCCGTTGATCCGGAAAGCCCATTCTACAACGAAGAGCTTCTGGCCCGTGGAATTGGTATCCGCTTTAAGGGCGTTGAAAAGACTAACGTCGAGGAATATTGCCTCAGTGAAAACTGGGTCCGTGTCGCCGTGGGTAAGTCCCTTGACCGTCGTGGCAAACCGATGACGATGAAGCTTCAGGGACCTGTCGAGGTCTGGATCAAGGGCAACGAAGAAGCCTGAGACCTAAAGCCTGCCGTGCATGGGCGCGGTAGGCGGTAGCAATATTTTTCAACAGGCCGAAAAGGCTGTGTTGAAAGGCCAATGCGGATATGCGCGCTCTCATGAGAGAGAGGCCTTGATGCATCTCTCCTCTGAGCGCAGGCTTGCACATCCTTGTGATGTGAAACTGCATTCCCTTGAAGGAGACGAGATCATGACTGAAGTCGCCACGCCGGTTCAGCCTGACAAACAGTTCACCATTCTCATTGTTGGAGGTGGGACAGCAGGCATCGCCATTGCCGCCCGTCTTCGCCGTGAACGGCCGTCTCTCTCCATTGGAATCATCGATCCCGCGACGACACATGCCTACCAGCCGGGCTGGACGCTGGTGGGGGCAGGGGTCATGACCCTGAAGCAGACCCTGCGACAGGAAGGCGGCCTGATCCCTGCCAATGTGACCTGGTTACGGGCCTCCGCTGAGTCTTTCCAGCCTGATGATCACATTGTCACGCTGGATGATGGTCAGCGCATCGGCTACCGCCGCCTGATCCTTTGCCCAGGCCTGCAACTTGACTGGGACAGGATCGAAGGCCTCGGCGAGACGCTTGGCAAGAACGGTGTATGCAGCAATTATTCGATGGAGCATGTCGAATATACCTGGACCTGCATCCAGACCCTGAACGGCGGCAAGGCGCTGTTCACGCAACCGCCGATGCCGATCAAGTGCGCTGGCGCTCCGCAGAAGATCGCCTATCTCGCCTCGGATTTCTGGCGCAAGGAAGGCGTGCTTAACCGCACGGAAGTCGATTTCCTGCTGGCGGGTGACGCCCTGTTCGGTGTGGCTTACTATCGTCCGTCGCTTCAGTATGCGGTGGATTATTACGGCATCAATCTGCGCTACAAGCACAATCTCGTTGCGGTAAATGGACAGGCGAAAATCGCGATTTTCGACGTGACAGCGCCGGACGGTAGCGTGTCTCGTGAAACGCGCAGCTTCGACATGCTGCATGTCACTCCGCCGCAGAGTGCTCCGGATTTTATCAAGGACAGCCCCTTTGCCGGAGCCGGTGGCTGGGTGGATGTCGATCCCTCCACGCTCCGCCACACGAAATATGACACCGTCTTCGGTGCTGGCGATGTGGTCGGCACGAGTAACGCCAAGACCATGGCAGCAGCTCGCGCCCAGATGCCTGTGGTCGTGGCGAATGTGCTGGCGTCGCTGGAAGGCAAGCCGCTCACGAGTAGCTATGACGGTTATGGCGCCTGCCCGCTGACCGTGGGTTATGGTAAGGTTGTGCTGGCGGAATTCCTTTACGGCGGCAAGCCCGCTCCCAGCTTTCCCTATGACCAGCGCAAGCCCAGCAGTTTTGCCTGGATGCTCAAGGCGAAGGTTTTCCCGCACGTTTACTGGGATCTGATGCTGAAAGGCCGTGATATCACGGTCAAGCATCACCCGGAATGGATCAGGGAGGCCGGCTGAAACCGGCATCAGGATGCAGAGGCTTGTTCCGCTGGGCAGAGGTACGGCGGAATGAGTGCGAAGGGACTTGCGCGTCCTGTCGCGTCAATAGAAGTGACAGCAAGAGCCAGGGAAACAGTCGTCCCGGGTGTTATTCCCCTGAACCGTAGCGTCGGTAGACAAAACTGTCGGAAGAGCCATTGATTTCCGACAGGGCCGCGTCCACCACGCCACGATCAGAAGACCGACGGCAGACAGGGTCCGCCGCGTCCGCACGACCGGTCAGCGCCAGCGCCTGACAGCGGCAGCCGCCCCAGTCGATCTCCTTGCGGTCACAGGACCGACAGGGCTCCGGCATCCAGTCCACACCACGGAACATCTGGAACAGCTTCGATTTTTCCCAGATGTCCTTCAGGGAGGCTTCCCGCACCGTCGGGAACACAACACCCGGTATGGTTTCCGCCGCATGACACGGCAGCACCCGGCCAGATGGGGTGATGTTGAGAAAACGCTGCCCCCAACCACCCATGCAAGGCTTGGGTTCGTCGGCATAATAATCCGGTGTCACGAAGTCGATGGCGAGACGTGAACCGAACTTTTCCCTTGCCTCTGCGACAGTCTTTTCAGTGGCTTCAAGCTGCTGACGTGTGGGTAGGAGAGCGGCGCGGTTCTTCAGACCCCAACCGTAATACTGCGTGTGGGCGATCTCGACCCGACGTGCGCCAAGTTCTTCCGCCAGATCCAGCATGGCTGGCACCCGATCGGCATTCAGACGATGAATGACGAAATTCAGGGTCAGCGGCATCCCGTCTTCGACGACCAGCCGGGCCGCTTCGATCTTGCGGGGCTGCGCCCCTTTCATGCCGCCGATGATCTCGGCCTGCTTCGGGTCAACATCCTGAAAGGATAGCTGGACATGATCCAGCCCGGCGTCAGCCAGTTTCGCCAGACTGTCACGGTCCATCAGGACGCCTGAGGTGATCAGGTTACTGTAGAGACCGGCCCTGGCGGCGTGGCGCACAAGTTCCGGGAGATCCTTGCGGGCCATAGGCTCTCCTCCGGAAAAATGGACCTGAAGAATGCCGAGCGCCGCAGCCTCATCGAGAACGCGGAGCCATTCCTCGGTGGAGAGTTCGTTGTTTTTCGGTTCAAGAGCCAGCGGATTGGAGCAGTACGGGCATTGCAGCGGGCAGCGGTGCGTCAACTCCGCCAGCAGGCTCATCGGTGGTGGAGCGGTCATGCCTTCCATATTAGCACCTGACGCTCAGCGAGTGAGGCGACCATGGCCAGCACATCGTCCGAGATTACTTCACGCGGAGCCGCGAAATCTGCGGCCAAGGTGTCGATGATCGTCTGAAGAGACGTTGCGCCATCCACCCGCTTCAGGATTTCCGCGGCGATAGGGTCAGCCAGAAAGGCGCGCTCGGGAGCCTGAACGATCCACTGGTCGCGCACTTTGTCATGCTGAAGGCGGGTGCCGCGCGCGAAAGCGGGAACAAGTGTTTCGGACAATGCGGGAGAAGGAACTGTCATCATGCAGGCCGGAACACGCCCGGTGGAATGTTGCCCGGCGCCACATAGGCATAATCCAGCGCATCCAGCATGGACCACAGGACGCTGCACTTGAATTTCAGGGCGTTGAGCACGGCATTCTGCTGTTCCACGGTGCGGGCATGCTCCTTTACATAAGCGAGGGCAAAGTCGGAATCACGCGGGGCCTGCGTCAGGCGAGGCGTGAAATAGGCCAACGTCTCCTGAGTAATGAAGTCGTAGTTCCGGAGCATTCCCGACACACGCTCGGAAATGATGGTCGGCGAGAACAGCTCCGTAAGAGAGGAGGCGATGGCTTCCAGAATGGTTTTTTCACCGACGAAATGCACATAGGCATCCACAGCGAAATGGGTGCCGGGCAGCAGACCTTCAAGGGATTCCACATACTCGCGGTTCAGGCCCAGACCATCCGTCAGGCGGAGCCAGCGGGCAATGCCGCCTGTGTCGGGTGTGTCTCCGTCATGATCCTCGATACGACGACGCCACTCGCGGCGGAGTTCAGCCGTTGGCAGCCGGGCGAGAAGAGTGGCGTCTTTGGCCGGGATGCGCGCCTGATAATAGTAACGGTTCAGCGCCCACGCCTGAACCTGCCCTTTGTTGAGCTTCCCGTCATGCAGCGCCCGATGGAACGGGTGACGATTATGATAGCGCTCGGCGCCGATGGCACGCAGCGCCGTTTCCAGTTCATCGGGAGAGAGAGGGGCTACGCTCATAGGGTGATCCTCATGCCGTCGTAGGAGACTTCCCATCCGGCAGCTTCCGTCTCGGCGCGCTCGGGAGAGTCGGCCAGCAGAATGGGGTTTGAGTTGTTGATGTGAATGAAAACCTTGCGTTGCACATTCAGACCGCGGAAGGCGGCGATGGTGCCGTCCGTATCGTTGACCGACATATGCCCCATGCGCTTGCCGGTTTTTTCTCCGAGCCCAGCTCTGACCATTTCATCGTCGATCCATAGCGTGCCGTCGAACAGCACAAGGTCCGCGTTTTTCAGACGTGCACGAAGACGATCATTCATGCAGGCGCAGCCCGGAATGAACAGGGCGCGATGTTTGCCGTCCGTAATCTCCAGACCGACGGTCTCACCGTTTTCAACGATCTCGGCCGGGTTTGCGCCCTTTTCAGCATAGAGCGGAACCTTACCCGGCACCGCGAAAGCGGTCACGGACAGTCCGGCTGGGGTTCCATCGGACTTGGCGAGCGCAATGCTCTCGTCGAGTGGAAATTCTTTCCGGGTCACGACGGAACGGTTCACGGCCTCGAAAATCGGGTTGGCATCCAGTTGGTCGAGAACCTGCCGGGTAGCCAGAATTTCGAACGGCTGGCGTTCACGCATGGTGAGCAGGCCGGTGATGGTGTCCACTTCCGCGCCGGTCAGAATGACGCCGGCGATGGGCGTGGACCGCAGTCCGGTCTTTGGATGAAGGACGGGTGTCTGGTTGATCTGCTGGCGCAGGTCGGGCGACGCGTTGACCACGAACCATTCTTCGCCATCACCGCTGATGGCGATGGAAGCCTGAGTGCGGGCTGGGGCCAGAGGGTCGCCTGAGCGGGCGCGTCGGCAGCCTTCAGCGTTCGAGTTCCACTGGGGGAAGCCACCGCCGGCAGCGGCGCCGAGAACAATAAGGTCAATCATGAGACTGGTCTGTAAATGCAAAACGCCGCCAGCGCGAGGCGGGCGGCGTTTCTGGCTGTGGAAAACAAGATCCTGAAAAGGATCTTACTTCTTCTGGCCGCAAACGTAGCTGTTGATCTCAGCGCCCAAAGGCACTTCGGTGATTTTCGGTGTGTTCCATGCCATGACACGTCATCCTTGTTTCTGTGAGGCTGTAGGGAGACGTTACTCCGCCTTGCGGCGCTTCGCTACCGTTCTGTCGCATGGCAGGGTCTGTCTGACAGCGGGAGTAGGATCGTATCGAAAGACTTTGCTGAAACAGAGCAACCATATGATTTGTCTATATAAAATAGATTGTCGATTGGTGGCTTATATTTTCAGGGGGGATGTTGATGTAGGCCGCATTCATTTTCTTCACGGCCTTGTGAATGTGGAAGGGCAGGCAGGATGTTTTGTGTGCTGGCCATCTGGAACTGCTGAGCGCCGTTCTGTGTCTATGAGAAGTTTTTTAGCGTTTCATGAATAAATATGACACTAATTCATTGAAATAAAAAAGAAATTTTTCTGAAGAATATTTTTTCATATAAGCAATACAGGCTTGCGCTGCTTATACACCTGCGCTAGAAGCCACCCACCGCAACGCGGGCCGGTTTAGCTCAGTTGGTAGAGCACGTCATTCGTAATGATGGGGCCAGGGGTTCGAATCCTCTAACCGGCACCACTTAACCTTGCGGTTTCCAGATCAAAATTGAATACGAAGCCAGCTTCAGGCGCTTGCGCATATCTGTCCGTGATGCGGCATGTCTTGTGTTCTGGTGCTCTGAATCCGCTATGACAAATATGTCTGGAACTGGTTTCTTTATGGACGTGCGATGACTGGAACTGAAACCTCGCCGTAAATTTCAGGCAGAGTGAGGCGGCCATTTCTTTCATGGTTCGGCAACTCGTTGTCGGTGTGGGAGAAGGCGGAATACCTGTTACATCGACGGTCGCCTTGATCAATCTTGCGCGGATCGCGGGTGGAGCAGCAGTACTTGAACTGATCCTGATTGTGCTGCGGCCTGTGCTCGTTGTGGTGAACAGTTGTGTTTCAGAAGAAATTTACCTGCCGGAAGAGGCGGCAGTATCAGATTTTGGCCCGGAGCAAGAGATCTGGTGTGAGGTCTCTCTTTGGAAAAACTTTTCTGAGAAAATATAGGCATCATTAGGTATCTTTAATTGAAAAATTCAATATAAAAAGTGTATAATGTTCCGTATGCGATCGGCCTTGAATTGAATGCGACAGGTAATCAGATTAAATGGAGAATTTTATCGCTCTTGTTGCGGATGTCGGGATATTTGTTTTGGTTCCGTGGGTGTTGTGGAGACTTATTGGTAAAACATTGCCAATAGTTGTTCTTCCTATACTTCTGGGTATGGGGATGGCTGTTCTGCATGTTCCTGTTGCGAAGATGGGTATTCCATCCGTAGTCTGCGATGAAATCGGCTGGGTAGCGGTGCTGGTTCTGGCTTTCACTGCGGGACTGGAGATGTGGCAGCATCCGGGCGAGGATACATCGGTTCACGCTGTGCCGCAGGCGTCCGTAGGGCGACTGCTTGGTGGAGCTGCCGTTGCGCTGGGTGGTCCGCTCATTATCGGCTCAATCCTTGCCTACGAGTTCTTCCTTCCACTGAAAGGCTGGCACCCTCCTCATGCAGCGCCTTGGGTGGCGGCCGTTTCCATTGGCCTCTGTATCGCGGTCAGCGCCTTGCCTGTTCTGATCGGGGTCGTGCGTGAACTTGACGCCTCCCAGCGACCTCTTGGCCAACTGGCTCTCAAACTGGCTGTTGTCGATGACGCGGCGCTCTGGATTGGTCTGGCTATTCTCCAGTTTGCGGAGAAGGGGAATGCCGCCCTGCATGGATGGACCGGACTGGAATTTCTGGCGGTTGCTCTGCTTGCGGGTCTCGCTGCGGCTGGATCATGGGCGTCCCGCCATTTCAGGCATCCTCCATCATGGGTTATCTGGGCGACGGTGCCGGTTTATCTGGCGGCGGGTTCATGGGCGAGCAGACAACTCGGCTTGCACGAACTGATCGGAGCCTATTTTGCCGGTGCGATCATGCCGCCAAGCTGGGTGCGTCGTCTTCCTGTCGAAAAGGTGGGAACATTTGCGCTGATCTGGCTTGCACCGCTTTTCTTCGGTCACAGTGGACTGCATATCAATGGTGACGCGCTGACATGGCCGTCAGTCGTGGCTTCTTTCAGCCTTGTGGCCATTTCGATCATCGCCAAAATCGCTTCGGTCTATGTTTTCCCGCCGGCTCCCAATCTGAGCAGACGTCAGGCACTGGCGATCGGCTCACTGCTTCAGTGCAAGGGACTGATGGAAATTGTGGCGGCGACCATCCTGCTCGGGCAGGGCATGATTTCAGAGTTCGCCTTTGCCTCGCTCATGATGCTGGCTGTCATCTCAACCATGCTGACGGGTCCGATGTTCAGGCTGGTTGCACCTCGTGCCGTGCTGGCGAAAACCTGATTGCGCTTTTGCTCTCCACAGGGAAGGTGTGGGGATGTGCAGATTTTTTGTTCAGCATATCCCAGTCAATGGCTGGTATGGCCTGCGAGGCTACATCAGCACATGGCTGGAATTTTCTGCCGGTCTATCGGCTGATGTAGGTTCACGCTAAGGTAGTGCCGTCATGGCGTCGTCCTTACCCTCCCGGCTGTATCGCAGCGCACTGAACTTTACACGTGGCAAGCGGCTCCACAGCAGTCATGTTCAAGTCGTGGACGATCTGGTCGAATGCCCCTGTTGCGGTGAGTTCCAGCAACTTGAGGAGATTCCGCCCGGCACGGTCGCCCGCTGCGTGCGCTGTGGCCAGATGCTGGAGCGCCGCAACAAGGGCGGCCCGCTGGCCACTCCCCTGGCTTTCTGCATCACATCCGCCGCCCTTTATCTGGCGACGCTCGCATCCTCTCTGATGACTCTGAATCTTTATGGACGGGAGAGGTCTGTTGACCTGCTTACCGGCCCCATGGAACTGCTTCATGAGGGGTGGGGAGAGGTCGGCGTTCTGGTCGGTATAGTCACCATTCTCGCGCCGGGCGTCGTTATTGCGATGATGGGAATGATCCTGACCGCCGCGTTTTTCGAGGAATTGCCCGACTGGGCTCCTCATCTTCTGGCGTGGTACGAAAAGCTTCGTCCGTGGTCGATGATGGAAGTCTATATTTTAGGGATTTTCGTGGCTTACACCAAACTGGTGGATATGGCGCATGTGGAGGTGGGGCCCGCCGCCTATCTCATTGCCGCCCTGATGATCAGCATGGCCGCTACGGATCAGACGCTTGATCAGGAACGGATCTGGGAACGCCGTCGGGTTGAAGGGGTCATCCTGCTTCCCGACGGGAAGCAGGTGAAGGTGGAGCGCGTCTCCATGGCGGATCTGGGTGGACATATGCCGCTTCGGGAGCACATGCTGTCCTGTCATTCCTGCGGGCTTGTCGGTGTGTTTCCCGAACCGGTGCCGCAGACCCGCAGTGTCGGGCTGTGTCCACGCTGTGGTCATGATCTTTGCAAGCGGAAAAACAACAGTCTGTCGCGTGCCTCGGCCCTGGTGCTTTCAGCTTTCGTCTTCTACCTCCCGGCCAATCTTTTCCCTGTCATGACGGTCATCAAGGTCGGGAGCGGGGGCGGTCACACCATCATCGAAGGTGTGATCGAGTTGTGGCAGGATGACATGATCCCGCTTTCCCTGCTGGTTCTTTTCGCAAGCGTCACCGTGCCCGTCGCCAAGATTCTCGGGCTGAGCTATATGATTGTCACCACGAAACTGCGCTCGACGAAGAAGCTGGGCTTTCGATCGAAGCTGTTCCGGATTATCGACATTATTGGTCGGTGGTCCATGATCGACGTTTTCATGATTTCCATTCTGGTGGCGGTCGTCCGGTTCAGTTCACTGGCCAATGTGGTGGCCAATGCCGGTGTCGTGTCATTTGCCGCCGTCGTGGTCATCACCATTTTCGCAGCGCATTGCTTTGACCCACGTTTGATGTGGGACGTCGCCGGACGTAACGGTCAAATCCCCGAGGATGACGCCCTGGGCGGAAACAATCCCTCAGAAGTGACGATGACACCAAGCCCTGAGGAGCAGGATAAGATGGAGCCGGTAAGAGCGTGACTTCTGAGCAGAACAATTCTTCTTCGCAACACTCTGTGGGCAATGAAGACCAGGGCAACGGCAGGTTGCCTGAGGCGAATGTCAGCAAGGCCCGCTTTTCCATCATCTGGCTCATCCCGATCATATCGGTTCTGATCGCGGGATTCCTGCTATGGCGCAGCCTGTACAACAGAGGCCCGGAAATCCTCATCACGTTCGACACCGCAGATGGCCTGATCAGCGGGCAGACGCAGGTGAAGAACAAGGCTGTGACGCTGGGTACGGTCTCTTCCATCACGCTCTCGAGAGACATGCATCATGTTGATGTGCGCGTGCAGATGAACGCCAGCGCTGCCGGGCTTCTGACCGACAAATCCCGCTTCTGGGTTGTGCGCCCGCGCATCAATGGAGCCAGCGTCACGGGTCTGGAGACGCTGATGTCGGGCGCCTATATCGCCTTTGATCCGGGTGCGTCAGGCGGACAGCGGGCGACAGACTTTACAGGCCTTGAGTCGCCGCCGGGCATCCAGTCTGATCAGCCTGGCCGGACCTACACGCTTGTGGCACCGGCCATCGGCTCCATCGGTCCCGGCGCATCCGTCTTTTTCCGCGATGTCGATGTGGGTGAGGTGCTGGGGTACACCCTTCCGCCGGGTGGCGTGGGGCCGGTGATGATCCAGTTCTTCGTCAAGGAGCCTTATGATCATTACCTGCATACCAACACGCGTTTCTGGAATGTGTCCGGCGTCAAGGTCGGATTTGGGGCGGGCGGCCTGAAAGTGCAGATGCAGTCCATTCAGGCGCTTTTCTCTGGTGGTGTCGCCTTCTCGCTGAATCGCAACAGCATGGAAGATGAGGCCACGGAAGCGCCCGCCAACACCATTTTCCAGCTTTATGATGACCAGGAAAGCGCGGATAACGCCGGCTATCACGAGCGTGTGCCGGTTGCGACCTATCTGTCGTCCTCGGTTGCCGGTCTTGCGGTTGGCAGTTCGGTTTCAATGTTTGGTATTCAGGTCGGCTCTGTAACGGATATAAAGTTGCAGATCGACCAAGCGACCGGACATGCGCGTGTGCGTGTCGGCATGGACATCCAACCCGAGCGGATATTGTCTGAGGATCAGATTCACAGTGAAACCATAGTGAGCACCCTGCGCGCACTGGTGGCGAACGGTATGCGTGCATCAGCGGCCAGCGTCAGCATGCTGACGGGTGAAGCCAATATTTCGCTGGATTTCGTCAAGGCAGGCGGCGACGCCAAAACCTATATGGAAGGCAACACACTTGTGCTGCCAAGTCAGGCAGGTGGTTTCAGTGGTATCATGCAGTCGATGTCGACTGTCGCTGACAAGCTTGCCGCCATGCCGCTGGACAAGATCGGCGACAACGCCAACAATCTGCTCGCCCATGCTGATCAGCGCATCAACAGCCCCGAGGTCAGGCAGGCTCTTGTCAGTCTTCGCGACTCTCTGAAAAGTCTGCATGAGCTTTCGGATAATGCGAACAAGGGGTTGCAGCCTCTGATGAAGCGTCTGCCTGAAATGAGTGACCAGCTTGATCGCACTCTGAAAAACGCCAACAAGCTTCTAGGCAGCTATGGAGGGGACACGGACTTCCATCGCAGCCTGCAGGCCATGGTCGTACAGCTTGGTGAAACGGCGCGTTCACTGCGGTTCATGACCAGCTTCCTGACCAACCATCCTTCTTCGATTGTTACGGGACGCTGATCCATGGAAAAGAAAAATCTCACTACTTCCACTGGGTCTTTTTCTCGTCTGGGAGGGGCATGCCTTCTTCTGGGGCTGGCGAGCGTCACGTTGACTGCATGCAGTTCTTCAGATCCGGGCCTTTACACGTTGCAGCCTGTTGCAGCTTCTACGTCACAGGTTGCGTCATTCTCTGGGCTGACCACTCCCACTCTGGTTGAAATCCGCAAGCCTACAATTCCAGAAACGCTCGACCGGGATCGTATTGTTCTGGATGATGGCGGCTACAAGCTGGATGTTTCAAAAAACGATTCATGGAGCGCGCCTCTTTCCGCACAGATTCCGCACGTGCTGGCGGCTGATCTTCGTCAGCGTCTGCCAGGTACGAATTTCTTCGTTCAGGATGATGCGACATCTACGGAGCCGCAGGCTTTTGTTGAGCTGGTCGTGACACGGTTTTCGAGAGACAGCTCAGGAAATGCCGTGGTGGAGGCGCAAGCTTCCGTGCATCGTGCTGATGTCGATTCAGCACTTTGGACAAGACGATCGATTCATCTTGTAATGCCCGCTGCTTCCGGCACGGAGGGGCTGGTCAGCGCCCTCAGTGCTTTGATAGGGCAGGGGGCAGATCAGATTGCAACTGATATCCGCTCACTTCCTCCTGCTCCGTCAAATTGCGATAGATAAAGATTACGCCTGCACTTTCCCTGGAAATGGGAGGTGTTTTTCGGAGCACCTGATCAGTTGCATAAAATGTGCCTTACTCCCCTGTCGGTCAGGGGAGTATACAGACGCTCTTTCATAAACTGCCCTCTGTTCAGACACTTTGTTGAATCAGCATTGGGCAGCGCAGAAAACAGTTTCCAGCTTTCTTCAATTCTTGTCCTTCTGGATAAAGCTTGGAAGGAACGGGTTATCCGTCTGCATGGACCCCTTGCTCGGCAGGGAGGACTCATCCCAGCCACCGCCAAGCGCCTCGATCAGGCTTACGGAATCCACCATACGGCTTTGCTGGATTGACAGCGCCGTTTCGGCATTGGACAGGGCTGTGACCTGCGCCGTGATGACGGTGGTGTAAATCTCCGTGCCTGCCAGATACTGGTTCATGGCAACAGTTGCGGCCTTGTTGGCGGCATCCAGAGCGATTGCCTGCTGGGTTGCCTGCTCTGACAGAATACGCAGATTGGAAAGCTGATCCTCAGTTCCCTGCAACGCCGTCAGGACTGTCTGACGATAGGCTGCGGTGTAGCTGTCATAATTCGCGTTGGCTTCATGAACGGCTGCCGTACGGGCTCCACCTTTAAAGATGGTTTCCGTCGCAGCGGCACCCAGCGACCAGATCCGGTTGGCCACCTGCACAAGCGCTCCGACAGGATCACCGCTGTAGGAGTAAGACGCCGTCAGTTTAACATCCGGATAGAAGGCCGCGATCGCAGCGCCGATCTGGGCGTTGTATTCCTCCATCCGTCGCTCCGCCGCTGCAATATCCGGACGACGTTGCAGCAGGTCGGCAGGCACCGAAACCGGAATGGCGGGGACAGTATCAGGCAGGCGACCGGGTGCTATGGTCAGATCGGCGGGAGCTTCGCCCATCAGTACGGCGATGGCGTGTTCATATTGCGCCCGGGCAATCCCGGCCTGCACTTCCTGCGCGCGGGTCTGCTCCAACTGTGTCTTTGCCTGAAGCAGGGCCGTTGGTTCAGCAACGCCCGCGTTATACTGGTTCAGTGTGATCTGGTAGGAATGTTCGTAAAACTGAACGGTCCTGTGCAGAAGATCTTTTAGACTGTCCTGATACCGCAGGTTGAAATAGGCGGTTGCAAGCTGCGCCTGATAGGACAGCCTGGCATTCGCGAGGTCAGCGGCGCTTGCCTGCGCCTCTGTGACCTGCGCCTGAATCTGCCGGCGGATCGCGCCCCACAGATCAAGATCCCAACTGGCCGTGGGCCCCATGCCATAAGTGTTTTCCGTCGAATTGGACGGTCTATAGGTCGTCGAGGTCGCGCCTGAGCCGTAATTGACCAGAACGCCTGAAGACGCGTTGCGCGAGCCGCGGCCTGTGCTGTTGCGGTTGAAGTTCAGCGAGCCGCTCAGGGTCGGGTAGAGCTGCGCCCGAATGGCGTTGATCGCAGCACGGGCGTTGCGATACCGCGCTTCATATTGAATGACATTCTGGTTGTTGATTTCAACCTTGTCTTCCAGTCCGTTGAGGATGGGATCGTTATAGATCTCCCACCACTTGCCTTTGGGCGCAGCCGCCAGCGCGGGATTGGCGTATTGCCAGCCCGGAGCAGGCTTCAGTTCCTTGAACCTGGGTGAGATGATGGCCGTGGGTCGTTTGTAATCCGGGCCAACCATGCAGCCGGACAGCAGGAACGGCGCCAGAAGAAGGGCGATGCGACGGCGGGAGGGGCGAGTATGGGTCTTCATTCCGCGTCAGGCGTCCTGAGGGTTGGCGTGAGGAAACAGGCGATTACGGCGACGTTTGTCAAACCGTAGGGCGAGGCGATCCAGCGTCAGATAGACAACCGGAGTTGTGTAAAGGGTCAGGGCCTGGCTGACCAGAAGCCCGCCCACGATGGCGATACCCAATGGGCGGCGCATTTCCGCTCCATAGCCGTGGCCATACACCAGCGGCAGGGCTCCAAGGGCAGCAGCCAGTGACGTCATGATGATAGGACGGAAGCGGAGCAGACAGGCTGTGCGTATGGCTTCGAACGGAGGGATATTGTTTTCCCGCTCGGCGGTGATGGCAAAATCCACCAGCATGATGGCGTTCTTTTTCACAATGCCGATCAGCAGGATCACCCCGATCATGGCGATCAGGGAGAAATCCTCGCCGAACAGTTCAAGCGCCAGCAATGCGCCGACACCGGCGGAGGGCAGGGTGGAGAGAATGGTCAGCGGGTGCACATAGCTTTCGTAGAGAATGCCAAGAACGACATACACGGCGACCAGAGCTGCCAGAATGAGAAGAGGCTCATCATTGACCGACTTCTGGAACTGCGCTGCATTTCCCGCAAAGCTGCCGTGGATGGTAGTCGGCATGTGCAGCGCCACGGTCTCGTCCTGAATAATCTGCACGGCGCGACTGAGCGCGACGCCTTTCGCCAGATTGAACGAAATGGTGGACGCCACGGACTGGCCTTCATGATTGACCGAAACCGGTGTCCGCGACGGGATGATATCGGTGATGAAAGTCAGCGGCACCATGGAGGCGCGCCCTGTCGACACGGCGGAACCGTTGGAGGCCGAAGCGCCCCCCGCCAGTTTGTTGGCAATCTGGTTCCTGAAATTCTGACTGCTGATACTGGCCTGCGTGCTGCTGCTTGTGCTGGCCTCACTCGTGCTCGTTCTGACACGGATGGTGTTGGAAGCGGTCCCGCCCGCAGCCGTACCGCCGGTTGTCGCCACCCAGACCTGACGGATGGTGTTCGGATCGCTCCAGAATTCCTTGGAGGCCTCCATGACGACCCGATACTGGTTCAGCGTGTTGTAAATGACGGAAGCCGCGCGCTGTCCGAATGCATCGTAAACCGTGTTGGCGATCAGCTGTGGCGTAATCTGGAAACGCGCGGAAGTGTCGCGGTCTATTTTTGTGACGATGGCGGAACCGCCTTGCTGCACGTCACTGGAAAGGTCGAGGATTTCCGGATGTTTGCGCAGTTCAGCCATGAGCTTGGGCGCCCAGCTGTAAAGCTCCGTCGCTGAGTCGCCCTGCAACGTATACTGATAGGATGCATTACCCTGTCGCGCCCCGGCCCGCACGCCGCCCGGTTCCATCAGAAAAAACTGTGCGCCGACAAGATCATGAAGGTGGTTCGCAATACGCAGCATCAGGCTCTGGGCCGGTCCACGCCCGCTCTTGTCCTTGAGTTGCAGGAAGAGGCTGGCCTGATTGGACGAACCACGGCCGCCGACAAAACCGGCAATGCTGACCACTTCCTTTTCCTGAAGGACAGCTTTTTCGACCGTGTCGATTTTCTGCGTCATGGCCGTAAAGGAGATGGACTGGTCACCTATCAGATGGCCCATCAGCATGCCTGTGTCTTCTGTGGGAAAGAAGCCTTTCGGCATCGCCATAAAAACAACAACCATCAGAATAATTGTCGCCGGAAGACTGAGCAGGACAAGCCGGTTATGCCGCAGTGCAACATCGAGCGTGCGGGCATAGCCGTTTTCCACAGCGGTAATGGCGGAGCCGAACAGCGCTCCCAGCCAGGTCGTGAATCTGTGCCACCAGTTCGGGGAGGCGGGCTTACTGTCTGCATGCATGTGCGGACGCAGGATACGCGAAGCCAGCATCGGGGTGAGGGACAGGGACAGAAGCATGGAAATGACGATGGTGATGGAGACCGTCATCGCCAGTTCATGAAACAGCCGTCCAGCCAGTCCGCCAAGCAGCAGGATAGGCAGAAACACCGCCACCAGCGACACGGTAATCGAGATGACCGTGAAGGCCACTTCTTCGGCACCCTGAAGCGCCGCTTCTCTTGGCGGCACGCCTTCCTCGATGTGACGGGCGACGTTTTCAAGCACGACAATCGCGTCATCCACCACAAAACCGGTCGAGACCGTCAGGGCCATCAGCGACATGTTGTCGAGTGAGTAACCCAAGAGCCGCATGACGCCGAAGGTGGCGATGATCGAGGTCGGCACCACAATGGCCGGGATCAGCGTCATCCGCAACGAACGCAGGAACGCCAGCGTCACCAGCACAACAAGTATGACGCCGATGACCAGCGTGGTCTGGGTATCTTCCAGCGAGGCGCGAATGGTCAGCGAACGGTCCAGCGCCAGATGCAGCGATACGTCCTGAGGCAGCGCCGTGCGTAACGCCGGCAGCATGGCCTTGATCTGGTCGATCGTGTGGATGACGTTAGCGCCAGCCTGCGGGAACACGACCCCGATCACGGCCCGTTGCTGATTGAAGAAACCGGCATTCCGGAGATCTTCCACACCGTTGCTGACCACCGCTACATCCGACAGACGTACCGGCCGGTTGCTGCGGTAGGCGATGATCAGGTCGCGATAGGCCTGCGCCGAACGGGCCTGATCGTTGGTGTCGAGTGTGAAGCGCAGGCCGTTCTGGTCGATGATGCCCTTCGGCGTATGCGCGTTGGCCGAGGCCAGTGCGGCGCGGACATCCTCGAAGCCGATGCCATACTGGAACAGCTTTAGCGGATTCATCTCGACGCGCACGGCGGGCAGCGCGCTCCCCGCAACCTGCACCATGCCGACGCCACGCACCTGCGAAAGATGCTGCTGCAACACGTTGCTCGCCAGATCATACAACACGGCCGCAGTGCGTGTCGGCGACGTCAGGGCCAGAATGAGAACCGGAGCGCCGTTCGGGTTGGCTTTGCTGTAGCTGGGATTCTGCCGCAACGAAGACGGCATGTCCGCACGGGCGGCCTGAAGCGCCGCCTCGACGTCGCGTGCCGCACCATTGATGTCACGGTTCAGCTCGAACTGGAGCATGATCCGGACCTGATTCTGCGTCGATTGCGAGGTCATTTCAGTCAGACCGGCAATCTGCCCAAGGCGACGTTCCAGAGGGGCTGCTACCGAACTGGCGATTTCCTCCGGTGAGCCGCCAGCCTGCTGCGCCTGCACCATGATGACAGGAAAATCGACATTCGGCAGATCTGAGACAGGCAGCTTCAGATAACCGAAAATCCCGGAAATCAGCAGCGCCACCGTCAGCAGGGTGGTGGCGACCGGCCTTTCAATGAACAGACGGCAGGGGCTCATGCCCGATCAGCCCTGTTCACCGGCTGGTCCGGCTACAGGTGCTTCATGGGCATTGCTGAAACGACGGTTCCATTTCTGGGCCATTGTATCGAGCGCGAGGTAAATGACCGGCGTGGTGAATAGCGTCAGAAGCTGGGACACGGCGAGACCACCGACAATGGCGAGACCCAGCGGACGCCGCAGTTCGGACCCCGTTCCGGAAGAAATCACCATCGGCAGCGCGCCGAGCATGGCGGCCAGCGTGGTCATCAGGATGGGGCGGAAACGCAGGGTCGCGGCCTGCCGGATCGACTGGAGCGAGGACATGCCATGCTCGCGCTCCGCTTCCAGCGCGAAGTCGATCATCATGATGGCGTTTTTCTTGACGATGCCGATCAGCAGCACGAGGCCGATGATCCCCATCACGTCCAGCCCCGCGCCGGAAATCCGCAGCATCAGCAGCGCGCCGATCCCGGCGGAGGGCAGGGTCGAGAGGATCGTGACCGGATGAACGAAACTCTCATAGAGAATGCCGAGTACGATATAGACCGCGATCAGCGCCGCCGCGACGAGGAACAGCTCGTTGCTCAGAGAACCCTGAAACGCCGCCGCGGTGCCCTGAAAGGACGTCTGGAAAGCGGCAGGAAGTTCAAGCTTTTTCTCGACTCGCCGGATGGCGTCCGTCGCCTGCCCAAGCGCATAGCCTTCCGACACGTTGAAGGAGATGGTCGTGGCGGGGAACTGACCGAAATGTGTGATCAGCAGAGGTGCTGTCTCGCGTGTGATGGTCGTGACAGCAGCCATTGGAACGAGGCCGGAAGTCGGGGACCGGGTCGGACCGGAGGTGCTCTCGCCGGAGTTGCCGGAGATGCCCGGCAGATAAAGCTGATCGAGCGAGGACAGGTTTTTCTGGAAAGCCGGGTCAGCTTCCAGAATCACGCGATACTGGTTCGACTGGGTGTAGATGGTTGAAATCTGCCGCTGACCGAACGAGTCATACAGCACGTTGTCGATGGTCTGTGGCGTGATCGAATAGCGCGCGCCGGTGGAGCGATCGAGCGTGACCCGGGCCACCAGTCCTTCCGCCTGAAGGTCGGAGGTAACGTCAGACAAAGACGGTTCCTGCTGCAACGCATCCACCAGCTTCGGAATCCATGTCCTGAATTCGTTGTAGTCCGGATTTTCCAGCAGGAACTGGTACTGTGTGGCCGCGACTGTGGTGTCGAGCGACAGGTCCTGCACGGGCTGGAGATAGAGCCTGATGCCCGCGATATTCGAGGTTTCCTCATTCAGGCGTGCCGCGATTTCCTGTGCCGACGCGCTGCGCTCGTCATGCGGCTTGAGATTGATGAGGAACCGGCCCTGATTCAGTGTCGCGTTCTGGCCATCCACGCCCACGAAGGAAGAAAGCGACACGACATCCGGATCTTTCAGGATCGCCTGAGCCAGCACCTGCTGATGCGTCTTCATCGCGTCGAAGGAGGTAGCCTGAGCCGCGACGGAAATGCCCTGAATGACGCCGGTATCCTGCACCGGAAAGAATCCCTTGGGGATTTCCCACGCCAGAAAACCGGTCAGCAGCAGGGTCGCGCCAAAGACCAGAAGCGTCGTGCCTGAATGCGCCAGCACCACGTCCAGCGCCCGGTCATAGGCGGCGATAACCCGGTTGGTGGCGACCTCCATACGGGCGGACCACCGCTGGAACCATGTCTTGGCGTCTTCCACCGTGTGCGGGCGTTCGCTCAGCAGGCGGGCGCACATCATCGGCACAAGCGTCAGCGAGACGACAGCGGACAGGATGATGGTGATGGCCAGTGTCAGCGCGAATTCGTGGAACAGACGTCCGATCACGTCGCCCATGAACAGCAGCGGGATCAGCACGGCGATCAGCGAGATGGTCAGCGAGATGATGGTGAACCCGATTTCGCCCGCGCCTTTAAGGGAGGCGGTCATCCGGTCATCGCCCTGCTCGATATAGCGGGAGATGTTCTCGATCATGACGATGGCGTCGTCCACGACAAAGCCGGTGGCGATGGTCAGCGACATGAGTGAGAGATTGTCGAGCGAAAATCCGAGCAGGTCCATGACAGCGAAGGTACCGACAATGGAGAGCGGCACGGACAGGCTGGGAATGATCGTAGCCGGGACGTTGCGCAGGAACACGAAGATCACCGCAACGACCAGCGCCAGCGCCAGAAACAGCTCGAACTCGACGTCCGCGACAGAAGCGCGGATGGTGGTGGTGCGGTCTGTCAGGGGAACGATGTCGATCCCCGGTGGCATGGATTCCTGAAGTCTGGGCAGGATCGCCTTGATGTTGTCCACGACGGCGATCACGTTCGCGCCGGGCTGACGCTGCACATTCAGTACAAGGCCGGGAGCTGTATTGGCCCATGCCGCAAGCTGCGTGTTTTCAGCGCCGACAACGACAGTGGCGACATCGCGTAATCGGACCGGTCCGTTATTCTGATAGGCGATCACCTGATTCAGAAGCTGTGTCGCGTTGGCGATCTGGCCATCCACGCGCAGGGTCGAGGCGCGCTGTGCGCCATCGAAGGTGCCTGTGGGGGAATTGACGTTCACGTTGCCGATCGTGGTCCGCAGCGTGTCGAGGTCGAGGCCGTAGGACGTCAGTTTGGGAATGTTGACGCGTACCCGGATCGCCTTGCGGTTGCCGCCCGAGAGAGTGACAAGGCCGACACCGGAAATCTGGCTGATCTTCTGCTCCAGCCGTGTATCGACGTAGTCTTCGACTTCCGGCAGCGGGATCGTTTTCGAGGTGATCCCGAGCGTCAGCACGGGGGTGTCGGCGGGATTGACCTTGGCGTAGGTGGGCGGCGCGGGCAGATCGGTCGGCAGCAGCGAATTGGCCTGATTGATCGCGGCCTGGACTTCCTGTTCGGCCACGTCCATCGACATGCTCAGCCCGAAGCGGAGCGTGACGACGGAAGCGCCCCCCGAGGAACGGGAGGTCATCTGGTCCAGCCCCGGCATCTGCCCGAACTGGGTTTCCAGCGGCGCTGTGACGGAGGTGGCCATGACATCCGGACCCGCGCCCGGATAGAAAGTCTGCACCGTGATGGTCGGATATTCGACCTCAGGCAGCGCGGATACGGGGAGGAAATGATAGCCCAGAAGGCCGGCGATCAGGATCGCCACCATCAGCAGGGTGGTGGCGACGGGCCGTTCGATGAAGATGCGCGAGGGGTTCACGGTCAGGCGTCAGTTGGTGTTGTTGTGGCGATGATGAGATGAGGCCGGATGCGCATCCTGCTGGTGTTTCGACGTATCCGGGTGGTCGGCCGGGATGCTGACCTCGGCTCCTGCGCGGAGATGATCTGTCCCGTCAGTGACCACACGATCGCCCGTTTTCAGACCATCGCTGACGACGGTGCGCGCGCCATCGGTGATGCCCGGTTTGACGTTGCGGACTTCCACGGTGTTGTCCGTTTTCACGACATAGACGAACTGGCCGTTTGGTCCTGTCTGAAGCGCGTTGGAAGGGACAATGATCGCATCATGCAGCGTTTTCACCAGCAGACGGGCGTTCACAAACTGATTGGGAAACAGATGTTCGTCCTCGTTCGGGAAAATGGCGCGCAGGCGCACGGTTCCTGTGGCTGTGTCGATCTGGCTGTCGAGTGAGCTCACGCTTCCGGTTGCGATCTTCTGCGTGTTCGTACTGTTCCACGCATCGACCTGCAGTGGCTTGCCTGCCCGGAGCTGGTCGGCAACTTCGGGAAGCTGGTCCTGCGGCAGGGTGAAGATCACGGAAATCGGCTGCATCTGGGTCAGGATGGCGAGTCCACCCGACTGTCCCGCCGTGACATAGTTGCCTTTGTCCACGGCGCGGATGCCGACGCGTCCATCTACGGGCGCCGTGATGTGGCAATAGACAAGCTGGAGTTTCTGGTTATCAACCAGCGCCTGATCGACTTTTACAGTGCCTTCAAGCTGCTTGACCGTGAATTCCTGATCCCGTGCGGTCATGGCGGCCACACTGTCCTGTTTGATCAGTTTCTGATAGCGGGCGTTGTCGACGCGGGCACGTTCAAGCTGCGCCTGATCCTGAGCAAGCTGGCCCTGATACTGGTGCAGGGCGACTTCGTAAGGGCGAGGGTCAATGATGGCGAGCAGATCGTCTTTTTTGACGTGCTGGCCTTCCGTGAACTTCACGTCCATCAGATAGCCTTCGACACGGGTCTGCACCGTCACATTCGTGATGGGCACGACGGTTCCGAGTTCGGTCAGAATGACGGGCATGTCACCGGTTGCGACGGTCTCGACGGTGACTGGTTGCGCCACTCCGGCAGCGGAGCTGACCCTGCGGCTGGCTTTCTCTCGATGGGTGACAAAAACGATAAAAACGTAAGCCAGTATGCCAAGCAGCAGAAGCGCGAGTGTTACCCATATCCAGCGACGGGAACGGGAAGGGCGGTGAGTGGAGGAGGACGGGGAGGAGGCAGGAGAAGAATTGTGTTCACTCATAACTTCTGTCGATTTCCGTCCACAGGTTCTGTCGGGGCGTTCTTAAAGGGTTCGTGTCGATTAAGCAGAGGCCTGACCCGAGGTCTGCATAGCAGCAAAAAGCCTTGCTTCAACATTCAGGAATACAACTTTCAATCGTTAAAAATTTTTTCATATCACGGGGATCTTTGGACTTATCATACTGAAAATAAAATACATTTTCTTATAATGTATGAATGGCCACCAGTATGAAGTTTTATTCATTTTTATAGGTCAATTGCGAATTGTTCTCGAGAAAACCGGTATTGTGAAATATTGCAACGCGGCAGCCGGTTTTTGCTACATTCAGTATCAGTTGGTTCAGGGCGATAATTATTTTGCATTTCACGGAAATACCGATTCGGCGTCTCTGGCAAAAAAGCGTTTTTTTCACTAAGTGATGGGGGCTGGGAGTACCAATCGCACAATGTACAGCTTCTGTTCTGATACACTACGCCAGTCCGTCCGGCAGGCGCTCATGCCTCTTCTGCTGCTGGCGGGGGTGGTGGGCGTAACGCCCATTCACTGTGCCTGCGCGCAGGATGCGGATCAGGAGGAAGCGGAAGACGCCGCCAAGCAGGCCGAAGCGAGACGTGACGCCCGCAAGGCAGCGCCTCCTGCCGCCTTGCCGGGTGCGCAGTCGAACGAGGATGAAGCTGGCCATGCCAATGGTGACATGGAACCAACCGCCGCGCTGTTCGAAGCGATCAATCGCGGCAGTCTCGGTGCTTCCAAGGAAGCTGTCAGCCGTGGCGCCGATCTGAACGGTCACAATGTTCTGGGGCAGACCCCGCTGGATATGGCCATCGACCTGAACCGCAATGACATCATGTTCTTTCTGTTGTCCATGCGAACCATTGACGACTCAGCGGGTGTTACAACCAGCACTTTCGCGAATTCTGGCGTCAATATGAAGGGCGGATCAGGCCACCTGAGTATCGGTGGTCGTGCGGCCCGTGGCAAAATGCAGTCGGTCATTGATCGCCGTTATGATGCCTCAGGTGGACAGCCCCAGCCATCGGTCGGGTTCCTTGGCTTTGGCGGCAGCTGAGCTTGCCGATCTGAATAACGGGTGTTGCGTAAGGCGTTCCGTTCTTCGGAACGCCTGTTTTGATTTCCAATAAGGTGGAATCAAAACAGGTTTTGCGAAATGCTGACCAAGGTCCACGAACCATCCCAACAATGCGTTGAGATAGACCAGAAGCAGGACGAAAAGGTCCGTGGTCGGTATTCTCCAGCAGGGTTCTCGACATCAGTCGGAACCCGTAACGGAGCTCCGGTCGCCGCTTACTGAGCCGCGATGGGAACTTCCGCTCCCACCAGATCAAGGGTCGCTTCCGTATCAGCCGCAAGGCTTTCCGACCGCAGGGAATCCAGTGGTACCAGCGTGTCATCACGTTCGAAATGCCAGAACGTCCAGCCATTGCAGGATGGAGCGTTCGTCAGCAGCGCACCCAGCTTGTGGATCGAACCGCGCTGTGTCCCACTCACCAGCGTGCCGTCAGGAGTCACGGTCGCGGAGACACGCCGCTGACGGTCATAAACCACCGTTCCGGCCATGATGAAATTGCGCTCGACCAGACTGCCGAACGGAACGCGCGGGGCTTCACGCTTCATCGGTGTGGTGGCGACAGCATCCTGAGGCAGGGGTTCTTCGCGTTCGACGCGCTCAGCGGCGGCCCTGGCATAGTCAGGGTGACGTTCAATGCCGACGAAATGACGACGCAGACGTTTCGCCATGGCGGCTGTGGTGCCAGTGCCAGTGAAGGGATCGAGGATCACATCGTTCTCAGCCGTGGAAGAGAGCAGCACACGATGCAGCAGGCTTTCCGGCTTCTGCGTCGGGTGCAGCTTCAGGCCGTGCTCGTTCCGCAGGCGCTCATTGCCCGTGCAGAGCGGCAGATACCAGTCCGAACGCATCTGAACGTCGTCGTTCAGGGCTTTCATGGCCTGATAGTTGAAGCGATATTTGCTGTCCTGACTGCGGGCGGCCCAGATCATTGTCTCATGTGCGTTGGTGAAGCGACGGCCGCGAAAGTTCGGCATCGGATTGGATTTGCGCCACACGATATCGTTCAGGATCCAGAAGCCGAGATCCTGCAGGATCGCACCCAGCCGGAAAATATTGTGATACGAGCCGATGACCCAGATCGTGCCATCCTTCTGTAGAAGGCGACGGGCCTCGCTGAGCCATTCCCGCGTGAAACGGTCATAGGCTTCCAGATCCGAGAACTTGTCCCAGTCATCATCCACACCATCGACGATGCTGTCATCCGGACGTCGAAGCTCACCACGGAGCTGAAGGTTGTATGGTGGGTCAGCAAAGATGCAGTCCACGCTCCCTGTCGGCAGGGAGCGCATGACATCGACGCATTCGCCGCAGAGGATTGTGTCGAGCGGAAGATCCGAGGTGTTCTTGATAGCGGCGCTCATGCACGGCCTCCGGTGGCGAGAGTAAGTTCAAGCTGCTTGCGGACAGTGCCGAAGCCGCGGCGATGGTGCGGTGTGCACCCCTGTGTCGTGATGGCGTTGCGATGAGCGGCGGTGCCGTAGCCTGCGTTCTTCGCCCAGCCATAGCCGGGCCAGCGCGCATCCAGGCGGCTCATGATTCTGTCGCGGGTCACCTTGGCGAGGATCGATGCGGCGGCGATGGACAGGCTGATGCCGTCACCGCCGACGATCGTACGGACGGGCACATCAAGCGGTGGTTTGCGGTTGCCATCGACCAGCGCGATGCGGGGAGGGGATGGCAGTTTGCCCACGGCCCGGGTCATGGCGAGCTGCGCGGCCCGCAATATGTTGAGCTGGAGAATTTCCTCAACCGACGCGGCTGAAATGCCGATTTCGATACCCGGAACGCTCGGCAGACGGGCCGCAATGGCCTCACGGCGAGCCTGCGTCAGGGCCTTGGAGTCATCAATGCTCGCGGCCAGATCGTCCGGGACGCCCGCGCCGAAAACAACGGCAGCCGCAACGACAGGTCCGGCGAGAGGGCCGCAGCCGGCCTCATCCACTCCGGCCACGCGGCCTCCATATTCTGTTTCCAGCAAAAAATCCGGCATGGTCCCCTTTCCGAAGTCTTCAAACGACTCGATATGAATCATCGAGTCGTTTGAATCACGATTCGCAATAAAGGAAAACCATTTTGTCCCGTGACCGCGCAAGAGTCGCGAGCAAAAAAAATCCCCGGAAAGGGGAAAAAACACTCAGACTCTTCACGAGTCGTAAAAAAAGAGCCGGATACTGGACCCGGCTCTCCTTTATTGCAGGCTCAGCCCTTGCGGCGCGGCATCAGCAGCCAGCCGATGAACGTGCCGACCACCGAGGCGATACCCAGTGAGAGAAGCGGCTTGTCACGCACGAACGACACGCCTTTCTCGACAAGGCTTTCAGTCTCTTCATACAGGTCGGCAAATTCCTCACGGGCGATACCGGCGAGCTGGTCAACCTTGCCTTCAGCCTGAAGACCCAGATCGCCTGTCAGGCCACCGGCTGCGTCCTTGATGTGACCTTTGGCCTGATCGACGATGCCATGAATTTTTTCTTCCGTGGTGTTGATCTTGTCGTCTGACATGTCTGTTTTCCTTTCGAGCATCCTGAGGCGTCAGTGGGACGCGGAACCGCAATACGGTTCGTGTCGGTGCAGTTGGAACCGATCTCACTGATGATGCAACGCTTTTTGTAGCCAACAGTTTGGAGGTAACTTGAATGAGTTTCTTGCGTAAGCCATGCGTTCGCAAGGATACGTGAGTCCGCACCGGCATATTGTGCCCTGAGCGGAAAATCTGTTTGGTGGCCGACATGCCAGCCTTACGTCGATCGCAGATCATCGCCCTGACCATTTCCAGTCTGCTGTTTATGGAGCAGCTCGACGGCACCATTCTGGCGACAGCCCTCCCGGCCATCGCTTCCTCCCTGCATGTCGATCCGGTTGCGGCTTCCGTAGCGCTGACCTCCTACATCGTCGGGCTGGCTATTTTCATTCCCGCATCCGGTGCGTTGGCGGATCGCTTCGGTAGCCGCACAACCCTGATGACGGCGATCACCCTGTTCATTGTCTGCTCCATCCTGTGCGGACAGGCGAACAGTCTTCCCATGCTGGCTTTCGGTCGCATGTTGCAGGGCGTAGGGGGCGCATTGATGGTCCCGGTCGGCAGGCTGGTGCTGCTCCGAAGTGTCGCCAAATCAGAGCTGCTGAAAACCATGACATGGATGATGATGCCCGCCACACTCGGCCCGATGCTCGGCCCCGTGCTGGGCGGTTTCATCACCACCCTGCTGTCATGGCGCTGGAACTTCTACATCAATGTTCCCGTCGGCCTCATCGGCCTCTATCTGACGTGGAAACATATCCCCCAGTTGCGCGAAACCCGCAGCCGTCCATTCGACTGGCCCGGCATGGGACTGGCTGGCGGCGGTCTGGCCTTGCTCTCGTTCAGCGCGGAAATGATCAGTCACAACGCAAAACCCTACTGGCTCTCCGCCATTCTGCTGCTCGCTGGAGCCTGTCTGTTTCTCTGCTATTTCCGCCACATGAAGCGCTGCCCCAATCCGGTCCTGGATTTCCGGTTGATGGAGGTTCCCACCTTCCGCCTGTCCGTCCTGAGTGGTGCGGCCTCTCGCCTCGCAGCCGGGTCTTTTCCGTTCCTGATGCCCGCCATGCTGCAGATCGGTTTCGGCCTGAGCCCGGCGCAGAGCGGCATGGTGGTCTTTTCTGCCCCAATCGGGGCGCTGTGTTCACGGCTGTATGTGCCACCACTTTTCCGTCGTTTCGGTTTCCGAACCGTGATGATGACCATGGGTTGGGGCGGTGCGCTCACTTTCGGAGCAATCGCCTGCTTCCAGCCGGGCTGGCCACTCTGGACGCTGACATTGGTGCTGCTGGCGTCCGGCGCCGTGCAGGCGATCCAGTTTTCGGCCTACAACTCCATCGCTTATGCCGACCTGCCGGAAGAGCGAATGAGCAATGCGACCAGCTTCTACTCCACCTTCCAGCAGATGATGCTGTCAGCAGGAATTTGCGTGGCCGCCCTTGCCGTAACGGTGTCGCGCGCCGTTCAGGATCATCCGCAGGCGGTAGCGGCGGATTTCAGGGTGGGGTTTCTGGTCGTGGGGGCGCTGACGTGCATCGCTGTGCCGGTGGCGGCGCGACTGCGGCCGGATGCGGGGGCTAATGTAAGTGGGTATAAAGGATAAAAATCCCTCTTTAAATTATAATAGAAAACGCTAAAGGTGAATTTATGGATTTTTCCTGTTTTCAATTGGAAAAACGGCTTATAGATTTCAAAAATCTTTATTTATAGAAATTTATGTTTAAATAGAGGGTAATGTGCAATTATTTTCTAGAAAAATTTCTCTGTTATTTTTGGTTTTTATGGTAACATCATTGGCTTATGCTCAGGAATATAGTGGCAGGCTTACTCCGAGAAATCCATTGTTGTTGGCTTTTCCGAAAAATAGCAATCATGTCGTAAAAACACTTTCTTATGGTCGCCATGATATGCCTTGCTATTCTTTTTGGGCAAAATCGGGACAAATTTTTTCCCTTAAATCTCTCTATGATAGGGATAATAATGTTAGATTTGCTATTTTCTCACCTAATTTCAAGTACTATCATATAAAAAAAGAAAATCAGCCAGCTTTTTATCAGGATATTCCAGAAGGAAAAACTCTTAATGTAGGTGGATATATGAATCCTGTTAAATATTTTTTCTTCAGCTCTGCCAGAGAATGGAAAATATCTTCTTTGTCTTATTATATGGAAAAATCCAGATGAAGGGCTTCCTCTTGTTGAAAGGGATCCGTATGTAAAATTTTATATAGAAATATCAAAAAATAATTTAAATTCAAAATAAAATATTTGAATATGACTTCTCTATTTCTTTTTCGGTTGTAGCTGATAGTAGTGTCTTTGCTTTTTTGGTGCTTTTTATTCGAAAAGATAGACCATTCAATCCACCATTTACAGATAAAGTTACTTTTGATACATCGCCTGTATCTTCAGAAATTTTGTTGCACCCGCGGGATTTCCAATAAAAGCATGATTCCTCAATGCAAAGAGGAAACTGAGATAGCAAAGTTGGATTAGAAATGAAATCAGCAAGGCTGCTGAAGCAGCTTTTGTCATTATTGTATTTTGTGTTTGGTAAGGTCGGTAAATTTTTTGTTATATTTTCATTGTATTTTTTGTTGGCATCTTCGTAATTATAGCGCCCAGTAAGTTGAATTAATCCATTGAGGCAGCCCATCTGGGGTGGTGGGCGTAGTGCGGAACAAGTTTTCTTAATAAATCATAGTCTATATCAGGCATGATAAGCCTGTATTTTCATGATTAAAATTTGAATTAATGTATTGTATTTTTATATTTAAATTCAACAATGATTTTTAATTTTAAAAATAAATAATTGTTTTCACAATTTAGAAGTTTTTATGCTTCTATCGTATTCGTGTTGGCTGCTATGCTTCAGTACTGGGGCTGCCTGTAATGAGGTGGCGATTGAGAATCGTTCAGGACTCATCGACGATACCCTGTATAAATACGTTTCCCAGTGCCGGAAAATTGAAATGACAAATTCAGTGTCATCGGTCAGATCAAAACGGCACGGCAGAGGTAAAATCGACGGTGTTCAGGCTCCGGTTAAAGAAACAGGCGAAGCGCCGAATTCAGGCGTCAAACGCGAGGTTCAAGACGTTGCCTTGCCGGAATGCCGTGCCTTGTCAGCCGGTTGTCGTTGGCGTAACCGGAGTTCAACAGAACCCCGAGCCGACTGAGCCATATCTGGTCTAAAGGGCCGTGTTTCAGGTCCACACACCTCAATGACGTTGGGATTGCGATGAACGCCTACTCAGATTACCTGACCGAAATCCAGGAACGAAAAAGTCAGGGGCTTTCCCCAAAGCCGATCGACGATGGCGGTCTCGTTCGTGACATCATCGCATTGATTGAGGATGTCGGTAACCCGGAACGGGCCGACGCACTCAAGTTCTTCATTTACAACACCTTGCCGGGCACCACGAGCGCCGCTGGCGTCAAGGCCGCGTTCCTGAAGAAGATCGTCGAGGGCGAAACGGTCGTCCCCGAGATTACACCCGCCTACGCGCTCGAACTGCTGTCGCACATGAAAGGCGGCCCCTCGGTCAAGGTTCTGCTCGACATTGCTCTTGGCGATAACGCAGCGATCGCCATGCAGGCTGGCGAGGTGCTGAAAACTCAGGTTTTCCTCTACGACGCCGACCTGTTCCGGCTGCGTGATGCCTACAAAGCAGGTAACACCGTCGCCAAAGACGTGCTTGAGAGCTACGCGAAGGCCGAGTTCTTCACCAAACTTCCGCCTGTTGAAGACGAAATCAAGGTCGTCACTTTTATCGCCGCTGAAGGCGATATTTCGACCGACCTCCTGTCTCCGGGCAATCAGGCTCATTCCCGTTCGGACCGCGAGTTGCACGGCCAGTGCATGATCTCGCCGGCGGCCCAGCAGGAAATCGTCGCGCTCCAGAAGCAACACCCCGATGCACGCGTGATGATGATCGCCGAAAAGGGCACGATGGGCGTCGGTTCGTCGCGTATGTCAGGCGTGAACAACGTGGCGCTCTGGACCGGCAAACAGGCCAGCCCCTACGTTCCATTCGTCAATTATGCCCCGATCGTCGCGGGCACCAATGGCATTTCACCGATCTTTGCGACCACCGTTGACGTGACCGGTGGCATCGGCATCAATCTGAAAAACTGGGTCAGAAAGACCGATGCAGATGGTAAGCCGGTTCTGAATAGTGATGGCAATCCCATCCTTGAGGAAAAATACTCGGTCGCGACCGGCACCATTCTGAACATCGACGTGAAGAACAAGACGCTTCGCGACGCGAATGGCAAGGAACTGGCCGATATCTCTGCGTCCTTCACGCCCCAGAAGCTGGAGTTCATGAAGGCCGGCAGCTCCTACGCTATCGTTTTCGGTAAGAAGATCCAGACATTTGCTGCGCAGACGCTGGGAATCACCGCCCCGACCGTTTTCGCGCCGAACAAAGAGATCACCATCGACAACCAGGGCCTGACGGCGGTCGAGAAAATCTTCAACCGAAACGCGGTCGGCGTGACACCGGGCAAGGTTCTGCATGCAGGGTCGGACGTCCGCGTGCAGGTGAACATCGTCGGTTCGCAGGATACGACCGGCCTGATGACAGCGCAGGAACTTGAGGCGATGGCGGCGACCGTCATTTCTCCTCTGGTGGATGGTGCGTATCAGTCGGGCTGTCACACGGCATCCGTCTGGGACAAGAAGGCACAGGCGAACATTCCGAAGCTCATGAAATTCATGAACGACTTCGGTCTGATCACAGCCCGTGATCCGAAGGGGGTCTATCCCCCGATGACGGACGTGATTCACAAGGTTCTGAACGACCTGACCGTGAGTGACTGGGATATCATCATCGGTGGTGACAGCCACACCCGTATGTCCAAAGGTGTGGCGTTCGGCGCCGACTCAGGCACGGTGGCGCTGGCTCTTGCCACCGGTGAGGCGACCATGCCGATCCCGCAGTCGGTCAAGGTGACGTTCAAAGGCACGATGCAGCCGCACATGGACTTCCGTGACGTGGTGCATGCGACACAGGCGCAGATGCTCAAGCAGTGTGGCGACAACGTGTTTCAGGGTCGTATCATCGAAGTGCATATCGGCACGCTTCTTGCCGATCAGGCCTTCACCTTTACCGACTGGACAGCCGAGATGAAGGCCAAGGCCTCCATCTGCATCTCTCAGGCAGAGACGCTGATTGAATCGCTGGAAATCGCCAAGTCGCGCATCCAGATCATGATCGACAAAGGCATGGATAATGCCGCGGGCACACTGAAGGGGCTTATCGCCAAGGCGGACAAGCGCATTGCTGGCATACGCTCGGGCGAACATCCTCCGCTTGCTCCGGACGACAATGCAAAATACTTTGCCGAGGTTGTTGTTGATCTCGACGTGATCAACGAGCCCATGATCGCTGATCCGGATGTCAACAACAAGGATGTGTCCAAGCGTTATACCCACGACACAATCCGCCCGATTTCCTACTATGGCGGCAACAAGAAAGTCGATCTCGGGTTTGTCGGTTCCTGCATGGTGCATAAGGGCGATATGAAAATCGTGGCCCAGATGCTCAAGAATATCGAGAAAGCAAAAGGTAAGGTGGAGTTCAATGCTCCGCTCGTCGTGGCTGCTCCAACCTACAACATCATTGACGAGTTGAAGGCCGAAGGGGACTGGGAAATTCTGGAGCGGTATTCCGGCTTCGAATTTGACGACTCACACCCGAAAAGCGCTCCACGCACCGAGTATGAAAACATCCTTTATCTGGAGCGCCCTGGCTGTAACCTGTGCATGGGTAATCAGGAAAAAGCAGAGAAGGGCGATACCGTTCTGGCGACCTCGACCCGCCTCTTTCAGGGCCGTGTTGTAGAAGATTCCGGGACCAAAAAGGGTGAATCACTTCTGGCGTCAACGCCGGTTGTTGTGCTGTCGGCGATCCTTGGCCACACGCCGAGCACTGAAGAATACATGGAGGCCGTGGAAGGAATTGATCTGACCACATTCGCTCCACCTAAGGCGCCTCTGCTGGATTCCGCATCTGTGCACTACTGAAAACTACTTCTGACACTTGGGATCTGAAGGATTGGTGGCTTGTCAGAAAACTTTTTTGACAAGTCACTCTATCTGATCTCAATCGGTCATTCAGATAACCTGCCGGGCTGAAAGCCATATCGGCACGTGCTTATGGATATTTGATCAGGAAACCCCGGAGCGGCCTATCTGTTCCGGGGTTTTTCATTCTGGAACTCATCAATTCCGATCCCCGGTTGATTGGAAAGTCTGAAAGCGGTGTCAGACAGGATTATGCCTCGCGCACAGCGTCCGTTACCTTGTGTTCACCCCGAAAACAGTCCCGGCCATCAGATCGAGACGTTGCCACAGCATTCCATCAAAGAAACGCCGCCACAAAATCTTCCAGCGTATCCGCCTCATCCGCCGGTTTGTCCTGCCGGATGCGTGATACCCTTGGGAACCTCAAGGCAACACCGCTCTTGTGTCTTTTTGAATACTGCGCTGCATCAAATGCTATTTCCAGCACAAGGCCCTTTTCAATTTCCCTGACCGGTCCGAAGCGCCCGGCAGTGTGATCACGCACCCACTTATCGAGAAACTTCAGTTCCTCATCAGTAAATCCGGAATAGGCTTTGCCGATCGGCACCAGTTCTTTCAGGTTTCCAACAGTGCGCCAAAGTCCGAACGTGAAGTCGGAATAGAAACTGCTTCGTTTCCCGTGGCCGCGCTGGGCATACATGACGACGGCATCCACTGTCAGAGGTTCGCGTTTCCATTTCCACCACGGTCCTCGCGGGCGGCCGGGCACGTACAGACTGTCAGCTTTTTTCAGCATCAGCCCCTCGATGCCTTCACTTCTGGCGTTCTCTCGCAGGGCAGCCAGTTCACTGAAGTCGGTAAACGGAATCAGTTCCGAAAGCGTCATACGAGGCGGCTGCACCCGTGCAAACCAGCTTTCCAGTCGGGCACGGCGGAGATCGAAGGGGAGAGATCGCAAATCTTCTCCATCTTCAAACAGAATATCGTAAAGCCGGACACCCGCCGGATTGTCGCGCAGCATGGCGGCTGTCGGTGCTTTCCGATTGAGGCGCTGCTGCAGGATGGCGAAAGGCGCGACCTCATCATCGTGAATCACAAGAAGTTCGCCATCAAGAACAACCTGACTGCCAATGTCACTCATGACGGTCAGAAGTTCGGGAAACGCCTTGCCAATATCTTCTGCTGTACGGGTGTAAACGCGTTCTCCGTCCGGGGTGGCGACAAGCTGCACCCGGATGCCGTCCCATTTCCATTCCGCACGCCATTCAGAAGGAGTAAAAGTCGCGAGATCCACGCCTTCCAGTGGCTGAGCAAGCATGGGAGGACGGAAAACCGGAGCATCTTTCGGGTCGGGCCGTGGACCTTTCCCTTCGATCCAGTGGAGCAGGGGCGTGTAAGGCGCTTCCAGACCGTGCCAGACCTCCTCGATTTCATCGGCTGTAAGACTGGCCATTTCCGCAAGCGCGGTTTTGGCCAGACGTGCTGAAGCGCCGACACGCAGAGAGCCGGTAATCAGTTTCAGGAGCGCGTAGCGTGAAGAGACATTCGAGTTATCCAGCCATCCGGTAATAACGGCAGCAACTTCTATTTTTGAAATATCCCGCAAGGTCTCGACCACTTCCGTCAGAGTGGGCGGGGTATAAGAGGATTCATTCTGGTCCGCCTGCCAGATCAGGGCGACCGTTTCCGCCAGATCGCCGACATAGTCGTAAGACCAGGCGAAAAGTTGTGGATCAATGCGCTCCATGGCCAGCGCCCGCAACATTGCGGGTTTGGCCGACGCGAAGGAGAGAGTACCCGCCATGGCCGCCAGCGCGTAGCCACGGTCAGGGTCTGAAGCCATCGAAAAATACTCTTTCAAAAGAGCAATCTTCATGTGGCGGGACGGGGTGAAAGCGAGACGCTCAAGCAGAGCGGCAAAGGCAATCATGCCGCAGCCTCCCCATAAGCTGTTTCGTCCTCTTCCTCATATCCCACAAGCCTGAGCGCACGGCCTTTAATACCCATCTGTCCCAATGCGTGGATCAGGGCGTCTTCCCGGCCATGCGTGACCCAGACTTCGGATGCCCCCGTCGCCTGACAGGTGTCGAGCAGGGCGTCCCAGTCGGCATGGTCACTGATGACGAGAGGAAGTTCGACCCCGCGTGCCTTGGCGCGCTGTCGGATATGCATCCAACCGGACGCCAGACAGACCACCGGTTCGGGGAGCCGTCGCGCCCATCGGTCGGCAATGGCGGAGGGAGGGGCCAGCACGATACCTCCCCGAAGTTCTTCCTTGCGGGCGACCGTAGCGGAGTTGAGTATGCCCTGCGGCACGCCGAAGCTTTCGTAAAGTTGGCACATCGGAAGCAGCGCGCCATGCAGCCACAGAGGCTTGTGATAGCCTTCCTCCCGCAACAGCGCGATCAGCCGCTGGCATTTCCCGAGCGCATAACACCCCACGACATGGGTTCGTTCGGGAAACAGCCTGACGTCATGGAGGAGTTTGGCGATTTCGTGTCTGGGATCAGGAAGCCGGAAGACCGGAAGCGCGAATGTCGCTTCAGTCACAAAGAGATCACAGGGCACAACCTCGAACGGACGGCAGGTCGGGTCTCCGGCCCGTTTATAATCGCCGCTGACGACTGCGCGCTGTCCCTGATACTCCATGACCACCTGAGAGCTGCCCAACACATGCCCTGCGGGCGCCAGCCAGAGCCGCACATCGCCCTGCATTACACACTCGCCGTATGTCAGCGCCTGCTGGTGGGCGCCGGCCCGTTCCTCGCCCATACGCAGCCGCATGATGGCGAGTGTCTCTGGCGTGCTGATGACGTGCTGGTGATAGGGGCGGGCATGGTCGGAGTGGCCATGGGTGATGACGGCACAGGACACGGGACGGAGCGGGTCGATATAAAAATTCCCCGGCTTGCAGAACAGACCTTCAGGTTTCAGTTCCAGCCAATCCATGCCCAGCCCTCTGCTGTTTCGTTATTTGTTCTCTCTCATAGAACCCCTGAAACGCCCGTGCGTTCCTCAGGAAGATGATCACAGAACTTCCTCCGCTCTTCCAGAGCTGGTTTGATGGGCAGGGCTGGACGCCCCGCCAGCACCAGCTTGCCGCAGTTCAGGCGGCACGGGATGGCGTATCAGCCCTGCTCATCGCACCGACCGGTGGCGGCAAAACACTGGCTGGCTTTCTCCCAAGCCTGATCGACCTTGCGGGCAACGATGAGCCGCCTTCGCACCTCCACACACTCTATATCAGCCCTCTGAAAGCGCTTTCGAACAATGTCGCGCAGAGTCTGGCTCGTCCGGTTGTTGAAATGACGCTTCCCATTCGGGTTGAGGTGCGGACGGGCGACACTTCGGCCAGCCAGCGAAAGCGCCAGCAGAAAACCCCACCGCATATCCTGCTGACGACGCCGGAAAGTCTCGCGTTGCTTTTGTCCTACCCGGAAGCAGCGGACTATTTTCAGTCGCTGAAACGTCTCGTCATAGACGAGGTTCATGCGCTTGCAGGCACCAAAAGAGGCGATCAACTCGCCCTGTGCGCCACGCGCCTGTATGCGATGGCGCCAGCGCTGCAATGCTGCGGATTATCGGCCACCGTGGCTCACCCAGTCGCCATGGCCGCCTGGGTGTCGCCGACCGGAAAAGCTTCCGATGTAAGGACCATCATCGCGGAGGAGGGGGCTGCGCCGGATATCAGCCTGCTCATGCCGGATGGTGGCGGTTATTTTCCCTGGTCCGGTCATATGGGACTTGGAAGCGCGAGCGCCATTCTGAAAGCCATTCAGCAGGCCCGACTGACCATCGTTTTTGTAAACAGCAGAGCGCAGGCCGAGCTTCTGTTTCAGGCTCTGTGGAAGGAAAATACTGAGAATCTACCGATTGGCCTGCATCACGGAAGTCTGGATGGTGTGCATCGCGCCCGTATTGAAGAGGCCATGGCCAACAGCGCGCTTCGGGCTGTCGTTGCGACTTCTTCCCTTGATCTGGGGCTGGACTGGGGCAATGTCGATCAGATCATACAGGTTGGCGCGCCGAAAGAAGTGGCGCGCCTTACCCAGCGCATTGGTCGCGCCAATCACCGCATGGACGAACCATCACGCGCGCTGATCGCGCCAGCCAATAGGTGGGAAGTCATTGAGTGTGAAGCAGCCAGGGATGCTGTGCTGCAACACGATCTGGATGGTGAGCCGCCACGGGCAGGCACCTTTGATGTGCTGGCCCAGCATATTCTCGGCACGGCTTGTGCAGGACCGTTTGACCCGGAGAAGCTTTACGAAGAAGTCTGCCGCTCCGCACCCTACCAGAATTTATCGCTTCAGGATTTTGAAGCTGTTCTTCGGTTTGTGGAGGACGGTGGTTATGCGCTGCGTTCCTATGACCGGCATCGGCGTCTGTTTCGTAACGATCTGGGCCAGATCTGGGTTCGTAACGAAAAGATCATAAAACAGTACCGCATGAATATCGGCACGATTGTCGACTCTCCGTTGCTGCGCGTCAAAACACGGCAGGGGAAATACTGTGGTGAGATAGACGAGTTTTTCGCGTCCACGCTTCTGCCGGGTGACACCTTTCTGCTTGGTGGAGGGCTGTTTGAGTTTCTGGGCATGCGGGACACGAGTGTTCAGGTCGCCACCGGGCGAGGGCAGAATCCCCGTGTGCCTGTATATGGCGGCAATCGCCTGTCCATCTCGTCCAATCTGGCGAAGCGGGTTCTGACAATTCTGAGCACGCGCTCTCTGTGGCCTGACCTGCCTGAAACGGTTCAGAACTGGTTACAGAAACAGGAACGCTATTCCCGCATGCCAGCCCCGGAGGGACTCCTGATTGAAACATTTGCTTATAAGAAAAGATATTATCTGATCTGTTATGCTTTTGAAGGACGTAATGCCCATCAGACTCTGGGAATGCTTTTAACGAACAGACTTGAGCAGACCGGAGCTGCGCCTCTGGGCTTTGTCGCAAATGACTATGCTCTGGCGTGCTGGTCCGTTCATCCGCCTGAAAATATTGGAGAGCTTTTCAGCGAACAGTTGCTGGGCGACAACCTGCAGGAATGGCTCGATAAAAGCGCCATGCTCCGGCGCACCTTTCGTGAAGTGGCGCTGATTTCCGGGCTTGTTGACCGTAATCTCCCCGGTCGTGAGAAAAGTCGGCGGCAAATGACCATGAGCACCGATCTTCTCTATGACGTGTTGCTCAAATACGATCCCGACCACATTCTCCTGCGGGCAACGCGTATGCAGGCCGCAGCGGGACTGACCGACCTTAACCGGCTTTCGGCGATGCTGAAACGGGTGAGCGGTAAACTGGATATTGTGAGCCTTCCACGGATTTCTCCTTTTGCGGTGCCTTTGCTGCTTGAACAGGGGCGTGAAAAAATCAAAGGGGGTTCTGGTGAGGAGGCGCTTCTGGCTGAAGCGGAGGCACTTTTCAGATTGTCTGAAAAATCGTGAGCAAAACTGAAATTACACTTGGGGAGAACCGTCTTTTTCTGTTGCCGTCAGGCGCGGTTTTCATTCCTGACGGTAATATTCTTGTTGTTTCAGACCTGCATTTTGAAAAGGGAAGCTCGGCACTCACGTATGGCCTGCTCCTTCCACCGGGTGACACGTCTTCAACGCTCGAACAACTGGAACAGCTCGTAAAAGACTGCGCTCCGCAAAAAATGATCGCTTTGGGTGACAGTTTTCACGACAGGGACGCCTTCAACCGGCTCTCATCAGAAGACTGGCGACGGCTGGAGCGTATCACTGAGCAGACGAATATGGTCTGGATTACGGGCAACCATGACAGTGAACCGTTCCATGACCTCTCCGGAGAGTGGGTTGAAGAGTTCAGGTACGAAAATCTGCTGTTTCGCCATATCCCCTCTGATGACATCCCGTCAGGATATGCGGAAATTTCCGGACATTTTCATCCCAAGATCCAGATGCGGATCAGGGGGCACAGGCTGAGTCGTAAATGCTTTCTTGCCAGCAGAGAGCGACTGATATTGCCAGCCTGTGGAAGCTACACGGGTGGATTGGATATCAATCACCCACAGATAAAATCGCTTTTTCCGGAAGGCAGAATGTGTTTCGCATTGGGAAACGATAAAGTCTACCGCGTGGAGTAGTCTTTGCGGATTGCATGAGAAATCCGTCGATCTGGACTAAAAAACGGGACAGCATGAACCGTCCCGATTTTCTCAGACCGCGAACCGATCACCCGTCAATCTGGCTGAAATCCGCAATCAGACGCGTCATCCGCACCAGTTCCGACAACAGCTTCAGACGATTGCCACGCACCTGCGCATCGTCGGCATTGACTGTCACTTTGTCGAAGAACGTGTCCAGCACGGAGCGCAGGCTGGCAGCCTCGCGCATTGCATCGGAGTAGTGTTCTTCTCCAAAGGCCGTTTCAACCTTGGGAATGACCGCACCCAGCGCATTGGCCAGAGCAATTTCCTCTTCCTGCGTATAGAGCGAGGCATCCGGCGTGCCCTCGTGCGGGCCGTCCTTCTTGTCCTCGATCCGCAGGATATTCGCGGCACGCTTGGTCGCGGCGAGCAGGTTCCTGCCGTCTTCCGTCGCCAGCATGGAGGCCAGCGCCTCCGTGCGGGCCAGCAGACGAACGATATCGCTGTCTGTATTCCCGACCGATATGGCGGCGAGAATGTCGTGACGTGCGCCCTCGCTACGAAGCTGCACACGCAGACGTTCGGCGATGAAGCCGGGCAGAAGATCCAGATCAGGCGCGTTCTGAAGGGCAGGGGGCAGAGCCTCGGACGCCTTTACAAACAGCGCGACCAGATCAAGGCGCAGACTGTTGGTGCGGATCAGATTGATGATTCCCAGAGCCGCACGACGCAGGCCATACGGGTCGCCGGAACCGCTCGGCTTTGCACCGACAGCGAAGAACCCGACCAGCATGTCAAACCGGTCAGCCAGCGCCAGAGCGATGGAAACAGGAGCCGTCGGCACGCTGTCAGCAGGACCGCGCGGCATATACTGCTCGGCAATAGCAGTGCTGACATCCTCAGGCTCATGGTCATGACGGGCGTAATAACCGCCCATTACGCCCTGCAACTCAGGGAACTCACCAACCATGCCGGTGGAGAGATCGCTCTTGCTCAGCAGCGCGGCACGAGCAGCGTGGGCCGGGTTGGCTCCCACCATCGGCGCGATGATTTCCGCCAGACGCACAAGCCGCTTCACCCGTTCGCCCTGACTGCCCAGATCGGCATGGAACGTGACACGGTCGAGGCCCGCAACGCGTGACTCAAGTGTCTGCTTGCGATCCAGATCCCAGAAGTGACGCGCATCGGAGAAGCGCGCGCGAAGCACGCGCTCGTTGCCGGCAATGACCTGTGCGCCGCCGTCAGTCGGCTCAATGTTCGCCACGAACGCGAAGCGCGGAGCGGCGGTGCCGTCGCTGTGACGCAGAGCGAAGTAGCGCTGGTTCACACGCATGGAAACCTGCATCACCTCGGCAGGCAGTTCCATGAACGTCTCGTCGATACGACCCAGCAGCGGCACGGGCCATTCGACCAGTCCGGCCACCTCGTCCACCAGCCCGGCGTCGGGAGCGATGTTCAGCCCTTCCTGTCCGGCCAGATCGTTGATGCCTTTGACGATGGCCTGACGACGGTCAGACGCTTCGATCATCACGCGACGGCTGTTCAGCCCTTCGCGCCAGTCCGCGACACCCTTGACCGCAAACGGCTCGGCGCGTGTGGAGCCAACCGGGAAGAAGCGGTGTCCTTCCGTAAGGTTACTGCCTGTCAGGCCGTGACCGGTATCCGTGTCCGTCGCCAGTGAGAACGGCACGACCGTTCCGTCCAGAATGCACAGGATACGACGCAGCGGACGCACCCATGTAAAGCTGCTGCCCGTGCCCCAGCGCATGGACTTCGGCCAGGGGAACTGGCGCAGGATTTCGGGCAGACGCTCGGCCAGAGACACTTCGGCGGACACGGCAGGCGTTGCACAGTTCAGTACCCAGAAGCCGTTTTCCAGAACCAGATCGTCCTTGCTCACACCATGTTTACGCGTGAACCCGGCCAGCGCCTGTTCCGGCGCACCGTCACGCGGACCACGCTCGGCCACGGTCTCGGCGGGGACTTCCGTGTTCAACTGGCAGGTCAGGGCAATCCGACGAGGACCGGTAAAGGTTTTCACCTCACGCGGATTGAGAGCGGCGAAGGCTTTTCCGAACAGACGGGCCAGATCCTCGCCCGCCGTTTCCTGCATACGGGCCGGGATTTCTTCCGAGAGAAGTTCGAGCAGAAGTTCAGCCATGACTCAGCCCTCCACCTTCTTTGTGGCGACTTCTTCGGCCAGCCAGGTTTCACAGCAGAGTTTCGCCAGCGTGCGGACGCGACCGATATAGGAAGCGCGCTCGCTCACGCTGATAACGCCGCGCGCATCGAGCAGGTTGAACAGGTGGCTGGCTTTCAGGCACTGATCGTAAGCAGGCTGGGCCACACCGGCTTCCGCCAGCGCCACGGACTCTTTTTCAGCGTCGATGAAGTGGCGATGCAGCATCTCCGTGTTCGCCAGTTCAAAGTTATGCCGCGAGTAATCGCGCTCGGCCCGCAGGAACACGTCGCCATACTTCAGCCCCGCGTCGTTGAAGGCGAGGTCATAGACGTTCTCGACGCCCTGCACATACATGGCGAGGCGCTCAAGTCCGTAGGTCAGTTCCGTAGACGGCACCGACACAGGAATACCGCCGACCTGCTGGAAGTAGGTGAACTGCGTCACTTCCATGCCGTCACACCAGACTTCCCAGCCGAGACCCCATGCGCCGATGGTCGGGTTCTCCCAGTCATCCTCGACAAAACGGATGTCGTGCAGATCCGGGTCGATCCCGATGGCGCGGTAGCTCTCCAGCAGAAGTTGCTGACTCTCTTCCGGCGTCGGCTTCAGCAGCACCTGATACTGGTAATAATGCTGGAGCCGGTTCGGGTTCTCGCCATAGCGTCCGTCGGAAGGACGGCGGGACGGCTGCACATAGGCGGCCTTCCACGGCGTATCGCCCAACGCCCGCAGCGTGGTGTGCGGGGAGAGCGTGCCCGCGCCGACCTCGATGTCGTAGGGCTGAAGGATGGCGCACCCTTGGGCCGACCAGAAGCGATGGAGGGTCAGGATCAGATCCTGAAACGACAGGGGTTTGCCGGTAGGGCGAGGGGACGCCGGGTCCATGGGACTTAACAAGCTCCGCTTATATGCAGGGGCGGGCACCATACAGTGATGAAGCCCGGACGGAAAGAAAGGAGCCGGAGGGGACCGTCGTGCGTTACGGGAATGACGGCTCGCGGGGCTGTTTCTTGTCTCGGAGGTCATTGGCGGGCAAGACGGATACGAACAAAAGAAAGAGACAGTGCCGATGAAGCGCTTCTTCAACTCCCGAGAAACTCTGGTGACGGAATCGCTCGACGGCCTGTTGCGCTCTTCCATGGGGCAGCATCTCTGCCGCCTCGACGGCTATCCCGAGATCAAGGTTGTCCTGCGTAAAGAACGCAATCCGGAGCATGTGGCGATCATCTCGGGCGGTGGCTCCGGCCACGAACCGGCCCATGCGGGTTTTGTCGGGGAGGGGATGCTGGACGCGGCAGTGTGTGGCTCCGTGTTCGCTTCGCCCGGTGTCGATGCCGTACTGGCCGCGATTCTGGCCGTCTCGGGAAAAGCCGGATGTCTGCTGGTCATCAAGAGCTATACCGGAGACCGCCTGAACTTCACGCTGGCCGCCGAGCAGGCCCGCGACATGGGTATTCCTGTCGAGACGGTCATCGTGGGCGACGATATCGCTCTCCCTGACAGTCGTTTTCCGCGTGGGCTTGCCGGAACCGTGCTGGTCCAGAAGATTGCCGGTCATGCGGCGTCACAGGGCGAGCCGCTGGATGTCGTGGCCCGAAAGGCGCGGGAGGCCGCAGAGAAAATTGCGTCGATCGGTCTCTCCCTGACGGACTGTAACGCCTACGACACCGCGCATAAAACCCGTCTGGACGACACTCAGGCCGAACTCGGTCTGGGCATTCACGGCGAGCCGGGCGCCCAGCAGATCGACGTCGCCAAAGCGGACAACCTCATGGCGCAGGCGGCGGCCGCGCTTCAGAAGGCGCTTTCTGGTGGTGAAAAGAAATACGCCCTGCTGCTCAACATGCTCGGCAGCATCCCGCCTGTTGAAATGACGCTGCTGCTCGAAGCCTTCGCCAAAACACCCCTCGCGCAAAAGGTCGAACTCATCATCGGGCCAGCGCCCGTCATGACGGCACTGGATATGAACGGCTTTTCGCTGACCGTCATTGAACTGACTGACGACATCACCAAGGCGCTGAAGGCGTCCGTCGAGCCGCCCGCATGGCCCGGTGTCGCGACTTTCGGCAAACCCGCCCTCCGCAAGATGCCCGCGCTTCCGGAAACCTTTGAAGTCGCGGCCTCCTCCAGCCCGCAACTGGAAGCTCTGATGCGTACGGGGGCCGAAGCCCTGATCGAAAATGCTGACAGTCTCAACGCGCTTGACGCCAAGATCGGCGATGGCGACGCAGGCTCGACCTTTGCCGAAGCCGCAAAGGAAATCCTCAATGCGCTGGACCGTCTGCCTCTCGCTGACCCGCACGCGCTGTTCGGCACCATCGGGCGCGTGCTGACCCGTCACACTGGCGGTTCCAGCGGGGCTCTTCTGTCGGTTCTGTTCTCGACAGCAGGCCGCAGCACGTCATCATGGGCCGTGGCGCTACAGGAAGGGCTGGAGGCCATGCAGACACTGGGAGGCGCGAAGCCGGGTGACCGGACCATGATCGACGCGATTGATCCGGCTCTGAAAGCGCTGGCTGATGGCGGCTCGATCAGAGACGCGGCAGCAGCGGCCCGCAAGGGCGCCGACGCCACCAGAAAGATGGGCAAGGCTCACGCCGGACGCGCGTCCTACGTGCCGGAGAGCCAGATGAACGACGTGCCGGACCCCGGCGCGGAGGCGATCGCCCGGTTGCTGGAAGCCATGTCTGCATCGTGATGATTGAAGAAGGATTCCCGCTGTTTCGGGAACCCCGTTGCCAGAGGCATGAAGTATGAGTCTTGAATCCGTTAAAGCCTTTTTTGTCGCCAACGCGCCCGACGTGGAGATCATCGATCAGGGCGCGAGCACGGCGACGGTCCCTCTGGCGGCTCAGGCGCTGGGCGTAAAGGAAGGCCAGATCGCCAAGACACTGGCCATCAAGGTGGGCGAGGAGCGGGTTCTTGTCGTCATGGCCGGAGATGCACGCCTCGATAACCGCAAGACCAAGGCCGCGTTTGGCGCACGCCCCAGAATGCTCCCCGCCGAGGAGGTTCTGGAACTGACCAGTCATCCCGTCGGCGGTGTATGCCCGTTCGGTCTGCCGCAGCCGATGAAAGTCTATTGCGACATCTCACTGAAAGCGTTTGACGAGGTGTATCCGGCGGCAGGTTCGCTAACGAGTTCGGTAAGGCTGACACCGGGGCGAGTGGCGGAACTGGTTGATGCGGGGTGGGTGGATGTGAGTCAGGATGTGGTCGTGGAGTGAGGGGTAGATAAGGTCTGCTTCAAAAGACGATTATACCATTTGTAGGTATGTCTGCTTTCGCTCTACTTTATGAAGGCAAAAACATCTGAGCGGAAGTTTCTGCAGTAGACGGTCCGTAAGATTCCCTCGGCGGGCATGGAATGCGTCTTCGACATAGAAACAGGCTCGGCCGAAATGCGAGGGCTAAGCAGAGTAAGAGGGTTCGGCAATCACAACAAAATATTATACATCAGGTGTTATCAGCTTGGTCCCATTTTTCAAAATGGCCCATCCTGTTTTATAAAGTAAATAGCAAAAGAAATCATTATCTGATAGAGGATTTTTTTCAGGAAGGTTGTTATTGTGTGTTATAAAATTCCCTAATATTCTACGAGAAACTACGAATGGAGAGTCCCCAGAAAACTTAGCTATCTTTTTCTCAACGTCGTATTCTACTATAAGATTTTTCTGAATGGCAAACTCAAAAAAATCTACAAGATTTTTTATAGCTTCTGATGTGTGAATATTATTTTCTACATCGGAATTAATGTCGTTCCATATGCCATATAAATTATTTCCATCTAAATATTTTAATGCTTCAGAAAATTTCTCTGACATTTCTCACCTAAAAAATTGAGTTTTGTTTCTCGTGCTCCTTTTGCAACCTATTTTTTATCTCTAATTTTTCGAGTGTCTGTTTGTCGAAATCCCTTAATTATGTTGCAAAACATAATTTAGTTTTTATGAATACACAGGATCTTTTCCCCTCCCAAAAGTGGACTATTTATAGATAACATCAGATATTTTAAGCATAAAATCGTTCAAAGCTTTTAGTGCGATCAGCTTTCATCGGACCTTTTCTGCAAACCCGCAAAAACCTTCCGCATCTTCACAACCTTCGGCGCAACAACAACCTGACAATACCCATTGTCAGGATTACGCCTGAAATAGTCATCATGTTCCGCTTCCGCTGGCCAGAATGTGGTCAGCGGTTCGATCTGCGTAACCAACGGCGCATTCCACAGGCCCGACTGTTCGATTTCCTGCCTGACAGCTTCCGCCGTTGCACGCTGTTCTTCACTGGTCCAGAAAATGACCGACCGATACTGGGTGCCTCTGTCATTCCCCTGCCGGTTCAGCGTGGTCGGATCGTGTAGCGTGAAGAAAATCCGCAAAAGCTGGGCATAGGAAATCACCGCCGGATCAAAGATGACTTCCACGACTTCCGCATGACCGGTGAGGCCAGAGCAGACCTCTTTATAAGTCGGGTTTTCGGTCTTGCCGCCCGCATAGCCGGACTGCACGCTCAGGACGCCGTTGATGGAGACCAGCACGGCCTCCACGCACCAGAAGCATCCTCCACCGAGTATCGCTGTTTCAGTCATGGGGTGGTCCTGTCAGTTCATCCTGTGGAAGTCTGTCTTACCTTCAACCACATGCGGGCGACAGGGTTTCTCCGCCGCTCACACATAAGAGGAAACCCGCAAAAACTATCACCCCACAACACCATGGTCTTAAACATAAAAAGTTTTTGGTGAAGCTTTTTTCAAAAAGCTTCAAAGAACACCGCCTTTTTGAAAAAAGGCGGTACCCAAAACTTTTATCTGCTTAAGACACCCAGCACTCACCCCAGACGGGCGAGTGCTGCCTTCAGGCGATCCCGATCACCCTGCTGGGTCACCAGACGCTCGCGGGTTTCCTCAACAATCTCCGGTTTACCACGGGCGATGAAGTCCGCATTGCCCAGCTTGCGCTCGGTTTTCTCGATTTCACCTTCCGCCTTGTCCAGCTCCTTCGCCAACCGGGCGCGTTCAGCGTCCAGATCGATGATATCGGCAAGCGGCAGAACCAGCGTCGCTTCATCAAGCACCGCCTGAGCCGAGCCTTTCGGCACATCGCCGTCCAGAACGCCGATTTCGGAAACACGGGCCATACGGCCAATCGTTTCCCTCCAGCGTGTGGCGCGATCCTGCGTGGTGGCCGATGCATCCTTCAGCAGCACAGGCGACAGACGGGAAGGGGGCACATTCATTTCCGAACGCACAGTGCGGATTTCGGAAATAAAGCGTGTCAGCCAGTCGATTTCCTCAACAGCCGCCTCGGCTCCCGGCACGGTCACAGGAACCGGCCATTTAGCGCCCATAAGCTCGCCACGCGGACCATAGCCGAACTCGTGCCAGAGCGTGTCGGTGACAAACGGCATGATCGGCTGAAGCAGACGCAGGATCGTCTCCAGCACCCAGGCCGTGACGGCGCGCAGTTCGTCGGCTTCCGGCGTTGTGTCGCCCGAAAACAGCGGCTTGGTCAGTTCCAGATACCAGTCGCAGAAACGGTTCCAGACAAAGCGGTAGCAGGCACCAGCATATTCATCGAAACGATAGGCTTCGAGCGCGCTGGTCGCCTCGCTGATGGCCTTGGACGCTTCGAAGATGATCCAACGACCGAGCGGGCTCTGCACGGTCGAAGGATCGAAGCCCTCAACCGGCTTCACCCCGTTCATCTCGCAGAAGCGCGAGGCATTCCACAGCTTGGTCACAAACGCACGATGATCTTCGACGCGCTTCGGGCCAAACTTCAGATCACGCCCGACGCCGGTCAGCGCGCAGATGGTGAAACGGACCGCATCCGCGCCGTACTGGTCGAGCAGTTCCAGAGGGTCGATGCCGTTGCCCTTGCTCTTCGACATTTTCTGGCCACGCTCATCGCGCACCAGACCATGAATGAACACGGTGTGGAACGGCACATCCTTCATGAAGTGCAGACCCATCATCATCATCCGGGCGACCCAGAAGAAGATGATGTCGAAGCCGGTGACGAGCACATCGGTCGGATAATAGTGGGCCAGATCTGGCGTCTTTTCAGGCCAGCCGAGGGTGGAGAACGGCCACAGGGCGGAGGAAAACCACGTGTCCAGCACGTCTTCATCCTGCGTCAGTTCGACATCTTCGCCGTAGTGCGCTTTCGCCTGCTGCTTGGCGTCGGCGTCGTCATATCCGACGAAAACGGCGCCATCCGGGCCATACCAGGCAGGGATACGATGCCCCCACCAAAGCTGGCGGGAGATGCACCAGGGCTGAATGTCCCGCATCCAGGCGAAGAACGTGTTTTCCCACTGGCGCGGCACGAAGGTGACATCGCCTTTCTCAACGGCTTCAATCGCCGGACCGGCGAGGGTCGCCGCATCGCAATACCACTGCGTCGTCAGGCGCGGCTCGACCACAGCGCCACCACGCTCGGCGTGCGGCACCTGATTGGTGTGCGGTTCGATCTCGACGAGGTAGCCCAGAGTCTCAAGCTCGGCGACAATGGCCTTGCGGGCGTCCTCGCGGGACATGCCTTCCAGAGCGCGTACGAAAGCAGGATCGGCCAGACCGTCAACGGTGTGAAGATCGTCTCCGATTTCCGCAAGCGTAACGGCAGCGCCTTCATCCAGCACTGTCAGCATCGGCAGATCATGACGCTTGCCGACTTCAAAGTCGTTGAAGTCATGCGCCGGGGTGATCTTGACCGCGCCAGTGCCTTTTTCCGGATCGGAATAGGTGTCGGCAACGATGGGAATACGCCGACCGGTCAGCGGCAGGACAACAAAACGTCCGACCAGAGCCTTGTAACGCTCGTCCTCGGGGTGCACGGCGACAGCCGTATCGCCCAGCATGGTCTCCGGACGGGTCGTGGCGACGACAATGGATTCACCGTCAGAGTCCGCGACCGGATAGCGGATGTGCCAGAGATTACCGCGAACTTCCTTGTTCTCGACTTCAAGGTCGGAAATGGCGGTTCGGAAATGCGGGTCCCAGTTGACGAGGCGACGGTCACGATAGATCAGCTTGTCACGATACAACGAGACGAAGACTTCCTTGACGGCCTTGGACAGCCCGTCATCCATGGTGAAGCGCTCGCGCGACCAGTCGAGGGACGAGCCGAGGCGGCGAAGCTGGCGGGTGATGCCGCTGCCGGATTCACCTTTCCATTTCCACACACGGTTGAGGAACTCTTCGCGGCCAAGCGCCTGTCGCGTGGTGTTTTCGCCAGCCAACTGCCGCTCGACCACAAGCTGGGTCGCAATGCCCGCGTGGTCCGTGCCGGGCTGCCAGAGTGTGTCGCGCCCCTGCATGCGCTGCCAGCGGATCAGCGTGTCCTGCAACGTCATGGTCAGCGCATGCCCCATATGGAGCGTGCCGGTCACGTTGGGCGGCGGGATCATGATGGTGAAAGGCGTGGCCTTGCTGTTCGGATCGGCAGCGAACCGTCCCTCAGTTTCCCAGGTTTCGTAGAGCTGGGCTTCGGTGTCGGTCGCCTGAAACGTTTTGCTGAGCATCGCCTCTAACCAGATGGAAGGTGTTTGAACAAAAAGAAACGCAGCGCTTGTGCCGCGCTGCGTTTCCTCATACCGCTTGGAGCGGGTTTCTGACCAGCCATCCCTGAACCGTTTCCGGTCGGTCAGGCCGGGTCAAAGGGATCAGCGGTCGCTAAGACGCTCGATCTCTTTCTGAACAGCCTGCTGCACGATACCGGACAGGTGCTGATCCAGCCATTCCTTCAGGAATGCACGGACTTCGTCACGAACGATATCTTCAATGGTCAGGTTTCCACCGCGCGTAATAGACACTCGTCTCTCCTTATGTTCAAAAGATTGTTTGCGGCGCAGCATCTGTTGCAGCGCGCCAAAAGAATGTTCCGTAGCACCGACAGTCTGCTTGTCCAGAGCGATCTGTACTGGCAGCGGGGCATCAGAGTCTGAATAACCGGCAGCAGCTTCCGCCGGAGTTCTGTTCTCGCTCATTCTGGTCCTAGCCTGTTGTGACTCGGTAGTTTCCACCAGTTGCACTGGTCGAGACAAGGGGGGAATGACAGGTATTGGGGTTGGCAGGGGGACGGGAGCATGATTTTCGGTTTCTGCCGTTACCGATACATGCGTCTCTGCTGGCTGAACGGGAGCAGGCTCCGGTTCAGGCGCAGGAGATTCAGGTTGAGCCGCGTGCACTGGCTCTGCGGACACTACGGCTGGAGCAGGCTCAGGTGCTGATGCGGGCTCAGGTTTGTGTTCTGGCTCGGGACTGACTGCTTCGGGAGGAAGAGCCGGTGCGTGAACTTCGACAGGCGGTTCTGCATGACTCTCTGCGTCAGGCTCTTCTTCATGCGCAAACATGGAAGAGTCGAGCACGAGGACGCTGTCGTCATCGTCATCGTCCTGCGTGGCGGGGACAGGAAGCGGTGCGACCTCTTCAGGTTTCGTTCTCGCCTGTCCCGTGATCTGGGGTGAGGTTTCAGCAGCCTGTTGAGACGCTGCATGCGCCTCCTTTCCTTCCTGCAAAATGCGGCGGATGGAACTCAGAACGGTGTTGATGGAACCGTTTTCAGGCTGCGTGTCGTTATTTTCTGTCATTCAAAAACCTTTCCACGCCGCGCTTATCGTCCGGGCTGATCCAACGCATAGTCGTTCAGACCCCACAAACGATCCTTAACCGCGTCATAATAGGCTTTCTCATTATAAAGCGGTACGTTCAGATGTAGATCAAGAGCCGTCAAGCGTCCGATTGCAGAGGCGACGTTGTAAGAGGACGTGACCATATTGCTCAAGCTTTGAACAAGGGCGACCTGAGCCTGAAGAAGCGTGCTCTGCTGCTGAAGCACTTCAAGAGTAGTGCTTGTGCCAACAATGGCCTGTCTTTCCACGCCATCAAGGGCGACCATGCCAGCCCTGATGGCTGCGTGATTGCTCTCGATAGCGGCTTTGTAAGACACCAGACGCTGCCAGTTTGATGCCGCGGCCTGTGCGGCGGTTCGCCGCTGGACATCGACGGCGCGACTTGAAGCCTGCGCCTGCTGCTTGGCCTGTCGTACTTCTGAATATTCCGAGCCCCCCTGATAGAGAGGTACGCTTACATCCAGTGTGGCGTATTTATCATCGTTGGTCTGACCACCAAGCTGCTGGTTGACCTGACGCATGTAGGCTGCCGAAGCCGAGACAGTCGGCATCAGAGCCGCCATAGCGACTGCTACAGCATCTTTCTGCGCCGATTCGGTGAACAGCGCCGTAATGACGTCGGGATTGTTTTTCACCGCCAGAGCCACGGCCTCGTTCTCCGATTTGACCGGGAGCACAAGTGGTTGGGGTGGAATAAGGTTGGGCGGAGGGGCCATGCCCACCACCTGCATATAGGTAGCCTGTGCGGTCTGAAGGGTTCCCTCCGACTGCTGGCGCGTGGCTTTCGCGCTCGCATAGGCAGATTCGGCCTGCGCCACATCGGTACGCGTGATCTCACCAACGCGGAAGCGCTCGTTTGTCGCTTTAAGCTGCTGTTCGAGAACGCGCTCGTTGTTGATGTTCAGCTGCAGGAGCTGTTCGTCCTCAATCACGCCGACGTAAGCGTTCACAACACTGATGAAGACCTGTTGTTCCGTGGAGATCAGCTTGGCTCTTTCGGCCATGACCTTGTTGACGGCCTGGTGCGTCTGGGCGGTTGTCTTGCCACCGGTATAGATGGGCTGGGTCGCAATCACATTCGCCGCAAAACCGAACGTGCTGTATTTGCGCTGATAGCTCGAAATGCCTTGCGACGGATCACCGGTGTAGTTGTTGCTGCCCTTGTAGTAGCTGGGGTTGAACTGCCCCTTGATGGTGGGATGCCATCCTGCCAGCGCGGTAGGAACGTTTTCGTCCGTCGCTCTCAGTGTTGCGCGTTCCTGCTGAAGTGTCGGATTGGTCAGATAGGCGACAGAAAGAGCTTCCTCAAGCGTGTGAGGAATGAAACTGGGCTCGCCGCTGCCGTCGTATTTCTGGGCCATGGCTGTCGAACTGCACAGCAGAGCTGCCAGTCCAAAGCCTAGGCGGCAGGAATGCTTCATTTAACTTCTCTCTTTGCTACCTGCTCCGCATACTCGACCGGAGTTGAGAGCTTATGCCACGCTGGTGTCGGACTTTCCACTATTCTACTTAACAGCAGATTGCCACGCCGGAATTTTATATCTGCGGCGTTTGCTTTTTTCTCAGAAGGCAAACGCCGCCGGCCGCTCAAAAGCGGGCAGGACTGGGGCTTCGGCATCGAAAAAGCGATGGATGGACCATCCTTCAGACCTGTCGGCTTCTGCCAGAAAAGCAGTGGACGTGCCGTCGTTCGGACGAAGGATTCCTGCCACACGACCATTTTCGCTCAGTTGAGAGGAGCAGAAACGCGGGATTTCGGAAATGGCGCCGTCAAAAATGATCAGATCGAAAGGGGCGTTTTCCGGGGCGCCGGAAAGAGGGGACGCATGCGTCCATGATATTACGGCAGACACGTGATCCGTAAAGGAGATGCCGATGGCCCGAAGGGTATCATCTTCCTCCAGCGCTACCACCTCTGCTCCCAGCATGGCGATGAGAGCAGCCAGATAGCCTGTGCCCGCCCCGACAACGAGAACGCGTTGTCCTGTCCGGATGTCGGCCATCTGCAGGAGTCGTGCAGTGACCATGGGTTGCAGCAGATAACGACCATTTCCGAGCGGAAGAGTGAGGTCCGAATAGGCGAACTGCCGTTCATTGCCGGGCACTGCGTATTCGCGCGGCAATGTCCGCATTGCAGCGATGATGCGGGGATCATTGACCTCCACAGGACGAACCTGATCATCAACCATCCGTTGCCGGGCGTCATCGAAAGCCGAAGAAATTTGGTCAGCGGTGGGAGTGATCTCTGGGGAATACGGGGCCATCACTGAGGTCCGTATCCGGTCTGCGGCGTGGGTCATGATGGTCACGTTCCGTTTCAGTCTGTGTGAGATCCTTGGCAACGCAGCCGTTCCAGGATTGTCATTGCGATAATGAGAAAACCCAGCAGACCGGCTTCGTCAACTCCTTGTATCGCAAACAGTGCTGACAATGGGTTGAGCAGAGGCGGCCGACACGGGAATCACAGACAGGGCTTGACCCGCAGGAGGACGTGCGGGATATAGCGCAGGCACCGATGAGGTCCGGTGGCAGAATGGTGATGTAGCGGACTGCAAATCCGCGAATGTGGGTTCGATTCCCGCCCGGACCTCCAGTATTTCCTGAAAATCGCAGATAACCGGGAAAGCCGGTCTGATTTTACGGTTACGGCTGTTTCCGTTTTACAGGTCTCAAAACCGCACGCCCGCCTGAACAGTCTTTTCTCACTGAATGGACATGACAGAGTCCCGCTGCCTCTTGTGAGGGTCTGACGGGCAATTGTGTCCGGCGCCATTCACCTGCTTACTGGCGATGGTGAGAGACCGTACGCGCAGAGACCCGACAAGGTCAGGCCTCCAGGCTCTCTCTGTCTTTTTCATGAACCGCGATCAGGCGCTGGAAGCAGTTCCTTGTTTCCGACTGCCTGATGGAATCCACGATTCCGCCTTATTCCCTCGCCATCTGACAGGCGAGGGCTGATGCTGCCCCGAAGAGGCCCGGCTCAGGGTAATGGATCATTCTGACAGGAATTTTCCGCATCAAGGATTCGAATCGTCCTTTTGCAATGAAGCGGGGAAAGAAGTCCGAATGAGGCAGGATTTCCATCAGGCGTTTACCCAGTCCTCCGGCGATGACCACACCCGTTGCGCCGTGAGCAAGAGCCATGTCGCCTGCAAATGATCCCAGTAGCTGACAGAACCGGGTCATTCCTTGCGTGGCGATCTGGTCATGGCCCTCCAGAGCCATCGTCCAGAGCTGCCTGTCGTTCAGCTTGCGACTCATTTCTCCCCTGTCCTCGGCGATGAGGTCGCATATGGGAATGATCGCCGGTCCTGAAATGAGTCTCTCCGCCGAAACGCGCCCGTGGAGCGCGCGAAGACGATTGAGCAGCCGGTCTTCAAAATCGTCTGAGGGGCTGAAGCCGATGTGACCACCTTCCGCGCCCCGGACGAGGGTTTCCCCTCGGTTACGGATGATGCTGGCCGTCCCCAGACCTGTTCCCGGACCAATCGTCAGAATGGTGCCTTCTGAGGGTAGCGGTCGATCCGGTCCGCACAGATAAGGCTGACTGTCGTGATCAAGATGCGCGACGGCATGGGCGACGGCTTCAAAATCATTGAGCAGCAGAGGGTTGTCGACAGACAGTTGTCTCGGAAGATCAGCTCTAACGATGATCCAGGGGTTGTTCGCCATTGTCAGGACTTCGCCCTGAACGGGAGCGGCAACCGCCAGAGCGGCCCGGCGTGGGAGAGTGCGCCCGCTGACCTGACGAAAATGAGCCCATGCGCTTTCCAGCGTATCGTGGTCCACCACATCCAGAATCAGGGGCTCATCAAGTGATCTGACTCGCCCCTGATCCACCGTTGCGATGCTGAAACGCGCATGGGTTCCACCGATATCGGCGACGACGATCTCTTCCATGATCAGCAGGCTTCCTTTTTGTTCACCAAAGATAAAAAGTGCTGTGTTTCAGCGGTAAGTGGCATTGCTTCGGAAACAGAGGATTCAGGCTGTCTGTTTCGAGGCAGGTTTGGTGGAATCGCCCTGGCGGGGTCGTTGGTCTGCATTGATGCGTGTCATGATGACTCTCCGGATGATCCCCGGCGTGAGACGGTCGATCAGGCGCAACAACCGGAATGGCCAGGGAAAGATTGTCTCCCCCTTATTGTGGGCAAGAGCGGCGATGATGTGGCGAGATGCGGCTTCCGGCGTCACGAGAAAAGGGCGGGGCCCGATAATGCGGCGACTCATGTCCGTATCCACAAAGCCCGGCGCAATAAGAACCACTTTCACACCCAGAGGAGCAAGCGCCATGCGCGCCGAACTTGCGAATCGGGCCAGACCGGCCTTCGATCCACCATAACCGGCGGCAAAAGGCAGGTCATGATAGGCCGCCACGGAGCCGATAAGCGCGATCCTGCCGCCGCCGCGTGCCTGCATCCTGTCTGCGGCCGCCATGGTGAGGGCGGAGGGAACCGCATAGTTGACGAGGCCGAGTTCAAGCACGGTTTCGGCGCGTTCCGTTTTTTCCGAAGCCGTTTTCATATCGGAGAGGCCGGCGCAGAGAATTACTGTGTCAAAATGTAACTTATCGTCGTCGGCACGAAACGCCGCGAGCGCCATGGGACCATCTGCGAGGTCGATTTCCCTGGTCAGGACAGACGCGCCCCGTTCCCGGCAAATTTGCGCGACATCCCGCAGGCGACCGGCATTGCGGCCCCACAGGGCAAGGCTGCTTCCTGGTCTGGCGTGATCGCAGGCAAGCGCTTTTCCGATGCCGCCCGAAGCGCCTGTTATGAGAATGCTAATCGGTTTCGTCAGGGCATGGCTTGTCGCGGCAGGCTTTCTGATGGATGAAAAGCGGGAAAACCGAAACAATCTGTTGTGACGTTTGTGTTGTTTCACGTTGGCAGCGGTTTCTTTCAACGGTATGTCCAATGCCCTTCACGCACCGAGAGAGAAGGTGCTGGTTATGGTATCGCGCGGGACCGCGTGTTTGCAGGGAGAGTTCATGACCCAGACGGCGCGCCTTGTCATTACCCCGGTCAGGGGTTTCCGTCAGTTGTCGACTTTCATCCGCCTTCCGCGCCGACTGTATGCTGGCAGTGCCGGGTATGTGCCGCCACTGGACATGGAACAACGCAATCTGCTCGATCCGGCGAAATCGGCTTTCTACCACCATGGAGAAGCGCAGTATTTTCTGGCCTGGCGCAATGGTCGGGCCGTCGGACGGATTTCTGCGCAGATAGATAATCTGGTGCGCGACGCCGCTCCGGAAACGGAGCTGACACCGCAAACAGGATTTTTTGGCGCTCTGGATGCAGAGTCCCCGGAAGTGGTTGCGCCTCTTCTGGAGGCCGCTGCCGAATGGTTGCGCGCAAAAGGCATGAACTCGATGCTCGGGCCGTGGACGCTGAACAGCAATGGTGAATATGGCACGATGATCGAGGGACAGCAGGCTGCCCCCATGGTCATGATCCCCTGGCATCCACCGTTTCTCAGCGAGGCCATTGAGGCTGCGGGTCTCACGAAAGAGATGGATGTCCTGTCCTATCAGATGGAGATGGGCCCCCACGCCGAGAATGCGCATATTGTTCCGAAAGGGCTTTCTCTCGGGGAAGGGCGTCTTGGCGCGCTGTCCGTCCGTCCGATGGATGCGAAGAATATCGAGCGTGACGGCGAGATTCTCCGGACGCTGTACAACGATACCTGGCGAGAGACCTGGGGTTTCGTTCCGTACACGGAAGACGACATGAGCGGCATGATCCATGAGATCAAGCCCATCCTTAAATCGGAGCATTTCGTCCTCGTTGAACAGGACGGTGAACCCGCGGGTGTCGCGCTGGTGGTGCCGAATGTTTTCGATGTGTCTGGTGATCTGGGAGGCGCGCCGTCCCCTCTGGGATGGGCGAAGCTCGGCCTGCGTCTGTTGCGGCATGATTTCCATTCCGCCCGTGTCATCCTGCTTGGCGTCGGTAAATCGCTTTCGGGGACGGCGCTGGGAGCGCTTCTGCCTGCATTGCTGATCAGCGAACTGATGAAGCGGGGCCACAGTCTGCCCTACCGGAAGATCGAACTTGGATGGGTGCTGGAGACCAACACGCCCATGCGCCGCCTGATCGAACGGATTGTTCCGGAGCCGACCAAGAAGCACAGGGTGTTCCGTCGTTCTCTCTGAGAGGCGGCGTTTCTACCTATTACATCATGTCACGCTTCTAAAATGCACGCTCAGGCAGTGCTGCATGTCATGATCGGCTATATCGTGTCCGTTCAAATAATAATGATGCGCCGTCTGTGAATATCACGTCGGACGGTGACGCATGCTCAGCCACGTTTTGTTATTTGTAATCCTGTCCAGCACAGTTGATGAGAAGTAGTTGTTTTCCGTCAACTGAGTAGTGAGGCTGGAGATTAGGGTGGGCGTGCGTGGTCATACATCTGCCCCGCACTGGTGGTCATTACGACGACTGGTGTGGATGCCTTCACCCGGCAAAGATTACTTTCCTGCCGGCTGGTTCATGTTCTGTGTACGAACATGGCTTGCCGTCTGGCTCGCTCTGGCCGTGTCCTTCTGGCTGCAGATCTCCTCGCCGGGATCGTCTGCCGTGACCGTCATGATTCTGGCCCAGCCCCTTCGCGGCCAGATGCTGTCCAAAGCCCTTTACCGGCTCGCCGGTACTTTTGTTGGCGCATTTGTCGCCTTGGCGCTGACATCCTGTTTCAGTCAGGATCGCGCCCTTCTTCTCGGCGGGGTCGCCCTATGGCTCACCCTTTGCTGCATCATGGGGACGCTTGAGCGGGATTTCCGTGCTTATGCCGCCATGCTGGCAGGTTACACGGTGGCGCTGATCGCCATTGGCTGTATCGACACACCGGAAACCGCTTACGATGTCACCGTCAATCGTGTGTCGGCCATCGTTATCGGGATTGCCGCGACCGCCGCCGTCAATGACGTCTTCGGTTCGCCGACCGCCTGGAGCAAGCTCACACACGCGCTGGATTCACTGGCTTCCATGGTGGCGCGGATCGCCCGGGATTCTGTCGCGGGCCGATCGGTGCCGGATGCGGCGGCATCCGCAGGTATCGCTGGCCAGATCATGGCGCTGACGTCTCAGGTCTCCTTCGCCCGCACGGAGATTTCAGACGGACGGCTCCGTATGGTCGGCGCGCGCTCCGCCATGGTGGCCCTGCTGGAAATGCTGAACTGCAGCCGGGCGATTGCCATGGTGCTTGAACGCGGTCTGGTGTCTGACGATGTGCTCAAGCGTGTCCGCTCCGCCTTCGGCACCGGCGATGCGGCGTCATCGCCCCGCATCGCCGTCGAGGATCTGGAGCAACTGGCGCGGGAAACCCATCTGGACGCGGCGGGTAATGAGACCCGGCTGACTCTGGACGAAGCCTGGTTCATCGAGCGCGTCATGTCCCTGCTGTCCTACTGGCGCTGGGCCGAGGATGGTGTGGATTGTGTTCACAAGGGCGGACATGCCCGGACGCAGGCGCCCGAACTGAAGATTGTGACCCATCAGGACGTCATTCTCGCGCTTCTGAACGGTCTGCGCGTGCTGATCGGTTTTTCGCTCGCGGCGGGTCTCTGCATTCTGACCGGTCTGCCGCAGAGCTATTCCGCATTGTCCCAGACCGCAATCGTTCTGACACTGGCGGCAACGACCTATGACGTCCGGGCCTTCGGGATGGGCGCATTGATCGGCATGCCATTGGCGATCGTCGTCGCAGCCATTCTGAACTTCGGTATTCTGCCACATGGGGCGGAGATGACGTTCTTTGCGATCATGGTGATCCCCGTCATCTTCGGAAGCTGCCTGCTGTTGCTCAATCCGAAGACGTCCGCGATCGGCTTCAATGCAGGCGTGTTCTTTTTCGTCATTCTCGGCGTCGCCAATGAGCAGAGTTATAACCTCGCGCAGTTCATCAACCGTGACGAGCAGTATCTCTTCGCAGGCGTGCTGATCTTCATCACTCTCACGCTGCTCCTGCCACCCAAGGCGAAAACCCGTCGTTTCCGGGTGGCGATGGCTATCGGGCACGATCTCCATCGGCAATTCGAAGGTCATGGCGAGCAGGAGGGATCGGCTCTTATCAGCCGTCACTATGACCGGCTGACCAAGCTCAGGATGTGGAACAGCTACCTCCGGCCTTCAAAGGCGCGGGATCGTGTCTTTGCCCGTTTCGCCAGTCTTGATGATCTTGGTGGAGCGCTGGCCCGTGCGCGCCGGCATCTTCAGCGTGCGGCAACGATCCCGATTGTGAGAGCCGAAGCTGAAGCGGCCCTGCGGTCTTCGATCATCTATAATGTAGATGCCGCCATAACCCGTATGACCATTCATGCGGAGCGTCTTCTGCTGCTGTCAGAAAATCTGCCGCATGGTGAAATGGCGACGGTTCTGGGTGCTGTGTCAGGCATGGCGGGCGCGATCCGTATTCTGGAACAGAACCGTTCCGCCATCAGGCTTTATGATCTCAACCCTGTCCCTGCGATGCGCTGGAGAGCCCAATGAACGCGCCTCTTCAGTCCGTCATCAATATAGGCGGACTGCTGGTTTCCTCGTTTCTCGTGCATGTCGGCCTCGGCCTTCTGACCATGGTGATCCTCAAGCCGATCCTGACCAGGACACGTCTGGACCGGTTCATGTGGAATGTGCCGCTCGCCGAGTTCGGCATGCTCATTATCTTTACCGGGATCTACACGATCCTGCTCTGAACGGAATGCTGATCTGGCCATCCGCCGGACGGAAAACGGAAAAAGGAGCGTTGAGAGGCAATGGAACGACTGCAAAGCATGCTGACGTCCGGTTGGAACGTCATGGACAGAGGACCGGATCGTGTTTGAAAAAGCGAGAAAGGCTCTCCAGTACACAACCACTGCAGTTATTCTCATCATTGCAGCGATTACGGCTTTTGTTCTGTGGGATTACTATACATCCGCTCCATGGACGCGAAACGGACAGGTCCGTGTCCAGACCGTCAATATCGCGCCGCGTGTCTCCGGGCCGATCATCGCCCTTCATGTCCATGACAATCAGGTCGTGCATGCGGGAGACGTGCTGTACGATATCGATCCGTTCGACTTTCAGGTTGCGGTCGCCAATGCGACAGCCGTGGCGGATCAGCGAAAGGCGGATCTTGTTCTGAAAACGGCCCAGCATAACCGTCGGGACAGGCTGACCGATGCGGCGGCGTCACCGGAAGAAAAGCAGGTTTATGAAGCGACCGCCGAGGTCGCGAGGGCTGTCTATGCCCAGGCGCTTGCACAGCTTTCGCAGGCGAAGATCAATCTGGAACGAACCCACATCCGGAGTACGGTAACGGGGCCTGTCAACAATCTGATCATGAGGGTGGGCGACTTCGCCACGGCAGGTAAACCGAACATCACGGTGATTGATCAGAGTTCCTACTGGGTGGATGGTTATTTCGAGGAAACCAAGATCGGCTCGATCAACATTGGCGATCCAGTTCGCGTGGACCTGATGGGCTTCCATCATCCGCTCGAAGGACACGTGGTCAGCATCACCCGAGGCATTGCAACTTCCAACGCGACCAGTGGTGTGCAGGGTCTGCCGACTGTGGACCCGGTCTATACATGGGTGCGTCTGGCCCAGCGTATCCCGGTCCGAGTCCAGATCGACCGTATCCCGGATGATGTGACGGTGTCTGCCGGCATGACCGCAACCGTGACGATCGTTGGCAGCAAGGGGCATCGGGCGCATGATACGCTTCAGGATGCGTTCGAGCGGCTGCATGACACAGTATTCGCGGTCGGTGCCGGGACGCATCGCTAGGTCCGGTTCAGGCTGCTTTGCATGAAGAATGGCGGATGGCCTCGTCCTGGTATTCTCGGGACGCAGAAATGGATATCCGTGAGACGTTATGGACAGGGCGTCTCACGGACTGCGCTTTTTCGCATAGGGGGCCGTCCCGTCAGTTAAGGCCCTGTGGCGTCACAGGACTCGGCTGCTGGCAGCACATGGCGTCAGCCAGCTCAGCAGAGGAATATTGACCGGTCGCCGCCGGTGTTTTCGCAGCTCTGTAGCGCAGCGCTGGAGCCAGATTCCATAGCACGGCGGCAAGCACGATCCCGCCGCCAATGAGTGCTCCCGTGCCTGGATATTCGGAGAGGACCAGCCAGACCCATAATGGTCCAAGTACGACGTCAAGCAATTCCACCAGGGCCGCTTCAGTCGAACTGATGAAACGGCTTCCCATCAGGAACAGCAGGAAGGAAAGGGCGGTCGTCAAAACCCCGAGCGCGAAAAGAAAAGCGAGATCGTGAAGTCCGGGAACCGCGCCTGAGGAGAAGGGAAGAGCAACCAGTGAACAAAGGAATGCGGCGACAGCATTGATAAGGGCGAGATTAAGCCGTGGGACGGCGCGCGCTAATATCAGCAATCCTGCAAAGGTGACAGTCATGAGAAGAGCCAGCAGATTTCCGGATATATCTGCAAGATTCACTCCCTGGCCAGCAACAATTCCTACGCCGATGAGTGAGACCACGCTGGCGACGAGCGCACGGCGCGGGCTGCGTTCGCCGATGAAGACCCAGCCGATCGCGGCCGTAAATAAAGGCAGCGTCGCATAGAGAATCATCACGTTTGCCACGCTGGTCAGTGTCAGCGCCGCGGCATAGGCCCCCATCGCGACAGCCGACAGGAGAGAGGCGCCAAGTCCAGCCCAACCAAAGACACTCTCTTGCGCAGGCCAAAGGACAGCGATTGCCAGAAGGGCGCAACCGGCAAAAAAGGAGCGCCACAGGATCAGGTCGCCGACCGGCACATCAATAAGATGCACAAACAGGCCAGCCAGGCTCCAGAGCAACGTCGCGACGGTCACGAGTATCAAGCCGTACTGCCTCTGTCGCGGCATCAAGCACCTCAATTATAACGGACTCGGAAGCATACCGACCGGTCTGTTTGCAAGTTTGACGAATTAGGGCGATCGGTCTAATTTTGTCCAATGAAAAAACGGAATACCCGGGAAATTCTTATCGAGGAAGGTCTCAGGGCTTTTCTTATGAATGGCTTCGAAGGCATCGGCATTCAGCCGATCCTCAAGCGGGCCGGGGTCACGAAAGGGTCGTTTTACAATTTCTTCCCCAGCAAGGAGGCTTATGCGCTTGAGGTGATCGAAGCGTATTCGCTTCGATACGAGGCCTTTCGGATGCGCAGCTTTGCCGGGGATAGTTCGCCGTTACGTCGGTTGTGGGCCTATTTCGAGGATCTTGAGACCGAAATGGAACAGGCGCCGGAGACGGCAGGATGCCTCTATGGCGTCCTGTCCCAGACGAGCACTCCTCACAATGAAGCCTTGCGGCGCCGTGTGAAAGTGGCGTTCGCGCACTGGCAAGCGCAAATGGCGGATCTGCTCAAACAGGCTCAATCGGTCGGAGAACTGGAGGCTGATGTCGATGCCGCAGACGTCGCCGGTGCTATCATTGATGCGTACGAAGGGGCGGTCATCCGGATAAGGGCTGAAGGGGATATGAAGCCAATGCGGCGCTTCCGGGAACTGACTCTGAAACGTCTCATTCCGGCGGTGTAACGGGCAGCGTAAAAGAGCATGCTCGTGGTCTTTTGCCAGACTGAAGTTGTTCAGGGAACTTGTAAAGCTCAAGGTCTATGACACGCCGAGATCGACGATCCGTGCGACATCCAGTTTGTGTGAGGTCGCATGGGACTCAACTGAAGACATATCCTTCAGACAGGACGTCTGGTTTCACTTTGGCTTGCTCTGTCTTGTCGTGCTCGATAGGATTCTCCGACAGGCCATTTCCGGTCTTCGCATGAGGCAGAAACTGGTGCGTCGGGTGACTGAGACAAAAGTGGGAAGGTGGGGCGTGATTCTGCTGTTGCAGGTCGCGTTGCTTCTGACTGCGCTGATGCCAGCCCAGGCCATGATGTCGCATGTGCAGAATGGAAAACCGTCAGGAGACAGGCACGCCAGCGGCATGGCGATGGACGGAATGATTCACTCTGCTGCTTCTGGTCCGTCCGACTGTGCCGGCCACCATCATCACGCTCTGTCTGAGGCGGCACACTCTCGGCATTGCAGCACTCATCATGAACATGGTCCTGATTGCTGCATGAGTGACGGGTGCGTTCAGCTCCCGTTGATGGCGGACCTGCGGGTGTCGGCCGTTTATGGAAAACGGCTTCTTGCTGCAACACATTATCATAGACCCGCATTCGGTCTGCCTCCGGGAGAGGCGGCCATACCGGCGTTGCCGCCTCCCAGAACCCTGTCCTGAAAAACCGCCTGAGGCGGTGATCTGTCCCGAAGGACCGGTGTTACCGGCCATCCTTCCTCTGTGATCTTTTTCAGGATCTTTCAGACATGATTGAGTCTGTTTTCCCGAAACACGCGCCCATCGGGCGTCGTCGTTTCGTCACCGGCGCGGCTGCTCTGGGCTGTGGGGCGGCTGTTTCTCCAGCTCTGGCGCACAAGGCGGTCACTGAGAGCCCGCTTTCGGCCGAACTGCCGGACGTATCTTCGTCCTTTCTTCTGAACGTCGAGAAAATCCCGGTTCGGGTTGGGCGGCAGAAAACCAAAGGGATTGGAATCAATGGTTCTATTCCGGCGCCTACCTTGCGCTGGCGGGAAGGTGATACTGTCGAACTTCAGGTCAGAAACCATCTTCATGAAGACACATCGATCCATTGGCATGGCATTCGTCTTCCGGCCGACATGGACGGAGTGCCGGGACTGAGTTTCGCGGGAATTCCTGCGGGAGAGACGTTTACCTATCGTTTCCCGGTCCGGCAGAGCGGTACTTACTGGTATCACAGCCATTCCGGTGGACAGGAACAGGCCGGGCTCTATGGGGCGCTGGTGATCGACCCGGCTGACAGGCCTGCCTATACGGCGGACCGGGATTATGTGGTGCTGCTGTCCGACTGGACGGACGCCGATCCCATGGACATCGTCTCCAATCTGAAATTTGACGGCGACTATTACAATTTCCGCCAGCGTACGGTCGGCGACTTTCTGCACGATGTTCGCAAGGACGGCCTGATGGCGAGTGTCCGGGACCGGCTGATGTGGGGCGGCATGAACATGGCTCCCACGGATATCTCGGACGTGTCGGGAATCATTTACACCTATCTCATGAATGGCCGATCGCCGGACAAGGGATGGACGGGCCTTTTTCGTCCGGGAGAGCGCATTCGGCTCCGCTTCATCAACGCGGCCTCCATGACGCTGTTCGATGTGCGCATTCCGGGTCTTACGATGCAGGTTGTCGCGTCCGACGGTAACGACGTGGAACCGGTCCATGTGGATGAATTCCGTATTGCCCCGGCAGAGACATACGACGTGATCGTGCAGCCCGCGGCTGACGAAGCTTACACGATCTTTGTGCAGTCAGAGGATCGCACTGGCTACGCACGCGGAACGCTTGCCACACGGGAGGGCGCTCTGGGGGCTATCCCGCCCATGGATCCACGACCGCTGAGGACAATGGCGGACATGGGTATGGCGGGCATGAAGGGCATGGGCATGGGCATGGATGGGGAGCAGAAAAGCGACCCGATGGCCGGAATGCATATGGAGCCCCATGACCAGGCTTCTTCAGGAAAGACGGTAACGGCGGTCCCGCAGAAAGCTCACCGTCACGCTGCCATGGACCACATGAATATGGGTCAGGCGGATAGGGGAGACATGGCCGGGATGGAGATGGGCCGCATGGATATGTCGGGAATGTCCATGCGGCACCCCATGCCGGAGACTCACTCTGACGGCGCAAGGCAGAGTGGGCCATCCGGCGATCATGCCGTGGCGTTGCCCGTCAATCAGCCTTCGTCATTGAAAACAGGAGTCGAGGTTCAGAGTCTTGCTTCAAACCCTCAGAACCGCCTTGGGGAGGCCGGGGATGGCCTTGATGGCAATGGACGCAGATGCCTTCGCTACACAGATTTGCGTGCCCTGAAGCCGGGGAGTGACCTGCGTGAGCCTTCCCGGGAGATTGTGTTTCATCTGACGGGAAATATGGAACGCTTTATCTGGGGTTTTAACGGGAAGAAATTTTCGGAGGCAGAGCCTGTCAGGTTGCTGGTTGGGGAACGTGTCAGGTTTATCCTGATCAATGACACCATGATGGAGCATCCCATCCATCTGCATGGCTTGTGGAGTGAGCTGGAGAACGGACATGGGAGGTTTCAGCCGTACAAGCATACCGTGAACGTCAAGCCGGGGGAGCGGCTAAGCTATCTTGTCACGGCGGATGTGCCAGGATTATGGGCGTATCATTGCCATCTTCTCTATCACATGGATACCGGCATGTTCCGGACGGTGGTGGTGGCGTGATGCGGCGTCTGACGCCAGTTGCCCTGGCAATTGCAGCGGCATGCGGGTCTTCCGCCGATGCGGCGCCAATGAACAAGGCAATGGCTGTTTCCTATGTGAACGGCATCATGCCCGTCATGGATCAGCGCACTTATGTCCATGCGTTGCTGGACCAGTTTGAGGCACGTTACAGCAGTGCTGGCGGGCAGTTCCGTTATGATGGGCAAGCGTGGTTCGGTTCCGATTACAATAAGCTGTGGCTGAAATCGGAAGGGACAGTGGGAACCGATGGTCGTTTCGGAGATGGAGATCATGAGATTCTTTATGATCGCTCAGTCTCGCGTTATTTTGATGTGCAGTCGGGGGTGCGGCTGGACATAGATCGTGGCCCCACACGCGCCTGGGGAGCTATAGGTCTTCAGGGATTGGCTCTTTATTTCTTTGATGCCGAAGCGACTTTCTATTTCAGCGATAGGGGCGTCGCTGCACGTCTGACAGGTTCGTATGATATCTTCATTACCAATCGGTTGATTCTGCAACCGCAGGCAGAACTTAATTTTTATTCAAATTCTGACAGTGCGCGAGGTGTTGGCAGAGGGCTGTCCGACATCGATGCGGGTTTGAGATTACGCTATGAATGGCACAGAAAGATCGCGCCTTATATTGGCGTCACATATTCGAACATGTTCTATGAAAACAGGTTTTTTCAAAAAACCTTCAGTCAGACCGGCAATGGTGTGAACTTCACTTTCGGTATTCGAAGCTGGTTCTGACTGTTCGTTGGGCAATGAGATTTTTCAAGAAAACGCTCTTCCAATAAAATGGAAAGTGGATGTTTCTGCCGGCTCCATTAACCTTTGATTAAAAGTTTTGCGGCAAATCTCTAACGAGCCCGAGCGTGAGAAAGACCATGACCGCTCCAGAGGCGCAACAGGTAACTTACTGTGACGACAGGATCAGGACACATGGACTACTTCATTGTTCAGAAAATTGCTGAAAGCAAAGCAGTTGAACGGCTCCGTACTCTTTTTGCAGACCGCGAAGGTGTGACGGCTATCGAATATGCTCTTATCGCAGGGCTTATTGCTGTAGCTTCTTTTGGTGCGATGAAACTGCTTGGTTCTTCGTTGCAGACGCTGTTCAGCACGATCTCCACAACTCTTGGTAGCGCACCGACTTCCTCGGGCAGCTAAGGCAGCCTGACGGGCAGATACGAAAGATGCTGCGGTATATCGCATTGGATGCAGCATCTTTCCTGCTTGTTTTTTCAGCGTGCACGGATATTCATGCACGAAAAATATATAACTCAGCTTCTCTTTTAATATTTGTTCTGTCCATTTTCGTGTCCTGTGCACGAGGGGACTTCTTAAAAGAGATGATCGCTGTTATATTACTGTTTCCAATATTTTATACTTTATGGATTTTCCGTATATTCGGAGGTGGAGACGTCAAGCTTATTTTGGCAGTTATCCCTCTGGTTCCCCTTTGCGATCTGGTTTCTCTGTTTCTGTCCATTTCGATAGCAGGCGTTTTTGTCGCCTTGTGCTGCCTGATTGTATCGGCATTGAGTCAGCGAAATAGTAGTTTTCAGGCGTCTTTACAAAACATTTTTGTTTTTCGCGTGAAATCATCCATGTCCGTTCCTTACGGCGTGGCTATTGCGATGGGTGTTCTTGTTGAAACACTCAAAGATCAGGGCATGTAATGAAACTTTATCGCTACATATTATATTCTTGCTTTGCTGTTCTGACGGTTGTTTGTTTCGTTCTGATTTTCAGGCTGGCTGCAAAGCAGCAGGATGCGCCGCGGGTTGTGCAGGTGGTGAAGCCTGAGCCGATGGTGGCGGTGCTCGTCGCCAATCGGCAGCTCTATGCTGGTGAAGTCCTTCATTCTTCTGATATTACCGGTGCGAGTATCCCGAAGGCTTTTGTTTTGCCGGGAACTGTAATGGACTCATCTTCAGCCAGGCAGAATGTGATTGGTAGCCTGTTGCGGGTGTCAATCCCCAAGAACGCACCTGTTAGAGGTGAGGATGTTGTGCATGCCGGAGACGGAGGATTTCTTGCCGCATTGCTGAGTCCAGGCAAGAGGGGTGTCGCCGTGCCTGTTGATCCATCAAATGCAGTTGGCGGATTGATCTGGCCTGGCGATTATGTGGACGTCCTTCTTATGCCAACTCTGGAGCATGGTCAGGAAAACTCTGATTTTCAGACGTCTGCTGTCAAAACTCTTTTGCAGAATGTTCATGTTGTTGCTGTAGATCAGCATCTTGTCCGGGGCCAGGGGCCTGCAAACGCTTCTGCGCAGAATGCAAGAACTATCGTTTTGGAACTGAATTCAGAGGATGCGCAAAAACTGGCTCTGGCAGAGAAGGTGGGACATCTGACCTTAACTTTAAGGTCTATGACCAAGTCAGCGGAGGATGCTTCAGTAGCAGGCGCTACCTGGAATGACGATATTTTTGAGTCAAAAATTAAAGAAAAAAAAGTGGAGCCGCATAAAACGGCAGCAATTGAAAATTCCATACATGTGTTTAATGGGTTAACGGAAGTCATAAGCAATGAACATGAGTAATATAAAAAATATATTGAAATTTTCTGCTGTCAGTTTGTTTTCTTTTCTGGTGGTGGTAAACGAAATTCACGTAGCTCAAGCAAGGTCATCTTCAAGCATTATTCTTGAAGTAGGCAATGGTAAACTCATTGAATTGGATTCGAGCGTTACCAGCGCATTCGCGGCTGATCCAAAGATTGCTGAAGTAAGACCGGCAAATTCAAAAACACTTTTTGTTTTTGGAACGGGGGTGGGTCGCACCACAATTTCTGCCGTCAATGGGGAAGGGCATCCAGTTGGGCAGTATGATATAGTTGTCAATCCTTCTCAGTATGCGGCGCACCAGGTAAAAGAAATTGCGACGCAATCTTCGGGGGTCAATTATGGATCTCGTGCGGGTCAGAACGGCCTGGACCTTACGGGTAATGCACCAAATCCGGAAAATGGAGAACGTGCGTGGGAGATGGCTAAGGATCAGGCTGGTAAAGCTGATGTTTACGATCATGTAAGATTAAAAGACTCCACTCAGGTCAATTTACAAGTGCAGATTGTAGAAATGTCGAGGCAGCTTGTAAGAGAAATCGGTGTTGAATGGCAAAATATGAACGCTTTGGGGACAAGTGCTGTCATCGGACTTGCAACTAAAAATCCGCTGGCGGCACTAGCGTCAAGTCAAAGTAGCTTTGCTTTTCTGTCACGATTTAAAATTGGTGGAAAGCAAACTACTTTAGAAACAATCATTGATGCTCTTGCTCAGGATCAGTTGGTGCACATGTTGGCTGAACCTAATCTGACGACTTCCAGTGGGGAGCCTGCTAGCTTTCTCGTGGGTGGTGAATATCCGATACCAATTTCATCTTACAATAACACAGTTTCTGTTCAGTTTAAGCAGTACGGTATTTCTTTGTCGTTTGTTCCTACAGTCCTGTCGGGCGGACGAATAAACCTTCATGTAAGGCCGGAAGTCAGCCAGCTTTCAAGCAATGGCGCTGTATCGTTTGGTGAGGGTAATGCAAGCATAAGCATCCCTGCAATAACAGTTAGCAGAGCTGATACGACCATAGAATTGGGTAGCGGACAAAGCTTTGCGATTGCAGGACTTTTTCAGGATAACACAACGACACAAGGGCTTGGACTGCCGGGACTTGGCGATATCCCGATATTGGGTGCTTTGTTTAAATCGAACAGTTTTCAGCATAACCAAAGCGAATTGGTCATTATTGTTACTCCTTATATTGTAAAGCCTGTTTCCAACCCTGACCTTCTTTCAAAACCAAATGATCACTGGTCTGCTCCGGATGACTATCAAAGAGTGTTCCAAATGAGCCAGACAGGTGGGAGGCGAAAAGGTATTGAAAAAAATGCGGGTAACAAAGCTGAAGAAAGAATTCCTTCAGATGTCGGGTTTATGGTAGATTGAAATGAGACATAACTTTCAATATTATCTGATTATCGTAGCCGTATGTTTGGTTCTCGATGGTTGTGCGCAGGTAGACCCTCTTTATCAGGCTTCGGCTTGGAATGCACAGAATTCGAATGGAAAGAATTTATTATTACAAGTAGAAAATGCGCATGATCTTTCCGTGGGAAGATCTGTTTCGGATTACAATGGTTCGTTAGCCGTAGATGCTGTCAAAAGACTGCGAGATGGTAAAATAAAAACTCTGGAAAAAGTTAAGCTGAGTGACGTTGCTAGTAGTCAATCAGGTGCACAATGAGTCAGTTTAAATCGATTGATCACGGGCATTCATTCGAAGGAGCTCTTAAGAAAAGTTCTTCAGAGTTTAGTATTCAAGGTTTTGTTTCTGATGTTGCTAGTGAAAATGTGTTGAGAGAGGTATTGGATGAATTTCATCCTGGAAAATTTTCTCTTGCATGTCTCTCGTGCTCTCTTGCCGCTGTAAAATTAAGTCGCGGTATTTCTCCAGACATTTTAATTATTGATGTTTCTGGAGAAGATCAGCCAATTACATCTTTGGTTGAACTTTCAAATGTCCTCGAACCTGATGTAAAAGTCCTTGTTATTGGTGATAGGCAGGATGCAAATTTTTATAGGCAGTTAACCAGAGGTCTAGGGGTAGCTGAGTATTTATATAAACCCCTCAATAGATCAATGGTCTCTAGATTTTTTGGACCATTTTTAAATGAGGACGAATATACGCCAGAAGCTACTCGTGGAGGTAGGGTTCTGGGTTTTGTCGGGGCAAGGGGAGGAGTTGGCACGACAACAATCGCAGCTAATTTCTCATGGTATTTAGGTGAAGTTGCAAGACGTCACAGTCTTATTATAGATGGTGATTTGTATACTGGAGCTCTATCTATTCTTATGGGTGTCAAAACTGATAGTGGACTTCGTACTGCATTTGAAACACCACAACGTGTGGACGAATTGTTTATTGAAAGAAGTGCGCAAAAAATTGGAGAAAGATGTGATATTCTGAGTAGTCAGGCTGATATGTCAGAAATTATTTCAATTTCAAAAAGTGGTCCGAGTCATCTTATCGATGTAGTGAAGAAGAAATATAATTATATATCAATAGATATACCAAAAGGATTTGGAGAAATTTCTAGAAATATGATGGATTTGTGTGAACAAAAAATCATAATTATAGACCCTTCTCTCGCTTCATTACGAGATGTTCTAAGATACATAGCTTATCAAAAAAATAGTAAATATGGATCGAGACCTTTAGTTGTTCTGAATAAACTCGGACAACCGGGCTCTCTCTCTCTTAAAGAAGTTACGGATGTATTAGGCCGTCCTCCTGATGTAGTTGTTCCATTTTTACCAAGAGTTATTAATGAATGCGAAATATCTGGATACCCGGCAGCTCGCTTAAAAAATGCATTTAGCTCTGCCATATCAGTTTTAGTACAAGAGGCTGCATCAGTAGCAATGGAAACAAAAAAAAGTAAAGTTGGAAAAATAAGAAATAAAATAGAAGATATTTTTGTGAGGTGGCAGTCATGAGTTTAAGTCCACGTTTTGGGAAAGTGTCATCGCAAATTCCTACGTACGTTGGAAAAGGTGATGACAGCTTCAATGTCCAGCATAGAGAAATAATTGGTCAATGGGCTGAATTGCATGGATTGTGCTTGGAGAGATTGGATCCAGTCGCGGTCTCTAAATTGCCTCCTGAGCGGCTTATTCCGGAAATTGAACGTGTAGTTGATGAGACTGCAACAGAAAAAAGAATTCAGCTTAATGCCCGTGAACAAAAAATTTTGGCAAATGAACTTGTAAATGATATAAATGGTCTTGGTCCTATTCAACCACTTTTGGATGATGATCGTATCACTGATATTATGGTTAATGGTCCATATAAAATATTTGTTGAGAAATCAGGAAAACTGGTTGATTCAGGAGCGCAGTTTAGAGATAGACGGCATTTAATGGCTGTAAGCCAAAGAATTGCATCTGCTATTGGAAGAAGAATTGATGAATCAAGCCCAACAGTTGATGCGCGTTTGGAAGATGGTTCTCGAGTAAATATAGTTTTTCCCCCATTGGCTCTTGATGGGCCTTATTTGTCTATACGAAAATTTTCAAGAAAGAAGATAGACTTTAAGAAATTGGTTGAAAACGGTAGTTGTTCTGTCCAGTTGGCTAAAATATTAGAGATCGCTTCTCGTATACGATTGAATGTAATTGTATCGGGTGGAACTGGTTCTGGAAAAACAACTTTAATGAACGCAATGTCTAGGTTGATAGACCCAAGTGAGCGAATAATTACTGTTGAAGATGCGGCAGAATTACAGTTTCAGCAGCCACATGTTGTTCGGCTAGAGACGCGACCCCCATCCATTGAGGGAACTGGTGAAATAACTCAAAGGGATTTAGTGCGTAATGCATTACGTATGAGACCCGATCGAATTATTATTGGAGAAGTGCGTGGCCCTGAAGCATTTGATATGCTGCAAGCTATGAATACTGGTCATGATGGAAGTATGTCCACAATTCATGCGAACACAACAAGAGATGCAATAACTAGAATAGAAAATATGGTACAGATGGGTAATTTTGGATTGCCGACATCTTCCATAAAAGCTCAGATTGTGGGTGCTGTTGATCTAATAATTCAAATAGAACGGCAACGTGATGGTGTAAGGCGGATTGTACAAGTTACAGATGTCTCTGGTATTGAAGGTGAAGTTGTTACTTTAAATGATATTATATCATTTCATATTGACGGTGAAAACTTTAATGGAAAAATAAACGGGCATTATGCGGTGTCCAGGTCAAGACCAAGTTTTTATAAGACTCTGGTATATTATCAACTTGATCATGTGTGGTCTGGAATATTTGAGGATTAAGATATGCATATTCTTAACGAAATTTATTTTTATATTTTTATTGTACTTATATGTAATTTATTAGTCGTGTTTGGTTTTTTTAATCAAAAAAAATTAGACAACTATATAAGTAAAAGATTTGATGATGTTCTGGATTGTGGAAAAAATATAGATTTTTATATAAATAATAATCCAAAGATTATAACAAATAAAGTTATATCAAAAACATATTATGATTATATATTTAATTTTTTATTTGGATTTGATAAAAATGCAGATATTTGTTCTTTTTATGAATTTAAAAAATATCTTTTATTTTCTTTTTCTTTGTTTTTTTTGTCGTTTGTTGTTTTGTCTTCTTATATTTCATTTAATTTTGTTTTTTGCTTTTTATTCTTTATTATTTGGATAGTATTTGTTAGATTTTATTTTATGCGAAAAACAAATAAATATAAAAAGAATCTTATTGAGCAATTACCAGATGCTGTTTTTATGATGGCTAGAAGTTTAAAAATTGGAGTTTCATTATCTCGCACTCTTGAATTGATATCTAGGCAATCACCCGAACCAACTAAATCTTTATTTGAAGATGTTGTAAAAAAAATATCTGTTGGCAAAGAGTTTAGTGAAGTATTGGATGAATTGTCGATTAAAGCTGGAGTTAATGAATATAAATTTTTTTCAATTATTACAAAATTACAAAATAGAACTGGTGGAGGACTCGCGGACATTTTGGATGGCTTTGGACAAAATATTAGAAAGAGAATTTCAACAAGAAAGAAAGCAATTGCATTGGCTTCTGAGGCACGTATGAGTTGTTATGTTTTGTCAGCTTTGCCGTTGTTTATGGCTGCAGTATTAAGTATAATGAATCCTCAATATATTTCAGTTTTATATAAAACAGATGCCGGGTTGAAGCTTTTGTATATCGCGATATTTCTGTTTTTGTTTGGTATATCTTCGATGTTTCTGGTCACAAAATACACTTTGAGGTGATGTTATGTATTTCATTTTTTTTGTATATATTATACTTTTTATTGCATTTATTATTGATGTGGATGCTGCTTTCTCTTTTAGAAAGAGAAAAGAATTGAGAATAAATAATATATATAAAAATGATTATGTGATTAATTCAAGTGAAATTAAAAATAATAAATTATATATAATTTTCTTGAATAAAATAACAAGTATCATATCTAAATTGAAATTGATAAATTTTGATTCTGATCATAAAGAAAAAAAATATTTAGATTTATTTGGAATTGATTATAGTTATTTTTTATCCATTAAAGTATGTATGTCGTTTTTTTGTTTTTTTGTTTTTTTGTTTTTTTTATTTTTTTTAAAAATTGAAATGATTTATTTAATTTTATTTTCTTTGGTGTCGGGGTTTGTCGGTTTTAAATTCCCCGATTTTGTTTTGAATCAAAAAAGAAAATATCACTTTTCTCGTGTTGAAACTGGGATGGCGGACGCATTGGATCTATTTTTGGTGTGTGCAGAGGCTGGCTTGGCAATGGAATCAGCAATGGAATGTGTAGCTATTGAAATGGTTGATTTAAATAAAGATGTAGCTGACGAGTTTAGAATAACTATAAATGAAATGAGAATTAGTAATGATAGAGTAAGGGTTATAGAAGATTTAGGAAGAAGAACTGGATTGGCAACTATGCAGCGTCTCAGTGGAGCTTTAATTCAAACATTTGAAACAGGGTCTTCATTGGTATCTGTTTTAAAAGTTCTTGTTTCTGAAATAAGAGAGGATTCTTTAATAAAATTTGAAGAAAAAGCAGCTAGACTTTCTATTATGTTGACTTTTCCAATGATTATATTTCTGCTTCCATGTATGTTTATTGTTATAGCAGGTCCAGCAATGCTTAATTTGATGGGTGTTCTTAAAAATTAAACGAAATATATTTCTTTGTGTATGATCAAAGTTAACCTGGACGGACACTAGAAGGTGTTATGCACCTTGAGCGAGTATAGCGGCGTTTCTGAGCATGAAGCATGCGAAAGCGACGACATGGAGACTTGCGAGTGTTGAGGCATAGCGCTCGTAATCCTTGACGAGCCTACGGCATCGCGTGGCCCATGCGAAAGATCTTTCGACGACCCAGCGACGAGGTAGCAGAACAAAACCGCGCTTGGCCTCGGGCAATTTGACGACCTCAAGGGCGATACCGTGAGCCCGCGCTGCCTCTGCCGGCCTCTCACCCGTATATCCCTGATCGACATAGGCCAGTTCGACGCTTTCGTCCGTCACTTCCTGAATGGCGGCAGCGAGGCGTCCGACCTCGGCGCGATCGTCCCGATTGGCTGGCGTGACGTGCAGGGCCAGCAGATGGCCAAACGTGTCCACGGCCATATGCAGTTTCGAGCCCTTTTTGCGTTTGGCCCCATCATATCCGGCGCGTGCCCCGCTCTCCGGCGTCGAACGCAAGGTTCGGCTGTCAAGAATAGCCGCCGTGGGTTCCGCCTTGCGGCCTGAGGCCATGCGCAGCACAGCACGCAGGTCAGACGCCAGCGCTTCGAAGCAGCCTGCCTCCATCCAGCGACGGGATTGCTGATAGACCGCCGACCAGGGCGGCAGATCGTTCGGCATGGCGCGCCAGGCGATCCCGTAGCGGATCACGTAGCGCAACCCGTTGAACAGTTCGCGCAGATCATGCCGCCGCTGTTCCGCGTCCTCTCGCATCAGAACCAGATACGGAACAACCAACGACCATTCTTCGTCTGACACGTCAGAGGGATACGGCTTGCGAGCTTGCTTCATTCAGCATTACTGAAACAATCACGCGCGAAAGTACATAACACCCTCTAGGTCAGGCGTTCGTGAAACAACCAGACTGTTTTGGCATCCGGCACGCGGTCCGTCATCCTCCGCCTGTATTCCAACGATACTGCGTATCGCCGGAACCTTGCAGGCTCCGCCCCAGACCAAGGAAACGCATGAAGGACAGGTGGTCGTGGATCAGGTATTCCGTCCGCTCGTCGGACAAATTGTTCAGTGTCTGGATGACCAGAATTTTGAACATCAGCACTGGACCAAACGGCGGACGACCGCCTTTGCTTCCGTCTGAATAGGCCGGTGCCTTGTTCAACTCCGGACGAAACACCTCAAAATCCACAGTCCGGGAAAACGCCTCAGGTTGGTCACCGAGCCCACTCAACCGGGCAAGCCGCTTTTCAACATCAAAAAAAACCAGGTTGCGTCATGAGCCACTCCTCCAGTCATCACACAAGAAATGGAATCATAGAGAAAGCCCAAACCCAGAGGGTTTTTCGAACCAATATTATATAAGTAAATACCTTATTTTCTTGACTATTTATATGTTTTGTTGTTATATTGATAATGCAACCCTAAGAAAAAAGGAAAATTATACAAAAAGGAGATTTCAATAATGGCTATTTCATACAGAAAATACAAAAAGAAAATTACAGCAACAGTCCGACTTAATGGCGAATGCCTTAGGACCGATCGACATTCAGGATTCCCTTTTTTTGGAATGAGTGATTCATAGAGCACCGTGTTGGAACACGGAGCGTGGGATGGGGATCAAGCGTTACGAGTTGACCGAGGTGCAATGGCAGAGGATTGCGCCTTTGCTACCCGGCAAGGTCGGTGATGCAGGCCGTAGCGGGACGGATAACCGCATGTTCGTGAATGGCTGTCTTTGGGTTCTGCGCTCCGGCGCGCATTGGAAAGACCTGCCTGAGCGGTATGGCAAATGGAAGACGGTACATCGTCGGTTCAGCCGATGGTGCCATGCCGGGGTGTGGGAAAAGGTTTTCGAGACGCTGACGGCCGATCGGAACAATCAGTATCTGATGCTCGATTCAACCATCGTTCGCACCCATCAGCAGGCCGCGAGCGGAAAAGGGGGGCCAAAGATCAGGCGCTGGGGCGTTCTCGAGGTGGTCTGACGACCAAGATTCATATGCTGGCCGATGCGCTGGGCCGCCCGCTGTGCTTCGTGGTCACGGCTGGTCAGGTTGGCGACGTCACCCAGGCGCCGGCCCTGCTCGCGGGTCAGGAGGGGGCTGCCGTCATTGCCGACAAAGCCTATGACAGCAATGCGTTACGTGCCCTCATCGCTCAGATGGGTGCAGAAGCCGTCATTCCTTGTAACCCGACCCGCAAGATTATCATCTCCCACGATGCCATCGCCTACAGGATACGTAATCGTATCGAGCGGTGCTTCAACCGCCTCAAGCACTTCCGACGCTTCGCTACCAGATATGATCGACGCACCATCCATTTCCTCGGCTTCGTTCACCTCGCCTCAGCCATGATCTGGATGATCTGAATGTCGATCCGTCCTAGCTGTTTAGTCCCGTGTTTTGATGGTGCATTATTCAGTCAGGAATGGAGGGATGCACTGTGGGACAGATTTTACACGGGAGCGCCCGCACGACAGAAGCGGTCCGTCGAGCGATACACGATAGTCAAGAGAGCCTGAGGGTTCTGGCCAGGCGTTATGGGATCAACCCGAAGACGGTTGCGAAGTGGAAGAAGCGCACTGCGGTCGGTGATTTGCCGACCGGCCCCAAAGACGCGCATTCGACGGTGCTGAGCATTGAGGATGAGGCGATCATCGTTGCTTTCCGCCGTCACACGCTGCTGCCGCTGGACGACTGCCTCTACGCACTCCAGGCGACGATCCCGCACCTGACGCGATCATCCCTGCATCGCTGCCTGCAACGACACGGGATCAGCCGACTACCCGAGGTGACGGGAGACAAAAAACCCAGGCGCAAGTTCAAGGCTTATCCGATTGGCTATTTTCACATTGATATTGCTGAAGTGCAGACTGCGGAGGGTAAGCTGCGCCTGTTTGTCGCGATAGACCGTACCAGCAAATTCGCCTTTGTCGAACTGCACCGGGAAGCCGGAAAAATGATTGCCGCAGGTTTTCTGCGGAACCTGATCGCAGCAGTCCCTTATGCCATCCATACAGTTTTGACCGACAACGGCATCCAGTTCACCAGTCAGACACGGCATAAATACGCCTTCCACCCTATCTTTGATCGGGTGTGCGACGAAAACGGTATCGAGCATCGGCTGACAAAGGTGAAGCATCCATGGACCAACGGCCAGGTTGAGAGGATGAACCGCACGATCAGGGAGGCAACAGTCAAACGCTTCTATTATGAAACACATGACCAGTTGCGTCAGCACCTCGCGGACTTCGTCATGGCCTGCAATTTCGCCCGAAGGCTCAAGACGCTACGCGGTCTCACTCCATATGAATTCATTTGCCAGCAGTGGGAAAAAGAACCATCACGGTTCATACATAACCCGCACCATCAAAATACGGGACTAAACAACTAATCACTTAAGCAGTGATTCAAATTTACCTGCGTCGCATAAAAAATAACAAAATATGGGATAGAGAAAATAACTTTGACCGTTTATTGGTCTTTTTTACTGTGGCGGGTGATGATATGAAAAAAAATTCATGTTCATAAAAATGGTCTTCATGAGAAATTCGATTATCTCTGTGATTTGAAAGAAATTTATTGTTCACTATCAGACCTGTGTACCCTCTGGCTTTTTGCAATTTTATCGAAGGAACCAGCCAGTCATAAGTTGTGACATGATTCCAGAGCTCATCAAAAAGCATGCAATCAACGGAATATTCAGACACATTGCCAAGAATTAAATAGTCATTGTTTTGAGTTTTGAATTTATTTGTTAGAGAAAACTCTCTTTTTTCTATGTTAAATGTTAAGAATTCTCCATAAGAGACAATAACACTAAGGCCAGTGGCCTTGATAGGTTCGAGGATATCTGCCGGAGTAAATCTTTGAATGGCATCTTCAACATGGTTTTTCTGGCAGAGACTTTCAAATACCATATTTTGAAAATCTGGTCTGTTCATGAATTCTTGCGTTATGCCAGACTTTGTTGGTCGTGGACTTTGCAGAGCTTTTTCAAAGATTTGAGGGTGTTTTTTTAGGGCCGCATTCAGAATATTTCGATGATTATCTTTGCTTGCTTTTCTTATTTTTTGAAATGATATCCGAAGTTTTTCCGGATTTTCAATGTTTTCTAGTGTCTCTCTGAGATTTTCTGTTCCCTTTATGTGAAATAAAATCACATGCCCTGTGTAAAATACTTTTATATATATAGGATTTTTTGTGTATTTTTTATAGAAATCTACGTGCTTTTTATCTTCTTCAACGGCCTCGTCATACAGAATATAGACATTTTCGGCAAAATCTTCATCTCGAACGCCCATACCTTTCATGTCAGGCTGGAAAAATGCGTCGTAACTGGATGCGGCGCCCTCACGTTCATCGATATCAAGAGACCAGCGTGGCGCTAGGGCTATGCTATGAGATGCTTTGAGTTTCTTTGAATATTTGAGAGCGGCGTAACCTCCCATCGAATCACCGTAAGTGTATATGGTTTCTTTTTTATCAGAAATGTTTTTTGCAAATTCTATTAATTCCAGTGATTTTTTACTTCTATACCAGTTTCTTTTTTTTGAAACGATCCCAATTGTATCTAGGTTAAGCTTTTTGCAAGAATCTCTAAAGAGATACTCACCTGAGTAGGAACCTGCTTCATAATAACCAACCTCACCAAACCCGGAAAATGTTATAAGAGTAAAATCGCTTGATCCGATATTTCTATATACGAAACCATCTTCATTTTCGTAGACAAGCATATCTTTGGACCACACTCTGGCAACATTTATATTCCAGCTTTCAAAGCATTGTTTAAAACTTCATGTAAGATAGTTAGTGGTAATATTTCAGTAAAAATTTTTATCTTATTATGTCTTGTTGTTATTTGTTACATGAAAGAGGCTTGTTTAGTTATCCTCTTCCTTCGCGGTACCATCCTGCACCGATTAAAAGGAGCACTGCGATCAATGTCGCCCATGCCGGCAGTAACTGGGTTGCACTTGTCCCAGTCAGAATCCTAGCGTGCCTTTGTGGGAAACCGAGCGCCTCGACTGAACTTCCGTAATGAACAGGAGGGACGCTGAGCTTCCCCGGGTCATCCCCAAGCCAGGCAACAGTTCCACCCGTGCGGGCTGCGACAGGAGCAACTGTTTCGGCTGTCAGACGCAGATCAGAGAACTCTTCCGGGTTTGCTTTCACAGGTGCCGCAAAAGCACGGTGATTGCCATCGTCGGCTGTCCAGATTCCAGATTGTGTCACTGGCATCTGCCCGGTTGTGACACCAGAACCCACGCTATGCAGGGTCATTGTCGATTTTGTTCCGTCTGGAGCCGTGAGCGTAATATCAGCGGAAGCAGTATTGGAAACACTATGGCGTGTGACAGTCAGGGTGCCTTCAGAGATATGCGCTTCGAGACGCTCCTCCTCAAGGTCCGGCTCTTTCATGAGCCAGTGTGAAATGCGCCGTAGAAGTTCAGCCTGTGGCCCTCCTCCCAGTTCTCCACGAGACCAGAGCCATATCTGATCGGAAAGCAGGAGGGCGACGCGTCCTTTATCGACGTGATCAAGCACCAGAAGCGGGGACGCGTCAGGACCGCTCATCAGCACCTGTCCACGCGCGTCATCCGGATGGAGAGCCCGATACCAGGGGCCCCACTCATTCGCACTTTCCGCATCCGGGCTTGCGGAAGTGCTCGGAGCTGGAGCACCCGGCAGTTCGGCTGTCACCGGATGGCGACGCCCTTCTTCCGTCAGTTGCGGACGGAAGCGACGGATGGTGACGCCGGGTGCGGCTTCGGTCGGGGCCAGATCAGGAGGCGAGGCGGGTACGTGGGCCGGCAGGACATCTCCAACTGCGGTCTCCTGCAGTGAGTTGGGGCCTGTGAATTCCGGACCGGCAATCAGGAACAGACCACCGCCCTTGCGCACAAAGCGGGCGATATTGCGCAGGTAGACAGGCGGCAGGATGTGACGGTTTTCGAAGCCGTCAAGAATGATCAGATCGAACTGACCGATCTTGTTCTGGAACAATTCCTCGACAGGGAAGGCGATCAGGGCCAGATCGGAGAGCGGGGTTCCATCGTCCTTTTCCGGGGGGCGCAGAATGGTGAAGTGAACCAGATCGACGGATGGATCGGCTTTCAGCAGACGCCGCCACACACGTTCGCCCTGATTGGGCGTGCCGGAAACAAGCAGCACGCGCAACCGGTCCCGGACACCGGTGATGGTCAGGATCTCCTGATTGTTCTGCGTGGAGACTTCCCCCGGAAGTGTGGAGACGCTGAGACCCACAAGCGTTTCGCCGGGATGGGAGACAGGCAGCGAAATGTCCTGTGGCTCGCCGGTATGGACAGGAACGCTCAAAGCCGGGTTGCCGTCGGTTGTCAGGGTAATCGTGGCGGACGCGCCGGGTTGGGTGTCGGGTCCGAGATCATCGACCTGAACGCGAATAAGCGCGGATTTCCCGACAATGGCGTATGGAGGCGCCTGAAGAATACGCAGACGACGGTCTGTTTCTTCGCCGCTTCCTGTCATCAGTACGTGCAGAGGCAGGGTGACGGCATGACCCTGACTGTCATGCAGGGCAAGACGTTCCGGAATACCCTTGGGCGCATCACGGGTCTGGCCGTCCGTGATCAGAATAGCACCAGCCAGTTGCTCGGGAGGGATGTCGGCGGCAGCTTGCGACAGGGCGTCGAACAGGCGGGTGCCCCCTGTCTGCCCGCCGCGCACAGTGACCATGCGCAGGCCGGGTCCGGTGGAACCCTGTTCGCCAAGAATACGGGCTGCGGCACGGGCGATGGCCGCCCTGTTTTTCACCTGCATCGAACCCGTCTGATCGACGATGACCAGAGCAGTTTCAGGCAGTTCCCGATGTGTTTCCTTCAGGGACTGCGGCCCAGACAGCCACAGCAGAATGACCGCTCCCGCAAGCCCACGAAGAAGAGTGCCTCGCATACGGACCAGCAGGCCGATCGCCGTTACGGCAATCAGCAATCCAACCAGCGTAAACAGCAGCCAGTGCGGCAGCAGGGGCGCGAAAGCGATAGTGTGGGTAAAGCTGTCGATCATGCCGCCCTCATTGTCCGAGACGCTTGAGGATCGCGGGAACGTGGACCTGATCCGCCTTGTAGTTGCCGGTCAGCGCATAGATGACGGCGTTGACGCCGAACCTGTAGGCAGTCTGCCGCTGCTCGTCTCCGCCGGGAAGCACTGCGAACCGTGTGTCGCCGTTCTGATCCACGGCCCAGGCATGCGCCCAGTCGGCGCTTCCGATGATGACGGGACTGACGTCATCGTTCTCGGCTTCGCCATCACGCGCGACCCAGACGGGCTGTCCCGCATAGCGGCCCGGAAAGTCGTGCAGCAGATAGAATGTGTGACTCAGCACATGATGATCATCGAGACGGGTGAGTGGAGGAATAGGCAGCCCGGCCGTAACGCGCCGGAGAGCCGCGGCGCTGCCAGGCGCATCACCTGCCAGAGCGTCGTTGTCACTGGAGCCTGATGCCGCGGTATCGACGCCCTGCGTGTCGATAATGATCATTCCGCCATGGCCGATAAAGGTGGTCAGGGCGCTGGTCACGGCAGGGTCGGCATGGGCGTCAGTCGTGATCGGCCAGTAAAGAAGCGGATAATAGGCGAGATCGTCCCTGCCGGGATGAACTCCGTCCGGGTGTCCGATCACGGCGGAAGTGCGAGCGTTCACGTAGTCTGAAAGACCCTGAAGCCCCTCCCGTGACACGGCATCGACCTCCGGATTGCCTGTGACCACATAGGCCAGTCGCGTTTCAAGTGCCGCTCCCGGCACGGCGGTCGTAGCTGGTGGTGCTGTTTCAAGAGCGACAGAGGCTTCCTGAGCATATCCGGAAGAGGTGAGCGCAGCAGAAGAAAGGAACAGGAAAACCGAGAGATGAAAGGCTTTGCGCGCACGGGCCAAGGAGAAAAACCCCCGCAGAAAAAGGGTCGCCAGCGCATCGACCGCCAGCAACAGAAGAGCGATGGCCAGCAGTACCGGTCCCATCAGCCTGTCCGGTCGATGTCCTGCCGGGTTGGTGACCGCGCCTGTGGGAGGCAGGGGGGACAGGTCGTGAAGCGTGTCACCCACGTTCAGCGCGCGTCGTGCGGCACGTGATCCATACAGGCCGGGAGGATGTTCCGGGGAGACGGCAGTGGCGCCAAACTTGCTGGAGGCGAGTCCGCGAGCAAGAGGAGACGGCACACCAAGCACGCCTTCTCCATCCAGCGTCATGACTGGAGGCAGCACGCTGTTGTCGGAAGGAATGTCTACACCACTGGCATGTTCGACAAGCCGGGTGAGCATGGACACGAACAGGCCGGAAAGTGGAAGATTTGACCAGTCCGCCGTGGGGGTAACGTGAAACAGCACGATCTCGCCCTTGCCGAGGGGTGCGTGGGTCACGAGAGGCGTGCCGTCTGCCAGCCGCGCCCAGCTATGCGTCGAGAGGTCTGTTGCTGGTTGCGCAAGGATCTGTCGCGAGACAGTGACATCCTGTGGAACAGTCAGCCCATGGAAGGGTGAATCGTCCGAGAAAACCGCCAGAGGCTGGGGTTTTCCCCATGACATGGCGCCGCCAAGCTGACGGGCCGCGGGCATCAGCGTCACAGGAAGCAGCGTCTTTTCCGGGTCTGTATGGGCGACCGTGTCGGCGGGGGCGGTCTCGGGCGTGCCCTGCGCGCTGTCTTCGTGTCCGGCCAGTGTCCGACCTGCAAAACGGATCAGGGTGCCGCCTTTTCTGACCCAATCCGCAACCTTCTGCCGGGTCTCCGCATCGGCGAGAGTGCCGTCCGGGGCGATCAGGACAGATAATGGCTGGGACAGGAGCGCGGTCGTGCTGCCGGTGCGCAGATCGGCATTCGGAGCAAGCGCGCGCCGGAGGTAGAAAAGGCTCCCCACCAGCGGCGTATCACCGCTGCCTGTCGCGATCAGTCCGACAGGACGCAATCTGTCACCTTCATCCAGCAGCAGGGTTCCCGGCGCGCTGCCGCTGCCGTCGATCGTCAGCATATCGACACGATTACGCATGACCGTTGGCAGGGAAACCGAAACCGGCGCGCTGCTGGCTCCGGCAGCCAGGGTGACATCAGCCAGAGCCAGCGTTCCGCCGTCCTCACTGTGGGCTCGCACCCGGACCCGGCGTGGAAGGTCGGACGGCATCGCCGCCAGACGCGCCATGACGCCAGCATCCGGGAGAGTGTCAGGAGAGGTGGTCCGAGATTCCTCCGTGGCGTGACTCAGAACAAAAGCTCCGCTGCCGGTGAAACGGATTTCCTGCACGGCCCCAAATGCCTGCATGGCGGTTGTGAAAGACCGGTCTGCATTGCCGCCATCCTTACCCGAGGAGGCGAGCCCGTTCGACAGATAGACGACCGCTCCGACGGAAAGGCCGTCTGATTTCATTTTCTCTAGCATCTGACCCGCAAGAGCCCGATCGGCAGGCCATGGCAGCGGTCTCAGCGCATCAAGGTTCAGTGCGGCCTGTTCCACGGAAAGAGCCCGAAAGGCTGCAGGACTTTCCCGTTCTTCGGAAGCTGTCGCCAGAAGGACGGCGGAGCGGCCACTCCGGCCTGCTGCGTCGAGAAGGGCATGAGCCGCCGCGTTGCGCTCGTTCCAGTCGGGCGCGGTCATCATATCGTTGTCGATGACAAGAAGCAGGGTGCCGCTGCCGGGCAGAGGAACGGGCTTGCCCGGAATGACCGGTCCGGACAGCCCCAGAATGAGCAGGCTGGCTGCTGCAAGACGCAGGATGAGCAGCCAGAAAGGCGGTGTCGCCGCATCATCCTGTCTGGGATGGAGCGATGCCAGAAGAGCCACCGGCGGGAAGGTCTGGACGCGAGGTGAGGGCGGGCGGGCGCGCAACAGCCACCAGAGGGCCGGAAGGCTCAGAAGACCGGCGAGCAGGACTGGGAACTGAAAGATCATGGGCGTCCGCCTCCCCGGTGACCCGAGAGGGAAGCGCTCAGGGAGAGCAGAGCGGAAGCCGTGGATGTATCAGTCTGGTGGGGCTGGAAAGTATGCCGGCAACCCTCGGCGATGGTTCTGAGGCGGGTCTGTCTGCGTGCGAAGACGCCGGCGTAGTCAGGGCGAAGGGTTTCCACGGCGGGAAGGATCAGATCCGGTTCGTTTTCCAGCCCTTCGAAGCGGATGCGTCCCGAATAGGGCAGATCGCGTTCCGCCGGATCAATGATCTGGAGAATATGGGCGCGGACACCGCTTCCCGCCAACTGACGGAAAAGGGTCGTCACCTCTCTGTCTGGGGCAAGAAGGTCGCTGGCGATGACAAGCTGTGAATAGGGTGGCAGAGCCGAACCTTTCAGAAGCGTGGATTCATCCGGCTGCTTTGCCAGCGAAGCAAGCGCCAGGGCGATACGGCTTGCGATCCTGCCCGCACCGAGAGGCAGATCGACACGTCCATTTGGAGACACGAGGCGCACGCGCTCTCCACTACGTTCCAGCAGAGAGGCGACAGCCAGTAACAGCAGTATGGCCCGATCGCGTTTCAGGGGCAGCGAAGATGGCTGCGACGACCAGATCATGGACGGGCTGAGGTCGCACCAGAGATAGATGGTCTGGGCATGCTCGGCCTCCGTCTCGCGCACATAGGCCTTGTGACTGCGGGCCGACTGCCGCCAGTCGATGCACGTAACCGGCTCTCCCGGCAAGGCGGGGCGATACTGCCAGAATGTCTCACCCGGACCGGAACGTCTCTGGCCGTGCAGTCCGGCCGAGACGGTCGTCGCGATGCGTTCCGCTTCCAGTACGAGCGATGACAGCGTTGACGCCAGCCGGTCCGCTTCAGACGCCACAATCGCGGGGTCACCGCTGATGAGGGCGGCATTGTCCCTTCTGGTTGCAGAGGACGCGGATCGCATCTTTCCCGCAAGTCTGGCGAGAAAACCGGAAGACAAAGCGCCAGAGGACGAAGGAGTGTCGTTTGTCACGATCAGCCCAGACGGGAGACGAGCCCGTCGATCACATCTTCGATCCGGGTCGAATCGGCTCTTGCCGAGAAGCTGAGCGCCATACGGTGGGCCAGCACGGGCCGCGCAAGAGCGGCGACATCATCAAGGTCTGGAGAGAGGCGTCCATCCAGCAGGGCGCGGGCGCGGGTGGCGAGCATCAGGGTCTGAGCCGCGCGTGGACCGGGGCCCCATGCGATGCAGTCTTTTACCGTCTGCACATCGGTGGTCTCGGGACGAGCGGAACGCACGAGATTCAGGATCGCGTCCACAATGCGTTCACCCACAGGGAGAGCCCGGACCATCGCCTGCGCGTAAAGTACATCCTCGGTGGAAAGGATCGGTTGCGGTCCACTCTGTGGCACGCCGGTCGTCGCCAGCAGCATGGCGCGCTCATCGGCGGCTTCCGGAAAGGTTAGCTGGATCTGGAGCATGAAACGGTCGAGCTGGGCTTCGGGAAGCGGGTAGGTGCCTTCCTGATCGATCGGATTCTGGGTCGCCAGAACATGGAACGGGCGAGGCAGCGCGTATTCCGTGCCGGCAATGGCCACGCGGTGCTCCTGCATGGCCTGCAGCAGGGCGGACTGGGTGCGCGGGCTGGCGCGATTGATTTCGTCCGCCATCAGCAACTGGCAGAAAACCGGTCCCGGCACGAAGCGGAAACTGCGGTGACCGGCGGCGTCTTCGTCCAGAATTTCGCTGCCGGTGATGTCGGACGGCATCAGGTCGGGCGTGAACTGCACACGCCGGGAATCGAGGCCGAGGACCGTGCCGAGTGTGGTGACCAGCAGTGTCTTGCCAAGGCCGGGCGCGCCGACCAGCAGGGCGTGACCACCTGAAAGAATGCTGACAAGCGCCTGATCGACCACATCCTTCTGACCAAAAATGATTCGGCCGATTTCCGCCCGCACATCCTGCAGACGGCGGGCGACAAGATCGACCTGCTGCGCTGCGGAGGTGCTGTCCGGGAAGGCGTTTCCACCGGAGGAGCCCGTCTCGGGGGCGAGGGATACGGTCTGGTTTGGCATCATTTCAGGCGTCATAGGTCCAGTCTGACACGTCCGGGGCTTACATCAAGCCGGGGGGCAACCCTATATCGGTATGGTGCGCAGGCAAACAGATGTGGGTTAATTGAACGTGACATCAGATGCTTTTGTCGAAAAATCGGGAGATGACCGCCGGATCGGCGGAGGTGACCAGAAGGGGCGGAAGCCGTATCAGTGCGGCCGGTTGCCCTTCCTCATCCGTCGGGACGGAGTCTGGCTCTACCGGGGTTCCCCGATCAGACGAAAGCCGATGGTCTGTCTTTTCGCCTCGGCTCTTTCCCGTGCGGCGGACGGTGCTTACTGGCTCCGCACCCCTGTCGAGGAAGGAACGGTCGAGGTCGAGGATGTGCCATTCGTCGCGGTTGAGCTGGAATGGTGCGGTGTCGGACGGGAGCAGCGCCTGTGTTTCCGCACCAATATCGATCAGGTCGTCACGGCTGGGCCCGAGCACCCCATTCTGGCCCGGTGGGACGTGCCGCTCGACGCGTGCGACAGCGCGCCGCCGCCCTATCTCACGGTGAGGCAGGCTGAGGGAGAACTGCCATTGCAGGCCCGCATCTCACGTCCCGTCTGGTACGAGCTGGCGGCTCTTGCTGAGCCTGGTTGCTGTGAGGGGAAAGCCTGTCTGGGGGTCTGGAGCGATGGCGTGTTTTTCCCGCTGGCTCTCGCTCCACGCGGATGCCGGGAAGGCAATGATGAGGGCGAAGACTGCTGATGACGAAAGTCGCGCGGCTTCCGCTTGAGGCGCTCCCTGATTTCCCCGCGCTCTGTCAGATATGGAAGGTGCTGCCTCAGGCCCGTCTGGTCGGCGGGGCCGTGCGCGACATGCTGAACGGTCTGCCCGCCAGCGATTTCGATTTCGGCACCCCCGAAACGCCGTCGGAGGTGATGAAGCACCTGAGGGATGCGGGCATCGGTGTCGTTCCCACGGGCCTGTCTCATGGAACCGTCACCGCCGTGATCGACCATCGCGGTTACGAGATCACGACGCTTCGCCGGGACGACGTGACGGATGGTCGCCATGCGTATGTCTCCTGGACCCGGAGCTGGGAGGAGGATGCGGCGCGGAGGGATTTCACCATCAATGCAATGTCCTGCGATCAGGAGGGCAGGATCCATGATTATTTTGGCGGCCGGTCGGATCTGGCGGCCGGTCGGATCCGGTTCGTTGGCGATGCCGCCATGCGCATACGGGAAGACGCGCTCCGTATTCTCCGATTTTTTCGCTTCCAGGCCCGCTTTGGATCGACGCCGCCAGATCAGGATACACAGGAAGCGCTCGCGCAGGGCGTGAGAATGATCGATCGACTTTCTGTGGAGAGGGTATGGTCAGAACTGCGGCGCATTCTGACCGGACCAAGGGTTACTGACACGTTGCAACTGATGGAGGCTACAGGTGTGCTGGCTGCATGCCTGCCCGAGCTGTCAGGGACATTACCCGAGGCGATAAGTCTTCTCGATGCTCTCATCGTCTGTGGCGGTCCCTCCGAGCATTGCCTGCGGACCGCGGCTCTTCTGGCAGGCGCTGGAGCCACTCCGGAAGGAGTGAAAGCATGTGTCGAACGACTGCGACTGTCGCGTGCAGATGCAGCGTTGATCCAGGCCTTTCTGCTCCCTCCGCCCTTTGTGCCGGACCGTGTCGTGACGGACGAAGACGTTGTTTGCGTGCTGGCCGAAACAGCGCGAGATGTCGCATTGGGAAAAGTCTGGCTGGCGGAAGCGCATCAGATTGCGAGTGACCCGGCACGTCATGACGCAAGGCAATGGCAGCGGCTGCGGTCTCAATTTTCTGATCTGCCAGTTCCGGTCTTTCCTCTCGCAGGTCGTGATCTGCTGGCCGCCGGCATACCGCCGGGGCCACGTGTCGGAGAACTGCTTTCAGAGGTCCGCCTATGGTGGATGCAGTCAGGCTGTCGAGCCGGACATGCTGAGTGTCTGATCTATCTCCGTGATCTGCGTGAGAGTTTTCTTTGAAGTTATTTGTAAGAAAACTTCATTATCAATATGATAATAAAAGTTATTTTAAAAAACAATATGTGTTGTGTCTGTTTCTGGCGGCAATTCTGGGGGGACGTTCGTCTGAGTGGTTCTTTTCGTCTGTGGTCCATGTTGGTAGATGACGCCAATGAATGCTCTCCCGCCGCGCTCCCCGTTGACTGATCTGTCACATCAACCCAGGCAGTCTGATGACAGCAGATCGCTTCTTCTGCGTCTCTGGCGGGATCAGATCAGCTCTCATCGAGGCAGGATTCTCAGCGTCCTTGTCCTGACAATCGCCATGGCGACGCTGACCGCGCTTTACCCTCTTGTCATCCAGCGGGCGCTCGACATGTTCTCCACGCACGATGAGCGTATCCTTTATCAGGTGCCGCTACTGATCGTGGCGATTACGCTGGCGAAGGCCGCGGCTCAGTATGGACAGACTCTGGCGACGCAGGGGCTGGTGCTTGTGGTCATCCGTGGATTGCAGGGCTCGATGTTCCGGCACCTGACCATCGCGGATGTGGCGAGGATCGAGCAGGATGCGCCGGCTTCACTCGCCGCGCGCTTCACGACTGACGCGATTTCAATCCGCGAAGCCATGATCCGGGCCGTCAACTCCCTTGGGGATGTGGTAACGGTCGTCGGGCTGATTGTGGCGATGATCTACATGGATTGGGAACTCAGCCTGATTGCGGCGATCCTGTATCCAGTTGCCGCCGTGCCGATCCAGCGGCTTGGCAAGAAAGTTCGGCGCGCTTCCGGCAATGTCAACGAGCAGATTGCCTCTACTGCCGCGTTCCTGACGGAAAGCTTCGCTCAGGCCCGGACAGTGCGTGTCTATCGTCTTGAAGAGCGTGAGGAAAAGCGCGCGGATACCGCCTTTGACCTGCTTCATGAAGCTTTTCTGAGGATCATGCGTGGCCGTGCGCGTGTTGACCCGCTGCTTGAGGCGCTTGGCGGTTCGGCTGTGGCGGCTGTGCTGGGATTCGCCGGATGGCGTGCGGCCATGGGCGGAGCGACGCTCGGAGACTTTTCCGGTTTTGTTGCGGCGCTGCTGCTTGCCTCGCGTCCCTTGCGTGCGCTTGGAGCGCTGAATGCGGCGCTGCAGGAAGGGCTGGCCGGATTATCCCGGATATTCTCCCTGATCGACGAGAAGCCTGCTGTGCAGGACCACCCGCAGGCCCGCTCTCTGCCGGCAGGACATGGGCATCTGTGCTTCGATACGGTTGTTTTCCAGTATGCCGACGGCCGCATGGGACTGAATGGTCTCTCGTTCGAGGCCCAGCCGGGGATGACCGTGGCGCTGGTCGGACCATCCGGCGCCGGCAAATCAACGGCCCTTTCGCTTATTCCTCGTCTGCATGATGTGACCCGCGGGGCGATCACCCTCGATGGTGTCGATCTGCGCGATGTCGGGCTGGATCACCTACGCAACGCGATTGCCTATGTCAGTCAGGACCCTCTGCTTTTTGACGTGTCTGTCCGTGAGAACATCCTGATGGGACGCCCGGGCGCAACAGATGCCGAGGTCCGCGAGGCAGCCAGTCTCGCTGCCGCCGAGCCATTCATCACGGCACTCCCTGACGGGTTTGACACGATCGTCGGGCCTGGAGGCGGCAGACTGTCCGGTGGGCAACGGCAGCGTATCGCCCTGGCACGTGCCCTGCTGCGTGATCCACGCCTTTTATTGCTTGATGAAGCCACCAGCGCACTGGACAGTGAGAACGAGGCTCTGGTGCAGGAGGCATTGGGAGAACTTCGGGCCGGGCGCACGACGATCATCGTCGCGCATCGTCTCTCCACAGTTCGATCAGCCGATATGGTGGTGGTCATGGAAGACGGGCGCGCTGTAGAGCATGGGACACATGCTGCTTTGATCGCCCTGGATGGACTGTATGCCCGTCTGGTGCGAAGTCAGGGGCTGGAAGAGTAAGGATAGCCTCAAAAGGATACGCCACCTATTCGGCGACCGGAATTTTCGCATATCCATGTCGTTTTTGAGAAGAAGAAAGTCGTTTGCCGCTGAATTCTATAGAACGGCACACGATATAAGTCCCGTGTATCTGGATGTCTGAAAGCATCTCTCTGAGGGACATTTCATCATGGCGACAGGCTGGGCTCCGGAAGGAGCAGTGCAGGAGCAGATCGACGACACCATTGCAGACGCGGTGAAGCAGGCCCGCTCAGGCATTCCTGCCGGAGAAAGCGCCGTTCACTGTTGTGACTGCGGTGAGCCGATACCCGAAGCGAGACGCAAGGCTTTGCCGGGCGTGAAATTCTGCATCGAATGCCAGTCAGAACGCGACAGCCAGCGCGTGTTCAGCAGTATCAACCGTCGAGGCAGCAAGGACAGCCAGTTGCGGTAGCAGAACAGGGGAATCAATCTGTCCGGGTAGAAAATATCAGGAGCTGGACCGATGTTCCGGTCACAATATGCCCTTCATTGAATAGCTGCCAATAAACAAGCCCAATGGTCCAGCATTTTTAGATTCTTTTGCCCTATCAGCGAGCTGCGCCAAACGGCTTCCGCAGGATCAGCGTTCCCCAGTCGCCTTCACGAAGATGACGTTCCAGCACCAGTCCGCAACGCTGGTGCGCGGCCAGCACCATGCGCACCTGAGTATTCAGCAGTCCAGCCAGAATGACAGTGCCGCCCGGAGCAAGATGGCGGCTCAGATCCTTGGCCATCATGCAGAGCGGACGGGCAAGGATGTTGGCGAAAACCAGATCATAAGGCGCACGACGGCGGATTTCCGGCGTGGACCAGCCATTGCCGAGCCGCGCTTCGATCAGACGTGACAGGCCGTTACGGGCTGCGTTCTCCTGAGTGATCCGGACAGACCATGGATCAATGTCGGTCGCCAGAACAGGGCGGTGCAGCAGCGCAGCCGCTCCCATGGCGAGAATACCGGAGCCACAGCCCAGATCGAGAATATTCCGGGGCCTGCGATGCGCCACCAGTTCAAGAGCCCGCAGACATCCCCGCGTCGAGCCATGTTCCCCGGACCCGAACGCCATGCCCGCATCCAGCGTGATGGTGATGCGGTTGCTATCGGGGGCTTCATCCAGATGGGAGCCCCGAACGATAAAGCGTTTGCCGACTTCCTGTGCCGGAAACGATTCATAGGTGCGGGCGAGCCAGCCTTCCGTCTCGGTGTTGGTGCGCTCCAGATCAGCGTTGATGCCTGTGGTCAGTGCGGCCAGAGCCAGAGCGGCTGCGAGTTCGTCTTCCGCATGACCGGTGTCTTTCACGCCCTCGACACGCCAGAGCTTTTCTTCTTCGTCGAACTCAAAAATGCCGACCGTCGCGCAGACCGTGCTGATGGCGTTCTCGTAAGCTTCAACGGAGATTTCCGGAACAGTTACGGAAATCGTTTCAAGTTCTGTCGCATGTCTGCGGCGGATGGCGGTCATTCGGGGCTCCGGGTGGCACACGCGGGAGCAGTCTCCCGTTCGGAAAGGCTGGTGTTTATCAGTATCGCAGGGAAAAGCGCCAGAGCAATGCAGAGAAACAGGCCGGTTCTTCTGCGCTCTGACTGAAGCATCTGTCAGGCGGGAGCGATAGGGTTTCCCGTGCGCGACAAGACAGCAGGCTTATCCGTTCACAGCGTTTCACGGAAAAACCTGCTGTCTGTCGGGTGGCGTAATTCCTGTCCGACCAGACAATGACATCTGGCCGGACAAAGGTCTTTAGCCGTCGAGTTTCTTGCGCAGGATGTCGTTGACGATCGCCGGGTTGGCCTTGCCACCCGTCGCCTTCATCACCTGTCCGACGAAGAAGCCGAACAGCTTGTCCTTGCCGCCCTTATACTGCGCCACCTTGTCGGCGTTCTTGCTGATGATCTCGTCAGCCGTCGCTTCGATGGCCCCCGTATCCGTGACCTGACGCAGACCCTTGCGATCCACAATGGCAAGCGGAGTTTCGCCGGTCTCGAACATGTCTTCGAGCACTTCCTTGGCGATCTTGCCGTTGATCGTGCCGTCAGCAATCAGGTCAAGCATCGCGCCAAGATTGGCCGCACTGACCGGGCTTTCTTCAATCGACTTACCCGTGCGGTTCAGCGCCGCGAAGAAGTCGCCCGTCACCCATGCGGCAGCCGATTTGCCGTCACGTCCCTTGGCGACACTTTCATAGAAGTCCGCCGTGGCCTGCTCCGCAACCAGAACACCCGCATCGTAAGCGGTGATCCCGTAATCCTGCTGGAAACGGGCGCGCTTTTCGTCTGGCAACTCCGGCAGCGTCTGCTTGATCTGGTCCACCCAGCTCTGCTCGATCACCAGCGGTAGAAGGTCCGGATCAGGGAAGTAGCGGTAATCGTGCGCATCTTCCTTGGAGCGCAGCGAGCGCGTCTCACCCTTGTGCGGATCGAACAGGCGCGTCTCCTGATCGACCTCACCACCGTTTTCCCAGATCTCGATCTGACGGGCTGCCTCAATCTCGATCGCCTGCATGACGAAGCGGATCGAATTGACGTTCTTGATCTCGCAGCGGGTGCGGAACGGTTCACTGGCGCTCTTGCGAACCGAGACGTTCACGTCGGCGCGCATTGAGCCTTCTTCCATGTTGCCGTCGCAGGTCCCGAGATAACGCAGGATCTGCCGCAGCTTGCGAAGATAGGCGCCAGCCTCTTCCGGCGAGCGGATGTCCGGCTCGCTGACGATTTCCATCAGCGCGACGCCTGCACGGTTGAGGTCCACGAAGGAGCGCTTCGGGTCCTGATCGTGCATCAGCTTGCCCGCATCCTGTTCAAGATGCAGGCGCGTGATTCCGATGTCGCGCGTGCTGCCGTCGGAAAGCTCGATCTGCACGACACCGGTGCCGATGATCGGAAGCTCGAACTGGCTGATCTGATAACCGGTCGGAAGATCGGCATAAAAGTAGTTCTTGCGGTCGAAGCGGCTTTCCAGATTGATCCGGGCTTTCAGGCCCAGACCCGTGCGGACAGCCTGCTCCACGCAGGCGTGATTGATGACCGGCAGCATGCCGGGAAAGCCTGCGTCAATCAGACTGACATGCGAGTTCGGTTCGCCACCAAACAGGGTGGATGCGCCGGAGAACAGCTTGGAGTTGCTGATGACCTGAGCGTGAACCTCAAGACCGACGACGATTTCCCATGCGCCGGTGTTGCCTTCAATCGTGTAGCTCATGCGCTCACTCCTGCACGCAGATCCGGACGGGCCGTAAACCCGGCAGCTTTTTCCAGAGCAGACCCGACCGCAATGATCGTTTCCTCGTCGAAGTGCTTGCCAATCAACTGGAGACCGAGCGGCAGACCTTTGCCATCAAGCGCCACCGGCACCGACATGGCAGGCTGTCCAGCCATGCTGGCAGGCACGGTGAAGATATCGTTGAGATACATCTGCACCGGATCTTCAGGTTTCTCATCGCGGGCGAAGGCCGCAGTCGGAGCCGTCGGAGTCAGCAGCACGTCGACTTTCTCGAAAGCCTGCGTGAAGTCCCGCTGGATCAGCGTACGGACCTTCTGGGCCTTGAGGTAATAGGCATCGTAATAACCGGCGGACAGCACGTACGTCCCCATCAGGATACGACGGCGGACTTCCTCGCCAAACCCATTGTGACGGGTCTTCTCGTACAGGTCATCAAGGCTGGTGGCGCCTTCAGCCCGCTCACCAAACCGCACGCCGTCATAGCGGGCGAGGTTGGACGAACATTCGGCCGGAGCGATGATGTAATAGGTCGCGAGGCCATATTTCGTGTGGGGCAGGGAGACATCGACAATCTCGCAGCCGGCTTCACGGAGCATGTCGACGCCCTTCTGCCAGACGGCTAGAATTTCTTCCGACATGCCAGGTGCGCGATACTCGGCAGGAATACCGACGCGCAGACCTTTCAGGCTGCGACCACAGGCGGCACGATAGTCCGGCACGGCAACAGTGGCGCAGGTGCTGTCCTTCGGATCAGCACCCGCCATGGCTGACAGCATGATCGCGGCGTCCTCGACGGAGCGGGTCATCGGACCGGCCTGATCGAGTGAGCTTGCGAAGGCGATGGTGCCCCAGCGGCTGCAGCGGCCATAGGTCGGTTTCAGCCCGACAATACCGCAATAGGCTGCGGGCTGACGGATGGAGCCGCCGGTATCGGTGCCGGTAGCGCCCATGGCCATACGCGCGGCGACGGCCGCTGCGGAACCACCCGATGAACCGCCGGGAACCAGAACCGAAGCATCATCCTTGCGATGCCAGGGGTTCTCGACGCTGCCGAACGCAGACGTCAGGTTGCCGGACCCCATGGCGAATTCGTCAAGGTTGGTCTTGCCGAGAAAAATCGCACCGTTTTCGAGCAGCTTCGCCGTGACGGTGCTCTCATAAGGCGGCACGAAATTTCCGATGATCTTGCTGGCGGCGGTCGTCCGTACGCCGTTGGTGCAGAACAGATCCTTGATGCCGAGCGGAATTCCGGTCAGGGGAGGAGCCTCACCAGCGACCAGCGTGCTATCGGCTTTTTTCGCTGCTTCGAGCGCCTTGTCGGAGGTGACGGTGATGTAGGCGTTCACCCGTCCGTTCAGCGCTTCGACGGCCTCGGTATGTGCCTTCGTCAGCTCGACAGCGGAAAATTCTTTCTTGCGCAGACCCTCAGCGGCCTGTGCGATCGTGAGATCAGTCAGCATTATTCGACCACCTTCGGCACGGTGAAGAAGGGACCTTCACGATCCGGTGCGTTCGACAGCACCTTCTCCTGACAGTCACCGTCAGTTACGGCATCTTCCCGGGGCTTGAGCGCCGCGTGGGTGCTGGTGCCGATCATGGGCGGTACGCCCTCGACATCAACTTCGTCGAGAATCTCGATCCAGCCGAGAATACCTCCGAGCTGTGTGCGGACAGCCTCGATTTCCTGGTCGTCAAGCCCGATACGGGCGAGCTTGGCAATGCGTCTCGTGGTCGCGAGATCAAGCGACATGAAGCAGAAACTCTCAAATCATGAAAAATAACGCTGGCGTTGCCGCCGGCGCGACACCATACCCTCAGGCGATGCCTCTGTTCAACATAACCGAACTCAGTGAAAAACTTTCCACCGGCCAGCGGCTGCTGGGAATTGATCCCGGCGCGAAGACTGTGGGGCTTGCTCTGTCAGATGTCATGCTGATGGTCGCCTCTCCGTATGGGGTTTTGAAACGGGAGAAACTCTCGCTCATGGCCCAGAAAATTACGGAAGTTGTCAGAGAACAGGATGTGGGAGCGCTGGTCGTCGGACTGCCTCTTTCCATGGATGGTGGATTCGGCCCTGCGGCGCAGGCAGCGCGTGATTGGGCTCAGGCTCTTTCCGACCAGATCATGGTCCCTGCCATATTATGGGACGAGCGGTTCTCTTCCAGCGTTGTGAACCGGACCATCATCGGTGAAGCTGATCTGTCCCGAAAGAGACGGGCTGAAGTCGTAGATAAGATGGCAGCAGCTTATATGCTGCAGGGCGCGCTGGATTATCTTTCGATCGAACGCGCCAGACATTTCTCGTCCTTTGAAGACTGAAACAGCCTGACGCCCCTTGAGCAGGGCTCGACAGACTGTTTCGTTAAGTCAGGCTGCGACGGCGGCGCACTTCTCTCTGAGAAAATCCAGCTGCCAGTTCAGTTCCCGCGGGGTCAGAGCGTAGGAACCATCGGCTGATGGAAGAATGGCGCGCATTGGCGGGATCAGGGCAAGGTGGATCTGCACGGCGGCAGCCAACGACGCAGGCAGACCAGCTTTCCATGCCAGAGCCACAAGGCCCCGTGCATTCCGGCCACTCAGTGTCTCCCGAATGACGTCCGCAGCTATGTTGGGTGTGCGGGCCAGAAGTTCAATGATTGCATCCACATTATCGTCGTGAAGGGCCTGTGTAGCCAGATCAACGATGTTGTCATTCATGACAGTGGAAACAGAAGCATTTCTTGTCGGTTTAATGACTTCCGATGTGGCGGCCAGTTCGAAAGACAGTTCTTTTTCAATCTTGTGTTTCACCGGCGCCACCAGATTCGCGCAGCGCTCTCTCACAAGATTTTTGACTGTGGTGACGCACGCATATTCCAGAGTGGTCGGTCTTTCAGGTGACCGCTCCATTTCATCGAGAGCCGGTTCGAGTTCCGCCAGGGGCTGTTCAGCGAGATGCTCAAGGATAGCACGGGACTGGACGGCTTTGACCGATGACAACATTTTGCCATCGTGCTGCCTGCGGTTGAGTTCCTGATCCAGTGTCACGTCATCAATCTCACCCATGAGACGTTCGGCAATGGAAGATGACTCAGACAGCGGCCCAATGATTGAAATGGCCTGAGCATCGCCTGCGGCCTGAGCAATCACGCGGCGTGCACGCTGCCAGCTTTCCGCCATCAGAACGGTCAGGGAGCCCTGAAGGGAGGCTGTCAGTGCTTCAATGCGCTGGATGCTGAATTCCGGGCGAAGCGTCGTAATGCGACTTTTCAGGCATGCCCATAACTCAGGTGTCGCCGTCATTGTCACGGCAGTAGCAACACTGCGTGGTTTCTCGCGTAATGCCGGGCCTGCTGACGCTGGAGGAACAGAAGAAAGCGAGCGTGTGGGCAGGATCTGAAAAAATTTTGGGTCTAATGAAGAGTTCATGGTGAAGATTCTTCCAATGATGTATGCCAGCGCGCGCCTCCTGCGAGTTTCACGCTGCGCATGGCAAAACTTGCGCGGTCTATGAGTGACTCAACGCTCTCACCTGTTTCCCAATTTCGCGCGGCAAGACCGACCGAGAAGGTGAGAGTGATGGGTTCCGCAACAAAAATGGCTGCGCCGTGCTGACAGAAGGCTTCCGCCCGTTCAGCAGCGACAAAATGATCAGCGCCATCGAGCCAGAGCCCGAAAATGTCCCCTCCAAGTCGTCCGGCGAGATCTGTTGGACGAATGGCGTCCCGCAGATAGCTGGCAACCTGTTGAAGGGCGCTGTCCCCGGCTTCGAAACCGAAGCGGGCGTTGATGTCTGAAAAGCGGTCCAGACCGATAATCAGTAACGTGCCGGAAAGGCGTTCCCGATCAAGACGCGGCAGCCGCCTGGAGATTTCGGTCAGCAGACCGTTCCGGTTCAGCATGCCTGTAAGCGGGTCAAACCGTGCATTGCGAGCAAGGGCGCGGTTGAGAGCGCTCATCTCAAGGGCGGAGGCGAAGGTCGCCAGCGCCGCGTCGGCCAGATTGGCGTCATCCTGTGACCAGACGCCGACATTGTTTCTCCACAACGCCATGGCGGCAGGCGCATTGTAGCGCACGCGGCTACGGCAGAGGATGACGTCATGTCCCTCTATCTGCCTGATTTCCGGTTCAAAGGAGAGATTGCCATCCGCTGGATGTCGCAGCATCTCCTCAACCATCGTGTCAAATGACGGCGTGGATGTCTGAAGACGATGGACGATTTCGTCATCGGAATCGTCTTCATCACTTTCCGTTTTCCCTTCAGGAGATTCGGAAATCAGAATGCCCCCGACTGCGCCAAGCATGGCGGCCAGCTCATCGAAAGCAGGTGGAATGCCCAGACGGGACAGGGCACGTGAGCGCATCGTGGCTGTGATGCGCCGCACGATTTCACTGTGAAGGCGGGCGACCGCGAGATCGGCGTTGGACCCGACTTCATCGGATACATCGATCCCGAGGCCGCGCACGCCAGCGTGATGTCCATCAGGTGAGAGTAGAGGAGTTGCATAAACCAGCATGCAGCCAAAAGAGCTGTCGGCTCTCTTGATCCAGCAGCGGCGGCTGCGAATGACATTCCGTGTTTTGAAAGGGTTGGGGGCCGGGGTCGAATTCACACAGGGAAGGAGTCTGGTGCCCTCTTCCCCGATCAGTTCCTGATCGTTCCATCCGAGAGCGGGCCCCGCCTCGAAAAAGGTGAAACGGCCTTCGGTGTCCGTTTCAAAGATGAAATCGGCAACCAGTTGCGTCAGGCTTTTCCAGCGGCGACGACTGGCGAGAAGCGCGTCCATCAGTTTGCCATCCTGACCGGGTGGCGACGATTCTGACGCAGGAGAGGAAGGCATGGTGTTCATGCTTCCGCATTTCATCCGGGAATAGTTTCTGTCCCGTTAAGATGTGCTGCGTTGACAGAAGATGCCCTGAACAGCATGGTCCGGCCTTCAGGTAACCTGTGCTGGCCACTGGCAGGGGCGCCTTTCAGCTATTTTGACTGTGGAAGACGATGAGCGAAGAGAAACTCAGATCCCGGATCGAAGCGCTTTGGGAAGCGCGCACCACTGTGTCGCCTGCCACGACCGGCGATGACCGGTCTGCGATCGAGACGGTTCTTGAAGGACTGGACTCCGGTCGTCTCCGCGTCGCCGAGCCCGGTGATGCCGGGTGGACCGTGCACGAATGGCTGAAGAAAGCGGTTCTGCTGTCTTTCCGCCTGTTAGATAATGGGATCATGGAAGGTGGTGCGGCAGGCGCTCCGGCTTATGACAAGGTGCCGCTCAAGTTTGAAGGCTGGGATGCCGCCCGCTTTGCTGAAGCCGGTTTCCGTGCCGTTCCCGGTTGCGTCGTCCGTCGTTCGGCTTTCATCGCGCCGGGCGTGGTTCTGATGCCGAGCTTCCTGAATGTCGGTGCGCGGGTTGATTCCGGCACCATGATCGACACATGGGCTACTGTCGGCAGCTGTGCGCAGATCGGCAAGAACTGCCATATCAGCGGTGGCGCGGGAATCGGTGGCGTGCTGGAGCCCCTTCAGGCCGCTCCAGTCATCATTGAGGACAACTGCTTCATCGGCGCCCGTTCAGAAGTCGCCGAAGGTGTGATCGTCGAGCGTGGCTCCGTCCTGTCGATGGGCGTGTTCCTTGGCGCTTCCACCAAGATCATTGATCGTGCGACGGGCGAGGTTCATATCGGGCGCGTTCCGGCCTACTCCGTGGTCGTTCCGGGTTCGCTGCCTGCGAGCGTGCCTCTTAACGCCAACGGCCAGCCCAACCCGTCCCTGGCCTGCGCCGTGATCGTCAAGCGTGTGGATGAACGGACCCGTTCCAAGACATCCATCAACGACCTGCTGCGCGACTGAGAGTGCTCCATGACGCGTGCGCTTGATGTTACGGCTCTTGCTTCTGACCTGATTCGTCACCCATCCGTCAGTCCGGATCCCGGCGAATCCCAGATCGCTCTGGGTGAAACATTAAGCGTCATGGGGTTTGAGGTCTTTCATCTGCCTTTCGGTGAAGGTGAGGAGCGGACGCCAAATCTCTTCGCCCGACGAGGCAAGAGTGGTCCTCACCTGTGTTTTGCCGGGCATACCGATGTCGTACCGCCGGGCCAGGACGGCTGGCGACATGGACCGTTTGCGGGCTCAGTCGATAAAGGCGTCCTCTATGGTCGGGGTGCGTGTGACATGAAGGGGGGGATCGCCGCCTTTGTCGCCGCTGTCTCTTCCTTTCTTGCTGGCAGGTCTGACCCAAAGGGATCAATCAGTCTCCTGATTACCGGTGATGAGGAAGGTCCGGCCCGCTTCGGTACTGTAAAAGTGCTGGAATGGATGAAGGCCCACAACCAGATTCCGGATTTCTGCGTGGTCGGCGAACCGACCAATCCGACCGTCATGGGCGAAATCATCAAGATTGGCCGACGCGGCAGTATCAACGTCCGTATTACGGTGAAGGGGCGGCAGGGGCATGTCGCTTACCCGCATCGCGCGGATAACCCTGTCCATCGGCTGATTCATATCCTGAATGAACTGACTGAAAAACCGCTGGATCAGGGTTCCGAATGGTTTGAGCCGTCAAGCCTTCAGATGACGAGCATAGACGTGGGTAACGTGGCCACCAACGTGATTCCGGCGGAAGCAAAAGCAGCCCTGAATATCCGCTTTAACGATCTGCATACCGGCACGGCCCTAAAAGAGTGGATCGAAACCGTCTGCCATCGGCATGCGCCCGACTGTGATGTGGCAGCCAGCATCAGTGGTGAGTCATTCCTTACCAGCCCGGGACCGGAGCTGGACGCCCTGAAAGCTTCTGTTCACGATGTGACAGGCCGTGAACCTCGTCTGGATACGGGTGGCGGCACTTCGGATGCGCGCTTTATCGCCCTGTATTGCGCCGTGGCGGAATTTGGTCTCGTTGGCGCGAGCATGCATCAGATTGATGAGCACGTCGCCGTTTCAGATCTCGATACGCTGAAGCGTATTTATGAGCGGCTTTTGGAAAGGACTGTGGCGTGAGTGGCGTGTTCAAAGGCAATACGACGCCTAATCCGAAAGCGATTCTGGAGGGGATGACTCTCCTCGCCAGCGGACGGGCGGAAGGGCTTCAGCGTTTCGGGAACTCCATTGAACATTTCCTCGCCGCCCTGGCGCCCGGACTGGCGATGTGCCTTGTCGGCCTGCTGACAGTGCCCTTGCAGAAAGATCCGGCTCTCGGATTTATTCGCGTTGAACTGTCTTTCTGCACACTTCTGGCGCTTCCCGTCATTTCTCATTTCTTTGCGAAAAAATGGGGCAGGGAAGAGCTGTGGCTGCGTTATGCAACGGCAGGCAGCTGGTGTGAGTGGATAACCGTTCTGGTGTCGGCCATAGCCATGTCTCTCGGGACGATGCTCTTTTCATCAGTTGCCGGAACTCCCGGATTCGCCATGGCGATTGTCATGAGCAGCGATGTCTACGGAATCTGGCTCGGGATATTCGTCGCCAAGATCGGCCTTCGTCTCAGCTGGCCGCGTGCCGCCCTTCTGTACGGAACGACGTTCTGCTTCGCCCTGATATGCTACGGTCTGGCTTCGCTTCTGCCGCCCCACTATAATTTTATCAATGACCTTTTGCAGCCAGTCATTACAGCGCAGACTGCTTCCTCTTCAGCAACCTGAGGCGTGCGCCTTTTGTCAGAAGTGCTGCCGTTTTTGTCAGAACGGTCGATTCATTGAAAAGAGACAGGGCGCGTTGGCGTGAACCCGTGCCCATTTTCGCCCGCAAGGGCTGATCCTGAACAAGTCTGTTCAGGGCTTCAGCAAGAGGCATGACCTTGGCGGCGGCGACAAGCAGACCGGTTTCGCCTTGCACGATCTGCTCCCGTGGTCCCCGGATGTCGGTGGCCACGACGGGAAGACCAGTCATCATGGCTTCGATGATCGACATGGGCAGACCTTCGAAATGGCTGGGCAGCGTGAAGATGTCCGCTGCTGCGAGAACCGCCGGAATGTCCTCCCGATAGCCCAACATGCGCAGCCTGCCATTCAAAACGCCATGCGCGCGCTGAAAATAAGGCTCCAGCGCTTCCCCGTGATCGCTTGATAAGCGTTCCCCGACAATCCAGAGCTCCGCACCCGGAACGCTCTCCATCGCCGCCAGAAGCTCCGGGTAACCTTTGTGTCTGACCAGCCTTGATACAGCGACAATCACCACGCGATCGGGTGGGACACCGAGTGAAGCCCTTATCCGCTTCCGGGCCGATGGATCTGGATGATATATCTGGGGATCGCGGCCATTTCCAACCGGTGTGGCTTCTGAGTGAATGTGGAGCCGTCTGGCGTCCCGTGCTTCTGCCTGCGAAACGGTCAGATAAATATCGGTGATATGTCCGGCCAGCCATTCAAGTGTGAAAGACAGGGCGTGGCGCGCAAGGGAGCCGGGCTGATTGAAAAGATAACCGTGGCAGGTGTAGGCGATACAGGGAACGCCACAAAGTTTCGCCGCAAAACGCGCCAGAAGGCCGCTGATCGGCATATGAGCATGGACCAGATCCGGTTTTTCCTGACGGATCAGCCGGACCAGTGCTGCGAAAGCGCGAGTCTGGGCTTTTAATGAAAAAGACCGGGCCATTGGTACGGGGATAATACGAAAACCTTCGGCGCGCGCCTCTCCAAGGAGAGGCCCCTCGGCGCAACTCCCGATGACATCATGACCTTCGGCTCGCAGTTGCCGCATCAGTGGCAGCAGAAAATGATGCAGCGAAAAATCGACGTTGGTGACCTCAAGGATCTTCACGGTGCTTCCTTGCCTGTGACCGGTCTTCAGGCGTCCAGCCGTGTGAATGCCCACCGGATGGCGTTTGCCAGAACGGGAGGCTCAGGCGACGGAACGGGCAGATCCAAGCCCGAAACGTCATTGCCTCCGCCGTCGCTTGGGGCGGGTTCACTGTCGCCCATCTGTATGGTTTCGCTATCCTGAGCGGGTGGGACAGGATCTTTTTCCTGACCTGTAGCGACGCCTGTTTCAATAGCGTTGGTTAGGGCTGTCTGGTCTTGTCTGTCCTGATCAGTCACTGAACCGGCCATGGATGAAGACAGATCTGCCTGCTTACTTTCCGCCTGTGCGGGATGTGTGACCACCGCATCGTCCGGGGTGTCAGGAAACAGGGATGAATTGGGCGCCGGCTGACTGTCTGAGGCCACAGCAGGGGCTATGGGCATGACCTCTGCGGGTCGGACGACAATCTGCTGGGTTGGTGCAGGATCTTTGAACCCGAAATAAATACTGTCTTCTATTGTAGAGTAGCCATCGCTGCGGAATCTCCAGACCTCATCACCCGCATGCAGCAGAATGTCGGTTTCTTCCAGCTCAACACGCACAGAGGGATGGAGATGAAAACGCAGGGCGAACTCAGGCGGATTTCCGGCCGTATCGAGCCTGTCTTCTCCCCGGAGATCGGAGCCTTCCCCTGAGAGAAAAAGGCGACGCCGGTAAGAGCCGCAACCGACGGGACGATAACAGTCTGACGCCAGTTCGATCATGTGATCGGTCCCGGAAACGGAGTGCTCCCAGGTCACGTCCGGTCTCACATCCACGGAACCATCCCGTCGCCAGAGCACGGGGGGGCAGGCCGGGACCGACAACACGGAATGCGCGGGCGCATCTCTCAGGGCCTCATGCCAGCCGGGGCGTGGACTCGCGCCACAATTGACGACAATCTGTGAACGCCCTGAAGACATCTCCATCGACATGAGGCCGCCGTGCGCCAGCATGTCGAAACCTTTCGGGGGAGGGCCACCCGCATCCACGAACAGAACTGTATTGCCGGATGAGGCTCTGATAAAACGACCGTCCCGCATGGTCCGCGCCATGATGTTTCCTCTCGGCATGGCGCGGGTGATGACCAGATCAATCAGGGCGGGATCGTGAGACCATGTGCCATTGAACAGGGCAAGGCGACCATTGCCATGCCGAAAGGCACGCAGCACCGGAGCCATCCGGTCGAGTGCGGAGGAAAGCGTTGTCGGCATGGGAATACGCGCCGACTGAAGTATCAGCCGCATTTCAGCCAGTTCCCGCAGGACGAGAAGCTGCGCGCCGGGACTGCGGGAAGCATGGCACCCGTCCGGCAGGATCTGCATTTCAAGTTCGGGGTCGATCAGCCGCATGTAGCGGGCCAGAAAAGTCTTCTGTTCCGGAATGGCAACCGCAGTCGCCAGTAGGCCTTTCAGGCCACGCAGTGCGGTCCAGTCATGACGTTCAGTCGGCACGATTGCTGAAAGCGCCCGCGCTTCAAGCACGATCCTCTGAAGAAGCGCGCGACGATAGTCCTCATCAGCGGAGGCTGCGAAAAAATCATATTGCGACAGCCATGCCGCGATCCGGGCTCCGGTCGTCGAGGCATCTTCAAGCGGGGTCATGCCAATGGGCTGGCTCATCCAGTCCGCGACGAGGGATCTGGCCTGGGCACGCGCAGATTCGGAGCCGAGCTCTCTCAGATTCCGCAACCATTCGAAGCTCTGGAACCAGTCCCGAAACGCAGGAGACCAGTTCTCGTCAGCCCAGACGCCTTTCCGGATTGAGACGGTCTCGCCACCGTGAGAAGCCGTGCCCCGTACGATCATCTCACCATTGCCCGCATCACCTGGCCACAGGTCGCGAACGGTCTGCGCCGGAGTGGATGGGATGGACCTCAGGCCACCCAAAGGGCCGAGAAGCGCAAAAGAGAGTCGCGCATCACGCCACCAGCGGCCCAGACCCATACTCAAGCTCCTCCTTCAACCCAGATCACCAGAAACGCACGACGACTGCTTTTAGTTGCTGTTCCGTAGCGCCCTGATGGCGGCGGCATAATCCTCACGTCCGTATACCGCGCTGCCCGCAATCAGAACGTCCGCGCCGGCAGCAATCGCCAGAGGCGCGGTTTCCGGATCGATACCGCCATCGACCGCCAGCCTGATCGATCTGCCGGATGACTGTATCATATCGCGCAGGGTTTTGATTTTCCGGGTCTGGCTATGCAGGAATTTCTGCCCGCCAAACCCCGGATTGACGGACATCACCAGAATGAGGTCCGTCATATCGAGCACTTCCGACAGGGCCTCCGGTGGTGTGGCCGGACAAAGCGAAACACCTGCCTTGATCCCGAGCGCTCTGATGGCCTGTAGGGAGCGGTGCAGATGCGGCCCGGCTTCGGCATGAACCGTAATATGATCGGCTCCCGCGCTGGCGAATGCTTCCAGATAGGGATCGACGGGTTCAATCATGAGATGCACGTCGAACGGCAGCTTCGAATGGGGCCGGAGTGCCTTGATGATCGCCGGGCCGAAAGAAATGTTCGGCACGAAATGACCATCCATCACATCCAGATGAATCCAGTCGGCGCCTGCTTTTTCGATGGCGGCAACCTCTTCTCCCAGTCGGGCGAAGTCAGCGGCCAGAATGCTTGGGGCAATCAGAGGAGAAGAAATACTGGTCATGGTTTTGTTATCGGCAAACATTGTCAGGGGTGCAACAGGTGTTCTGGGGGCTTCTACATAAAAACGGATGAAGCCGGAATTGGGCGTCTTCTTTTTTGCTACGGATAGAGTCGTTTTCTGGTGATCGTTATGAACGGGCAATCAGTCATTAAAATGGCGCGGATGCGTGTGACGCAGCATCTGCCAGATTGATTGTCAGTTGATGAATAAAATTACCAATATTCACGAAGACTGCGTGCATTGGCGCGGCAGGAAATCAGCGGACAGACAGCGTCATTTTCATTTTTGCTCAGGGTTGAGCATTTTTTTGAGGATGCTTTGATAATAAAAAAATTTCACGGCATTATTTTTTGGATCCGAAAAATTTCCACATGGATTTCTGAAAAATGCTTCACCACAAAGATCATTGTCATTTCTCTGTGATTTTATGAATGGATAGCTGAATCAGTTTTTTAGTTATACTCGGCGTCTTGCAGAATAAATAAAATTTTCGAAGGAGATTTGCCTGTCTGTTCGTCACAATCCTGTGTGGCCAACGACGGATGCCCGACTGGTCTAAAGGTAGAAGGAGACATGCCCGGCCTGATTGGCCGGAGGCTGGCTGCCCTCGATTGTCGCTGGCCGATCTGGCTGAATAGGGGAAGGATCAAATGATTCTTCTCGAATGGCGAGGGCGACAGGTTGCCGCCAGCTTTTTAGTGTGGATGCTTCTTTCATGAGCCCGAGCGTCATCGGGTCCTCTGAAGGTGAGGCGTCTACGAGAGCGGTTGCAGACGATAATACAGGTATCCTGTGCCGGTCGGCGGGTGCAAAAGCCTGAAACATCTCGGGAACATCCTCAGTCAGCCCGGACAGGTTCCGGGTGCTGAAAGCCACTCCCGAGGCGGGGCTGCCAGAGGGCGATGTCAGAAGCAGTGCGCCCATGGGAAAACGATCGCTCCCACCATAGCTGGCAAGAATCATCTCCGGAGCATCCGGAAAACGGAAGAACGTCGTCTGATGACGGCCCGTCCATGAATCCGCGGAATGAATCATTCTGGCCGTGTGAGGGGACGGGATGCGGAAGAACCAGCGTTCGAACAGCTCCGTCTGATACCAGAAGAGCTTGCCGGACACCGAAGACGGCTGCCTGTTGGTTACAAAATTCAGGACGGCCTGAAGACCCGGAAGAATGTCGAGCATTTCACGCCACAGGGCGCGTCCTTCCGGCGTGTCGATGTGCTCTATCCGGGCTGCCGCCATTCCTGTGGCTCTCAGCCTTCCTTGATAAAGCGTGCGGCGAAGAAACCATCCATGCCGCCCAGATCCGGCCAGAGGCCGGGATGGGTGCGTACCCATCCTTCAGGAGTCAGCGCCTCGGGAATATCCTGCATTTCTTCGGGCTTGATCGGGTCCGCCTTGAGCCCGAACTGACCGGCGATCTTGCGGGCCTGCTCGGGGCCTTCTTCCTGTTGAAGAGAGCAGACGGCATAAACAAGACGGCCGCCCGGTTTCAGCATCCGTGCCGCTGCGGCGAGCAGGCCTGTCTGGGCTTCGACCAGCGCTGTAAGGTCACGTGGCCGCTTGATCCACAGGGCGTCAGGATGACGCCGTGCCGTGCCGGTTGCGGAACAGGGAGCATCCAGCAGAACGGCGTCGAGAGGCGCATCGGGCTGCCACGCGGCCGCGTCGGCGCACACCGTTTTTACGGTATCGAGTTTCAGGCGTGTGAGGTTTTCCTTCAACCGTTCCATACGGGAGGGGTCACGTTCCAGCGCCGTCACCTGAGCGCCGGTACAGGCCAGTTGTGCGGTTTTACCGCCGGGAGCCGCGCACAGATCAGCGACGCGCTCGCCAGGTTTTGCGGCGAGCAGCCGTGCGGGCAGCGTTGCTGCGGCGTCCTGCACCCAGAAGACGCCTTCTTCAAAACCCGGCAGTTCCGGAACCCGCGTTCCGGCCGGAAACCGGACAGATCCGGTCGGAAGGACAATCCCGTCTTCCATTGGAGGAGCATCGGGTTTCAGCGTCAGGTCAAGAGGCGCTTCCTGCTCCAGACCCCGTGCGATTCTGCGACCAACCCCTGGACCAAGATATTTCCACGAAGACCATAACCAGCCGGGAATGTTCAGCCGTTCCTGATCGAGGCCTGTCAGTAGCGCCTCTCCCTGCGTCGCGATCTTGCGCAAAACGGCGTTGGCCAGTCCCGCAAAAGGCGCGAGTTCGCGGCGGCGCAGCAGGTTGACCGTGGTGCCGACGGCGGCATGGGGAGGCGTCTCAAGGAACAGAAGCTGGCAGGTGCCGATGAGCAGCGCAATACGGACCGGCTCTGGCGGTTGCTTGCGGAGAAAAGGTTCCAGAACCGTGGAAAGTGTTCCCAGATGACGGAGCGTCGCAGCCCCGAGACGGTGGGCTGCCGCGCGATCGCGTGGCTCAGCCTCGCGCGCTTCCTGAGAACGACCAAGTGTCGTTTCCAGCATGCGGCGATTTTCGATCACGCCCCGTACGATGTCGTATGCAATTTCCCGTGTCGGATCCGGCACCACCGGCGATGCTGGAACGCGGGATCGGCCCGTTTTGGAGCGTCCGGTCTTTTTTGATCCGTTACGGGTGCGGGGCGGCGAAGTATTTGACGGAATGTTCATTGTTCCCGGTGTGAATATCGGCAGGCGAGGACATCGCACGTCAGGCTTGCCGGTGCCAGTGGGTTTTTAGCTGTCAGCAAGTTTTTAGCAGTACGTTTTCAGTGAGAACATTTCGTATTTCACATCACATTGGATGTTTGAATGGACATTGCCGGACGGCCCATGGAGACTCATATCGTCGATCCCTCTCCAGCCCGACATACATTATCTCTTTCCACAGGGATCACCATTTTTCTGCCAGCCACCAGTCCTCTGGCGGGCGGCATGGCTTTGAGGATTTATCCTGATGAGCAGCCCCAGTTGCTGGTCCCGAACCCTTTCGGAGCCGGAGTCATGGTGGCGGGAGTGGATGGACGGGATAATCTCGGCTTTGCAATGACGGTGTTTGACCGGGTGCTGCTCCGTCATCTGGTGTCCTTCGAAAAACTTACGCCACAGGATGTCAGGGGGTGTTTTCTTGACCTTGCAGCGAAAGGATTCGCGGGCAGGGAGACACAGAAGCTGGCGCGGATGGCGTTCACTGCGCTCGCAGCCAGACGCAGCGCCATTCAGCAGAAGGTATCTGAACTGCTGGCCGGTATCGCCGTGCATTCAGATCTGCCGGACTATCTGGGGAATATTTTTTCCTATCTCGGCTTTTCTGCTGACTGCATTCGCAGGGGAGGCGGTTATTCCGCCCTCAATGAACGAACACCGCCCCGTCTGGCGATTATCCGGAACGCCCTGAGAGGACTGGCTCCTTCACTTCACTCCCTGGAAGGAAACAACCTGACGACGGGACGTGTGATCACTGTGGCGACAGAGGCCCTGCGACGCATGGAGGCGCTCTATGCGGCGCATGCCGGACTTCTCGCCGAGCCGGACCGCCTCGCTCACATTGGCGTTTCATGTGAAGGAGCGGTCAGGGAAATCGCTACCCTTGATGGCTGGGTACGCTTTGCGCTGCTGCTCGAAGAAATTCCCCGTGCACCGTGCGCCACCCATATGCTCGCGGACCTGGCGTCGCTGGCGCAGATTCTGTCTCACAGCAACCATGCGGCGGCGGCCCGTTCTCCGCTGGCAAATGTGGGCAGACCTTCTCTCGCCTCATGGCCGCCTGAAGTCGATCATTCTCTCTATATTGAAGAACGCAACGAGAGGTTGATGCATATGAGCCTTCTCTACGATATCAAGGAGAACTGAGCATGGCTCTTCCCGTTCTGCCCGATGCCAGACGTGCGAAGCTTTCGCCTGAAGGTCCGGTCGCAACCTCCTTTACGCTGCTGTTTCGCCCACTCTGGTCGATTATCGTGCCGACGACGGAGTGGACCAAGTCAAGCGACCTTTCTGTTAGGTCCATTCCGGATTCATTGCTGGAACCACTGCGTATCTGGATTATGAACTGCTTCCCGCAGCAGAATCTGGTCGAAAAGCTCATTGCGCTGGGTGATGGACTCCATCTGCCAGAGAGAGATCCTCTGGATGAAAAGGAATGGGCCGATCCGTTGTGGCGGGCTTCGGAGATGCTCTGGGAGCGCGCTGCCGATGTTCTGATGCGTCCGATTCCGCCTTCCGTGCTGGATGAGATGTCGCAGGCTTCCGGCATCAGGACCACCAGTATTGAAACTCTCATCCCGGCAATCCAGCTTGTTTTCGATGGGGCCCGACATTTCTTTCAGCCCAGGAAAGCCGTTATACCGGTGATCCCGAGCCGGAAAGCTCTTGCCCAGCTTCTGACCGAGGCGGCAGGGAGGGGGATGACGGCCTGGTATTTCGCTTTGACACTTCTGGTGGCTTCCAGAAACGAAATCGACATCCTTCTGCCGACAGCGCGTGCGGTGGCGCATGTCCAGCCGAAAGCAAAAATGTTGCTGGAGCTTTGTGATCAGGCGATTACGGGCGTGTACGAACTGTTCAATGCCCGTTGTGATCGGATCAGCAGAGAAATCGCTCTGATCAGGCCCGTGGAAAGGTCCGAGAGGCGCGTTCTTCTCTGGCTGGAAGCGAATGAGCAGGCGACGATACATGCACTCATTCGCTTCGCCAGTCGCTGTTCGATTTATGGTATGGCCGCCGCCGAACTGGGAGCGGCCGCCGCAAGGGCTGCAAAAGCCCAGTTCACTCTGCTTGTGCAGGAAGACCTTCTGATTGCGTGGCCAATCACCGCGTGGCCGGACTCACTGATGATATCTTTTGAGCAGGGCAATCGCCGTTTTCGGCAACTGGTAGCTCTTGGGAGCAGTTTTTCCCGCTTTGCAGAGTATCGCAGCGGCATCGATCAGCTTGTGACCCATTATACCGATGATCGGATCACCGGCCTGAGTTTCGCTGAAAAACTGCATGCGGGTGAAACACTTGAGTTATCGTCGGTGCCGTCGCCTTTGCTGACGAATTACCTACAGCTTCTGCCTCCACCTGTGCATGGCGGGGCTTCCATGCGGAAGCTTATGTCTCAAAATGCGCAGTGAAGCTCTCCCTGAGCGCATAGCCGTTTCATCTGGGACATATCGGGTGCCCCGATAAAAGCCGGTTCGCGCGATATGCGGATTATGCAGCAGAGTCCGCCGGGTGCGTCATCGCTCTGAATACGCTACGAGAGGGTCGCCTTTGGCGGCCTGAAGATTTTTCTGTGAGCGACAGACCTGATGCTATTTTCCGGAAATCGATTGCCTGCCCGCTGTCTCCATGCGGTGATGGGGAGCATCGCTGCATTATGGCTCAGTGGATTTTTCCAATGTCAGGTCGCCAGAGCAGATGAAACTCCCGGTGAAAAACCACCTGGGCGGGTAATCTCCCTCAATCTTTGCACAGATCAGCTTCTTCTGCTGCTGGCAGATCCTGCAACCATTATCGGACTGTCTCAACTGGCGTCTGATTGCGCGAATGCTCCTCTATGTGAGCTGGCCCGGCATTATCCGGCATTCCGCATAAACGTGGAGACGATCCTGTCAGTGAAGCCGGATCTGGTTGTAACAGGCACATCGACGATGCCTGTCACGCTGCTGGCGGCACAATCAGTCGGCACACGCCTTGAAATGTTCGCTCCTGCTCATTCGCTTGCAGATATTTCCACCTCCATACGCAGAATGGCGCGACTGCTGGGCGTCCCTGAACGTGGAGAAGCTCTGATAAAGGATTTCAATGACAGGCTGGCCCGTCTGTCATTGCCATTATCGCCGGATGCACCCGAAGCGGTGATTTACGCTGCCAATGGTTTTGTGACGGGAGCCCATTCATTGCCAGACGACGTGCTGCATCATGCTGGCCTGAAAAATTTTTCGACAAGTACAGGAAAAAAACGGACGCATGCGCTGTCACTTGAAAAACTTATTGCTGCAAGGCCCGATCTTTTGATTCTTGATCGTTCGGGGCAAGGGACGTCACAGGCGCAGGCCTTGCTGGATAATCAGGCGCTTGAAAGTGCTTTCCGTGGCACGCATCGCATCAATATTCCTGCCTCTCTATGGCTTTGTGGTTTGCCTCAAACACTCGACGCACTGGAAATACTTTCAAAGGCGCGCCAAATGATGGAAGGGAGCGGGAAATGACGCGACATCCTGATCGTATCCTGCTGATTGCCCTGACTTCAGTTCTGGTCCTGCTGTTTGCTCTGGCGCTTGTGCGTGGTGAAACAGCGTTGCCATTTCTGTCTGCCTTTGAAGATATTCTTGCTGGAAGAGACACGGTGGGCGCTGTGATTCTTGGACAGCTCAGACTGCCGCGCGCACTCCTCGCCGTCATGATAGGCGGTTCGCTGGGACTTTCGGGGGCGGTATTGCAGGGGTATCTGCGTAATCCTCTTGCCGACCCTGGACTGCTCGGTGTTTCCAGTGGAGCGGCTCTGGGGGCGGTTCTTGTATTTTATACTGGTCTGGCGGGAGTTTTCAGTTTTGCGTTGCCGTTTGGAGGGCTGGCCGGAGCCCTGCTGGCGGTTGTGCTGCTGCTCGGGCTGGCGGGGCAGGGAGGTGTTGTCAGCCTGTTACTGGCGGGCACGGCCCTGACGAGTTTTTTCGCCGCCATGACGGCCCTGACGTTGAATTTGGTGCCAAGTCCGTACGCTTCTTTTGAAATCATGCATTGGCTGATGGGATCTCTTGCCGATCGGACCATGCTTCAGGTCTGGCTTTGTCTGCCTGGTGTTTTTCTGGGGTCAGTGCTTATGGCCATGAGTGGGCGGGTGCTGGATGCCCTGACGCTTGGTGATGAAGTGGCCGAGAGTCTTGGTTTTACTTTGCGTGGTGTCTGGGGCGCCCAGAACCGCATTGTGCTTGGTGCGGCGCTTGCGATCGGGTCTGGTGTCGCCGTTGCGGGAGCAATTGGCTTTATCGGTCTTGTCGTACCGCATCTTCTTCGGCCCTTGACGGGACATCGTCCCGGTCGTCTCTTGCTCCCGTCGTTTCTGGGAGGAGCAATCCTTCTTCTGCTGGCAGATCTGTGCGCGCGCTTCATTCCTACTCACACGGAACTGCATGTCGGGGTGTTGACAGCATTGACCGGAGCACCACTGTTTTTCTGGCGTGTCAGTGTTCTGAGGAAGAACGGTTCATGAATACCGTGTCTGAAATACTGCGGGTTGATCATGTGACATTGCGTTACGGGGACGTGATCGTTCTTCGGGATGTTTCACTCTCAATCCGGACTGGGGAAGTATTTGGCCTGATTGGTCCTAATGGAGCCGGCAAGAGTTCATTGCTGCGTGTCATCGCCGGTTTGCAGAGGCCCGAGGAAGGACGTGTACGACTGGAGGGGGATAATCTTGCTGAAAAGGCAGCGTTGTGGAGAGCGCATAGAATAGCTTTTCTGCCGCAAGAGGCGGAGACACTTCCTCTCATGGCCGTGCGGGACCTTGTCTCTCTGGGTCGCCTTCCTTTTGGAAAAGGTCGGTCCGATGAAGATCGTATGGCGGTAGAAGAAGCATTGAAGCAGACCCGGACACTGGAATTTGCGGATCGGCCTGTTACTGCCTTGTCGGGAGGGGAGCGTGCGCGCGTTCTTCTCTCGCGTGCATTGGCTGTGCGGGCGCCTGTTTTACTTGCGGATGAGCCGATTGCAGCCCTGGATCCTGCTCACGCATTATCAGTCATGAATCTGTTCCTCGATCTGTCGCGCAGAGGCGTCGCTGTTGTCGTGGTGCTCCACGATCTCGCTCTTGCTTCCCGGTTCTGCGATCGCGTGGCTCTGGTGAAAAATGGGGAGCTTGTTGCCATCGGGACACCCGGGGAGGTGCTGACAGATAATATGGTGTCTGAAGCATATGGGGTGACTGTCAAACGTATCGAAAGCGCAATAATCCCATGGGAGTTAACTTAAGGTCAGGCTTAGTGTTATCAATTTTTTAACGGTGTCATTTTTGTATATTCTGTATTCTGCATACACGTTAAGAGTTTATTGACTTTTGTTACTTTTTGATGCTTTTGTCCCCTTCGAGCGCTCAAGACGTCTTACATGCTTGGAGAAAAAAATTCGTGAACTGAATGTGGCCGAAACGGCTGAAGTATCTGGTGGTTGCTGTCTTCTGTTAGGTGGCCTCATATTGGGTGCTTTGTCCGGTTTTGGCAGCTCATGCGGCGGCGGCAGCTTTAGTTGGGGCAGCAACTGTGGTGGCTTTAGCTGGGGTGGTAACTGGGGCGGCAACTGTGGTGGCGGCAGTTATGTGCCTGCTCCCCCTAAAGGCTGCGGTGGTCCCGGCTATGTACCTGCTCCTTCCAACAACTGCGGTTACTCAACAGCTGGCTGGGGCGGTAATGGCGGTTGGATCGGTGGATCCTTCAGCAGCGTTCTGAACAACATCATTCATAGCTGCTAAAATCTGTCGTCTGGCTGATAGTCAGAAAACATGCCTGTTTTCTGAGGAATGTGTTGGTTGATAGAGAAGTCGCCCGGTGTTAACCGGGCGATTTTTTTGTGCCAACAAGAATAAAAGTTATTCGGTTGGAATACGTAAATAATCAGGCAAAGGTGTCGAGACCGCCATCACTGGACGCCGTTGAACTGCGAGGCGAACCTTCGGTCGTTTGGGAAACAACATTGCCACTTGAATCAGTCAGTGTAACAGTGATGGTTCCATCACTGTTGACGGTCTCTGACGTGGTGTCCGTAGAAGATGTGGATGAAGTTGAAGAACTCGAACTGGCGCCAGATGTATCGGACGAAGAGGAGGTATTAAACAGGCTTGCAATTGAGGAGCCGCCAATGGAAGAAATTGAAGACGACATGGATTGAACTCCCTGTGTGGAAACAATTTCATCTTCGGACAGAATTAATTAACTGAAGGTGAAGTTGTATGTAACGAAGAGAAACACAATGAGGGAGTTAGGTATAATTGTTTTTATTATGAATATATATAATTTTATATTAATAATGAATTTTATATACCTTGAGGGGTTTTGTATTTAAAATTCGGTGTATTGGGATTTTATATTGGAATGAACAGACTCTGATCTGCCTGTTCATATAAATGAAAAATAACTGTGAATCGAAAAACAGGCTGCTCTTGCGGTGCTGGACGTAAATCAAAAACATACCGAGACAGTTGATGCCGGCAGCAGGGCAGCGCAAATGATTGCGACCGGTATCTGTCTGTTCATTGTTCAGTATCCACCAGGAAGTTTCCAGTATTTTCTGGAAATTTCCTGATTGATGGCCTGTCAGAAAAACGCGTAACGCTTTCTTTTATGCAGTCTGAAGCTGTTTCTGAACAAGCGTGATCAGAGTGGGCACAATGGATGTGTCAGCAAGTGAGGACAGATCACCAAGATTGTCAGTCTCATTGGAGGCAATCTTGCGCAGCAGGCGACGAACGATTTTGCCCGAACGTGTCTTGGGAAGTTCAGAAACAAGGTAAACGCGCTCGGGAGTGGCGTAGCGGCCCACGCGCTCGCTGATCACCTTGCTCAAATGCGCTTCAGAAGGCAGCGTTCTGGTGCTGCGCGCCACGACAAACACGACAATGCCCTGACCCTTCAGATCGTGATTGATGCCGACTGCCGCAGCCTCCGCAACAGAATGATCAGTCGCTACAGCATCTTCAATCTCCGCCGTGCCAATCCGGTGCCCTGACACGTTGATCACATCATCCATGCGACCTGTGATCATGAGATTGCCGTCAGCATCCCGCCGCGCGCCATCACCTGAAAAATACCGACCTTTGCTGAAAGTGAAATAGGTTTCCCGAAACCGCTTGTGGTCTCCCCATATGGATCGGGTCTGACCCGGCCAGGATTCATCGAAGCACAGGCATCCTTCCGCCTCCCTGTTCTCGATGATTTCGCCTTTATCGTTGGTCAGAGAGGGAAAAATCCCCGGGATACCGGTTGTCGCCCAGCCGGGTTTCAGTTGCTGCGCGCCGGCGATGGCGCTCAGCATCGGACCGGCCGTTTCCGTCTGCCACCACATGTCGATGACCGGGCATTTCTTTTGCCCGATCACCTCATAATACCACAGCCACGCATCGGGGCTGATCGGTTCACCCGCCGAACCCAGTCGACGCAGTGACGCGAGGGAATACTGGCGGGGGAGGTCGTCACCGTCACGCATCAGCGCCCGGATGGCGGTGGGAGCGGTGAAGAAACTCGACACATTGAAACGGTCGATGATGTCCCACCAGCGGCCCGCCTGCGGCCATCCCATCAGCCCTTCAAAGAGCAGCGTCGTGGTGCCATTGGCCAATGGTCCATACACCACAAAAGTATGGCCCGTGATCCACGCAACATCAGCCGTACACCAGTGCGTTGTGCCCCGTTCTGCCGGGAAAGTGACGTCTACAGTATAGGCCGCCCAGAGGAGGTAACCGCCCGTCGTATGCACGATCGCCTTGGGCTTGCCCGTGCTGCCAGAAGTATAAAGCAGGAAGAACACATCTTCCGCGTTCATGATTTCAGGCTCGCAGGCGTCAGACTGTCCGGATACGAGTTCTGCGTAACTATGGTCGCGTCCAGGCGTCATGGGGGCGCTGGTGTCGCTGACATTCACGACGATAACGTTTTTTACGCTGCCAATCGAGCCGCTATGCTTGAGTGCGGCGTCAATGACCGACTTGTGCGCAATGGTTTTCGCGCCACGTTTTGCGGCATCGCAGGTAATGACCGCTACAGCCCCACTGTCGATCAGACGTTCACCAATCCCTTCAGGTGAGAACCCACCGAACAGCACGACATGCACCGCACCAATCCTGGCGCAGGCAAGCATGCACGCGACCACCTCGACAGTCATGGGCAGGTGAATCGCCACGCGGTCGCCGCGTTTCACACCCAGACTTTTCAGGGCATTGGCGACACGACAGACTTCGGCATGCAGTTCCCGGAATGTAAGCTGGCGCGACACTCCCGGATCATTGCCCTGCCAGATCAGGGCGGTCTGGTCTCCGCGTTCCTTCAGATGGCGATCCAGACAGTTGACCGAGACGTTGAGTTTGCCGTCCTCATACCACCGGATGGAAACATCATCCTCGAACGTCGAACGATTGCCGACGGTCGGAAATTTTGCCCAGTCGAGGCGTTTTGCCTGTTCCAGCCAGAAGGTTTCAGGATCGGTCTGCACCTGTTCACGCATCGCCCTGATCTGCAAGGCCTTGTCCGGATCAACGCTTTCGATATTCCAAATGGCGAGATCGGTCTGGGGTGTGGACACCTGTCTTCTCCTGAATGGAAACGGGCGATGCAAGATCATCGCCCGGATAGTATGACCTTGAATGTGAAGCGTTCAGATAAAGAAAGTTCAGGCCGCTATGGTTGGTAGAACAGTTTCCACAATGCTGCGGTCCAGCGCTTCATAGTCGTGATAGCGCAGTGTCCTGTAAAGCTCTTCCCGCGTCTGCATGCGGGGAAGCATGGCTTCCGTGCTGCCATCACGGGCAATGGTGGCATACAGGTCAGCCTGCGCCTTGTTGGCGGCACGCAGCGAACTGACCGGCCAGATGATCATGCTGTAGCCCATCTCCTCGAATTCTTTCGCCGTGTAGAACGGTGTGCGCCCGAATTCTGTCATGTTGGCCAGCAGTTTCACGCCCGGCATACGCTTCGCAAATTCGCGGAACATCTCGGCGTTTGTCAGCGCCTCCGGAAAAATCGCGTCTGCGCCAGCCTCGATATACTTCTTCGCGCGGGCGACAGCGCCATCGATGCCTTCACTGGCGGCGGCGTCCGTCCGGGCCACAATGACCAGATCACGACGCGCCCGATGGGCGGCGCTGACTTTCATGGCCATCTCGTCCGCGCTGGCGAGTTTCTTGTCATTCAGATGACCGCACTTTTTGGGGAGAAGCTGATCCTCCAGATGCAGCGCCCCTGCACCGGACTCCTCGAATGCGCGAACCATGTTCATCACGTTGAGGGTTTCGCCATATCCGGTGTCGCCATCAACAAGAAGCGGAAGAGCCGAGGATCGGACGATCTGCCGGATGAAGAACTCCACCTGATCTATGGTGATGATCCCCAGATCCGGGAGCCCCATGCTGGCCGTCATGGCCGCACCGGAAAGATAGAGCGCCTGAAATCCCGCATCCTTCGCCTGAAGTGCGGCCTGACCGTTATGAGCGCCCGGCAGTTGCAGGATGCCGGGCGCATCAAGGAGTTTGCGAAACCGTTTTCCGGCTGATTCCGAAGGGGCTTCCCCGCCGACCAGATAGGTCATGCTGCTTTCTCCTGCACGCTACGATTATGGATATGAACGAAAGCCCTGTCTTCCGGTCCGACATACTCGGCGGACGGGCGAATGATCTTGCCGTTTTCGCGCTGCTCGATCACATGAGCGCTCCATCCGGCAGAGCGGGCGATGACGAAGATGGGCGTGAACATTGCGGTCGGAATACGCATCATGTTGTAGGAAACGGCGCTGAACCAGTCGAGGTTGGGGAACATCTTCTTGGTGTGCGCCATAACGGATTCAAGCCGTTCCGCCACGTTGTAGAGACGCATCGAACCGTTCTTGCGGGATAGCGCATAGGCTGTGCGCTTGATAATCTCGTTGCGTGGATCGGCAATTGTGTAAACCGGATGGCCGAAACCAATCACCACCTCACGATTATCGACACGCCTGCGGATGTCAGCTTCCGCTTCGTCCGGCGTCTGGTAACGCTGCTGGATTTCGAGCGCCACTTCGTTCGCGCCGCCATGTTTCGGACCACGCAGGGCGCCGATGCCGCCACACAGGGCGGAATACATGTCCGAACCCGTGCCCGCGATCACGCGGCAGGTGAAAGTTGACGCATTGAACTCATGTTCCGCGTAGAGAATGAGCGAGACATGCATGGCCTTCACCCACTCTTCCGGCGGCGTCCTGCCGTGCAGGAGGTGGAGGAAATGGCCGCCCACGGTATCGTCGTCCGTCTCGACCTCGACCCGGCGTCCGTTGGTGGCATAGTGATACCAGTAGAGCAGGATCGAGCCGAGAGAAGCAACGCAGCGATCCGCAATTTCCCGTGCTCCGACGGGGTTCTGGTCGCGGCGCTCGGGCAGCACGCAGCCGAGCGCGGACAGACCTGTCCGCATCACATCCATCGGATGCGTGGCGGCGGGAACCTGCTCCAGAACGCGCTTCACCTGTTCGGGAAGACCACGCATGGAGCGCAGGCTTTCCTTGTATTCGGCCAGTTCCGAAGGATCGGGGAGGTGGCCGTGAATGAGCAGGTGCGCGACTTCCTCATATTCGCAGTTCTCAGCCAGATCCTTGATGTCGTAGCCGCGATAGTGCAGGTCGTTGCCGCTATGGCCGACCGTGCACAGAGCGGTTGTCCCCGCAGTGACGCCTGACAGCGCAACCGACTTTTTCGGGCGTTTTTCATGAGAGGTTTGCGTCATGTCCTGCGTCTCCTCTTTCCTGTTCTGTCGTCTGCTACGGACGGCTTTCTGAAACAGAAGCCGTCCACCTGTGCGTTACTGACCAAACCCGAAAATGCCGACTTTCGGATTTTTCCTGATTTCACCAGAAGGAAGCGTAATTTCCAGTTCGTAAAGCTCCTTGGCCGACAGATCAGGAAGCCGCTGGGCGACTTCAAGGAAGCGATCTGCCTCCTGTGACGTGATGATACCGTCTGTCAGAGTACGGAATTTTCTGATGTAGTCCGGACGTGTCCATGGTGTGGCGCCAAGCGGATGCGCGTTGGCGACCGCCAGTTCATCTGAGATGACCGAACCATCATTCATCGTGATGGTGATCCGACCACCGAAAGCCTTTACGTTCGGATCGATGGAGTGGTAGCGCTCCGTCCATTCCGGACGCTCGATCGTGTGAATCTTCTGCCACAACCGCACAGTATCGGCACGGTTGGCGCGTTCCGGTGCGTAGGAACGGACGTGGTGCCATGAACCATCCTGAAGCGCGACCGCGACGATATACATGATCGAATGATCGAGTGTTTCGCGCGAGGCTTTCGGATCGAACTTCTGCGGATCGTTTGAGCCCGTGCCGATCACATAATGCGTGTGATGACTGGTCTCGATCAGAACATCCTTTACATCGTCCCAGTTCTTCACCTGTTTGCCCAGCTTGAAAGCGAGGTCGATCAGAGCCTGACTCTGATACTCGGCTGAATGTTCTTTCGTGTAGCTGTCGAGGATCGCCCGCTTGGCTTCACCCTGTTCCGGAAGACGCACGACGTAGTGCGCATCTTTTCCATCCAGCATCCAGGCGATCACGCCGTCCTCACCTTCATAGATCGGGCTTGGCGAAGTCTCACCCAGCATGGCGCGATCGACAGCCTCAACGGCCATTTTCCCCGCATGGGACGGCGCATAGGCTTTCCATGAGGAAATCTCACCCTTGCGGCTCTGGCGTGTGGCGGTCGTCACATGCAGCGCGTGCTGGACGGACTGATAGATCGTCTCGGTCGGCAGGCCGAGCAGGGTGCCGATACCGGATGCCACTGATGGGCCGACATGCGCCACATGGTCGATCTTGTGCTTGTGCAGGCAGATGCCACGCACGAGGTCGATCTGGATCTCGTAACCCGTGGCGATGCCGCGGATCAGGTCTTTGCCCGAGCGCTGGCACTGCTGCGCCACGGCGAGGATGCCGGGGATATTGTCGCCCGGATGCGAGTATTCAGCGGCCAGAAATGTATCGTGGAAGTCGAGTTCGCGCACGGCGGTTCCGTTGGCCCATGCCGCCCATTCCGCATGAACCCGGACATCTGGTCCACAGCCGAACACGGTCGCGCCGCCCGGGCGCTGATGCGCCAGAGCCTCGGCCCGTGCGCTCATGACAGAGTGACGGTTGACCGACGCGATGGCGACCGACGCGTTATCAATCACGCGGTTGATGATCATCTCGGTGACAGGGGCTTCAATCTCTACCGGGTCGGCCGCCACTTCGGCGATATGCCAGGCGAGCTGCTGCTCGCGGGGCAGGCGGTCTTTCTCGGGATGAACCGTGATGTCGTAGGTTTGCATGTCAGCCTCATTCACCAAAACTGACGTGAGTATGGCTTAAGCGTGAATTTCAGCTATGGTGAACGAAGCGAATTGAAGCGATAAAAAGAAGCTGTTTTTGCAAAGGATGCGAAGATGACGAAACGTGTCAGTAAAGTCTTCGCGGGACCACGCATACGGGAATTGCGTGGCAGAATCAGGAAAACACAGCAGGATCTGGCTAAGGATCTTGGCCTCTCTCCCAGCTATCTCAATCAGATCGAAAATGACCAGCGGCCGATTCCGTCTCCCTTGATGTTAAAGCTTTGCAATCTGTTCGATGTATCACCCGGCTATTTTGGCGACAGCGATGAAATCCGCCAGATCCAGGCTTTGAGAGAAATCCTCGGAGACCCGCTTTTCAAATCAGCTTCCCTGCGACCGGCGGAACTTCAGGCTGCCGTGAGGGCGGCGTCCGGGCTGGCGGACCGGTTCGTTACGCTTTATCGGGCTTACCGGACTGTTGTTCGGGAACGTAATGGTGCTGAAATTCCGCAGCAGGCCATGCCTCTTTCAGGAACGGGTCTTTCCGCCCCGCATGTCGATACGTCCGGCGTGCCTGTCGTGTCAGAGCCGGTTACAACGGTTTCCCCCTATGAAGCCGTGGGTGACTGGGTGCAGCGTGAGCGGAACTATTTCGATGAAATAGATCGCGCAGCGGAAGAGCTTTACGAAACACTTGATTTTTCGGAGGGTCTTCTGGCAGCCAATCTTGAGCGCTATCTGCGCGATCACCACGGTGTCAAAACCCTGACCGACAGCACTCTGGACAGTCGCTCGGTCATCTGGCGCTTCGACAAGCGGGGGCGGCGTCTTCTCATGGCGGACGGCGTGCCTTCGGAAAGCAGCGTGTTCTGTATGGCGCAGGTCGTTGGGCGTCTGGGATACGGGCGTCTGCTTGATCGCGCGGTAAAACGATCGGGTCTGGCCTCTGCCGATGCCCGTGATCTGGCGCATGTGGGGATGAGCAATTATTTCGCGGGAGCCCTGTTGCTGCCCTACACACGCTTCCGGCAGTCCGCCCGCATGAAATCACATGATCTCGACCAGCTTCAGCGGCAGTTCGGAGTGAGTTTCGAACAGGTCTGTCATCGTCTTTCGACCCTCCAGCGCCCGGCTCATGAAGGGCTGCCGTTTTATTTTATCAAAACCGATATCGCCGGTAATATTCTCAAGAGTTACAGTGCGACGCGCTTCAGTCTTCCACGCTTTGGTGGTTTGTGTTCGCTGTGGAATGTCTTTCGCGCCTTTGCGACGCCGGGGGAGTTGCAGGTGCAGGTCTCGCGCACCACGGATGACGCGGTCTTCCTGAATGTCGCCCGCACGGTCGGTCATGCGGGCACTTCCTATTTTGATCGTCCCAGACGGGTGGCAATCGTACTGGGATGCTCGATTTCCCATGCTTCCGAACTGGTATATGCCGCCGGACTTGATCTTTCGGATGAGCGCACGATCATTCCCATCGGGCCGGGATGTCGGGCCTGTATTCGTACGGATTGCCGGCATCGCGCCATTCCTGCGGCAGGTTTTCAGATCGACGCGGGCGGAGAGGAGCGGGGGGTGGTACCCTATCACATGCTGCCGCACAGCACCGAGTGAAGTGGAGGAATGGTCAGGGCTTTTGTGCGCTGAATCCGGGAAAGTGTTGATTGCCGGAAAAGACCAATGTGTTCGTCAGAAAATCTCCGGTCAGCGTCCGGTCCGGTGGGCAGAGCGCCGCTTTTTTATCAGGATACGCACAGCGCCCCGATTGGCCTCGTGCGTATGGGTGACAGCCAGAACCATCCGCCCAAGATCATCCCGACCGAGCCAGAACGGCAGTTCGCGTCGCAGCACTCCTCCCTCAGGGCCGGAGCCAAGTCCGGTTACGATTTCAACGCATCTGACGCCCTCGCTGTAGGCGGAACGCAGGAATTCGTGCAGCCGCATGAAAGCAGCCTGCGCTGTCATGCCATGCAGATCGAGTTTTCGTTCGACCGGAGTATGGCCTTTCGAGAGACGTTTCCAGCTTCCGGTATCAAGCCCCGCCTGCCGGGCGCCGATCTGCGCCGGAGGATTGGCCGGTTTCTTCCTGGCCGCCTTACCGCGCAGATGGTTTGCGACAGCGATTTCTCCTGCTGTCATGAAGGCGGCCGAACGAATGTGACTCTGAATGAAGGGGCTGGAAGCAGGTGATGCGACAGATTCCGGAACGGCGTTGTCAATCACCGTGGGGCCTTCTGCGTTGCGGCGTGCCGGGAGGGCCTTGTCCGGTGCGGTGGGACGAGAGGTGGCGGGAAGTCCGGATGAGCGTTCATTGAGGGCAAGCGGCTGCACGCTACGGACGAAGGACGTCCATAGTGCGTGCTCTTCTTCGCTTATACTCCGTTTCCGGCGCACCGGTTGCTCCTGACATTGCGGATCACTGTCTGCCCAAGCATCACCTGTGCGAACAGCAACTGCAAGCCGGAAGCGAGGCAAAGAGCATTATATTGATTATATTAAATCTTTTCATGATTTTAGACAGCGCCGTAAAAATATCATCACACTGAAGCAAACTGCCCCTTATACTGATCCACGCAATGTGCGATGCCTCGGGTATCGAACGGAGCAACGAAAGGGCTGCCCCATGAGTGAAGACGATATCAACCTTGATGATGAAGTCGTTGTCGGCTTTCTGATCCAGCGTGAAGCCGAGAACGGAGATCTCTCCTTCTGGAATCCCGAGACAAAATGGACCGACGATCCCAACGAAGCCATGCTTTATGAAGATGAAGATCTGGCTGAAGACACGGCTGACAAGCTTCAGGCTGAAGACGAGAGTGTGGAAATCACCGTTGCCGTTGTCATCGAAGATGACGAGGAAGACGACGAGGACGAAGACGAAGCCTGAGTTTTCGATCTTCCACGGGACGGGGCTGGCTTTGCTGCCCCCTCATCCGGTTTGAGTGCTGCCTGTTATTCTCTGGTCATATGACTTTTGCCGGTATCCGATTGATGTTTCGTAATGGATTTCCTGAAACATACTTCGACGAACTGCCCAGCTTCCCGGCAAGCCGCATATAAACGGCAATCCGGCTCTCCAGTCTGTGGCATGCCCTCTCTGAGGCCCGCTTCGCGGAACCATAATGCTATCTGTTCGGCTGGGAATCTCAGGCCATGAAGTTCGCGAAGGTCTGTGAGCCATATATTCCCTTATGGTTGCAGGATCTGTTCGAGAGCATGGAGATCACTCGAAGACACGATCGCTCGTCATAACGGCCCTGGCGTCGGCCACGGCAAGGTGATGAAGAAGAACAATGTAAAGCGTTTCCCCTTTTACACGCTCAATCGATCTGTAAACCCTTCTGCCTTCTGCCGAGGTGCCGGTTCCACCGGCACAAAAATGCCTTCAGAAAGCAAAACTCTCTGAAGGCATTCATCAGGCTGTTACTGTCAGTGGATGTCAGTAGCCGCGTGGCCCGCTACCCATTCCACCGCCACCCGGTCCACCCCGGTTGCCGCCACCGCCGTTGGAACGATGGCTTCCGGATGGTGGGCTGAAGCAAGCCGAGAGTGAGACGATCACGGTGAGCGCGAGACAGAGAAGAACAATCCGTCACATAGGAAGGCTCCTGAGCAATGGAAACGTCACGGACCAGCGGGAAATGGTCGCAGGCCCTTCGGTCTGGTTTGTTCAAGAGCATCACAAGAGGGCGAGGCAGTCTGTCATCCTGTGTCAGCCCGAATGGATTACTAAAGCACAATATCGCCCTGAAAATGGACGATATTGCGACAGCCACTATTTCCTATGAAAAAGCCGGCCAGATTTTACATTAACATCAGGGTGAGGCTTTGACCTGCTCCAGTGGCACGCCTTTGTATTTTCCGGTCAGGGTTTTCAGGAAGGCTGTGATGTCCGCCACATCCTGCTCGGAAATTTTCGCGTCAGGAGTCTGGTAGTAAGCCATCTTGCGGACAGCATCTTCCAGCGTCTTCACGCTCCCATCATGGAACCACGGTCCGGTCAGAGCAACGTTACGCAGGGTCGGCACCAGAAATCGTGATTTGTCCAGTCCATCGTGAGTGACATCTTCCCGACCGCTATCGGCAGCGGTGAAGGCGCCGCCTCTGTCGGCAAAGTAGTTGTGCTCAAGCCCCATGACTTCCATAGCGCCGCCACCCATGTCGGCCCCACTATGGCATCCAGAGCAGCCGATGCTCTTGAAGAGGGCATAACCATGCTTTTCCTGATCCGTCAGTGCGGTTTCATCGCCCTTCAGATACAGATCGAACTTGCTGTCTGGTGTGATGAGGGTTTTCTCATACTCCGCAATCGCATCGGTGATGGTGTCCTTGTCGATCGGCTTGTCCGGATAGATTGCCGCGAACTGCGCGCCGTATTCCGGATCACTGGCCAGTTTGGCAGCCACTTCTTTCCAGTCATGAGAACCCATCTCAACAGGATTCATGACCGGGCCTGCAGCCTGTTCAGCCAGTGTCGCGGCGCGTCCGTTCCAGAACTGCACGATATTATAGACAGAGTTGTAGACAGTCGGAACGTTGATCGGACCTTTCTGCCCACCGATACCCGTCGCGGTTACCAGATTGTCCACACCCCCCTTGTCCAGACCATGGCAGCTTGCGCAGTTCAGCGTGTTGTCGCCTGACAGACGTTTGTCGAAAAACAGCTTCTCGCCCAGAGCGACTTTCTCGGCGTTCACCGGCCAGCTTTCCGGAATGGGCTGGACTGGCTCGGACGCGAACTTTGCCGCCACACCGCTTCCCGCGTAATGCGTCCGGCGTTCCGCATCGATCCACGTGAGAACGGCCTTGCGCTGGTCTTCGTTCAGATGCGCGTGCCAGTGAAGCAGCAGATACAGTGACGGCGGCATGCGGTTCTGCGTGATGACTTCTTCTATGGGGGACAGTTGTTCCTCGGTGGGAGCGTCACCCTTCTGGAAGGCGCTGATCACCGGTTCCAGACGGAAATGGCGAAGGCCCTGCTCCAGATCATGCTGCATCAGCATGCTGGCGACGGGAAGCTTGGAATAGAAGGGAAGATCAGCCCCTTCTGTGTGACAGTAATCACAGCGGGCTTCACGCAGCACGTCAAAGGCGGCTTTTGCTACCGGATCTTTCAGCGTCGGCGAATCCGCCGAGAGGGTTGGCCCTCCCTGATGATCGAAATGCTGGATGTAGGCGACTGTCCCTCCGTAGGCCGCCAGCCCGGCACCGATCAATCCTGCGACGATACGTTTCACAACTCTCTCCAAAATTAAATGTCTGTAACGAGTATGTGCAGGATACGATTGCACACTGTCAAAACGATTATATTCGTTTAAATCATCGTGAAAATCGATCAATGATCGAGATCAATCTTCTAACTGATCTTTCAGTCTCTGGCGGGCGATGGCCACATAGGCAGGATCAACCTCGATTCCGATGCCGTGCGCCTGAAGGCGGGCTGCGGCCAGAAGCGTCGTTCCCGTACCCATGAATGGGTCGAGGACGACGGGAGCAGGCTGGCCGTGCAGCCGGATGCACAACTCAGGCAGTGCGACTGGAAAAGTGCCCGGATGGTTGAATTTCTGCTGTCTGTCACGCACCGTTTCATAAGGCACGAACCAGGTATCGCCACGGCAGCGTCGATCCTGTGCGTGACCACGGCGAGCAATATTGCTCTTGTCCTTGAACGGCACGCCGGCATCCAGACGCTTCAGGGGTACATCGCCCTTCAGTGTCAGATGAAACAGATGTTCATGGTTGCGATTGAGGTAGCGCCCGCTGTTGACCGGCTTGAAATGGCCAAACGATGTTTCGCCCACAGCAATCGATTTTACCCATGAAATATGATTCTGGAGCACGAACAGGTCACGCAGGCGCACGGCCAGCTCGAAGGGCAGCCATGGTTCAGAGGAAGTGCCCGCGATATTCAGGAAAAACGATCCTTCAGGATTCATGACCCGGCGCACGGCGCTCGCCACGTCCATCATCCAGTCCAGATAATCGGCCTCGCTACGGCGGTCCTTATAAGAAAGGTATCCAAGGCCGATGTTATACGGCGGAGACGTGATGACGACGTCAACCGTCCCGGCCTTCATGCGCTTCAGAACGCGAAGGCAGTCTCCCTGAACAATCTGTTGCTGACCAATGCGGTACCGGCGGGTACGGGGAGGTGGAGACGGCTTTTCAGGCTCTGTCCTTCCGTCAGCCGCGCCTTCAGTTTTGCGGTTCACGCACTCCGGGCCGCCGCCAGCCGCCAGCTCGATCCTGCGACACCGAGCAGTTTTTCGAATGTCCAGAGATCAGAAAATTCGGTGACGGCATCCGTTCCGGTCACAGGCTTTGCATCCCGGTCCACAGCAAAGCTGACCTGATCGGAAACAACTCTCACATCTATGGATGCGGCTGTTCCGGCGGGGCCATCATTCAGCCGGACGTCTTCAATCGCCAGGCTGTCGATTCCACGGATTTCACTTTTCTGGGTTTCCCCCGCCTGCTCGCGCGCGGTGATGGCAGCCTCAAAGGCGACATAGGCGTCGGGCGTCAGACGCTCTTTGAGCACATTACGGTTTCCTGCCGCGTAAGCCTCGACCACCTGACGAAAAGCGCCTTCGACCCCTGCCATGAACTGCTGGGGAACAAAACCTGCTTCTTTCTGGGCGACCTGACCAAGCAAGGCGCCGACGCGGGTGGAGGGGCCTGGAATGTCAAGCCGCGTTTCGGGAGCGGGCTCCGCCTTTCCGTCAATCACCGGACCTGCGGGAGGCTGCTGGGCGGGAAGGGGCGCCTGAGTGACCTGAAAGCCGGCTTTCTTGCCGAGAACACTGCGCAGGCGCAGGGCAAGAAAAGCAGCAATCAGCGCGAAAATCACAATATCGACCGGAAAATGGCCGAGAGAGCCGTCCATCAGCAATGTCACCCAACATGGATGCCGGGACGGTTGTCGTCCGGCAAAAGGAAATCAGTTTCATAGAATAAGACCCGCTCCTTCGCCATGCAATGACCCGGCTCATATTTGCTTGGCTAACAGGACATTTACATCCTGATGAAAGATTGCCTTTTCCACCCTGTCTGGCATTGCGGACAGGCCCGCGTTGACCCTATCTGAGAGCTATGATTGTTCTTCGCCATTGTCAGTCCGAGTTCAACCGGCTCTTCACCGCAACGCGAAAAGACCCCGGTATTGCAGACCCGCCTCTCTCCGAACTGGGGCGGAAACAGGCGGATGACCTTGTTCAGGCTCTGGTGGGCGAAGGAATCAGACACATCATTGTCTCTCCTTATACAAGAGCCCTTCAGACCGCCGCGCCGATTGCCCGCGCGTTGAACATAACCCCGACCATCAATCCCCTGATCCGGGAGCGGGCTGCTTTTTCCTGTGACATCGGCAGCCCTCCGGCGGCGCTGGCGCTACGCTGGGCGGAGCTTGATTTCTCGGGACTTGATGAGATGTGGTGGAGCCCCGCCATCGAGTCTCCTGAGGCCGTGGAGGAAAGAGCCGAAGTGTTCCGGGCCGAGATGGCCGCTTCGCCAGTCTGGCGTGACACGCTGGTTGTGTCGCACTGGGCTTTTTTGTTGGCCTTTACTCGTAGCAGCGTAGAAAACGGTTCCTGGTTCAGGCTTGATCCCACAGTGCCCCCCGCCACTCTTTGAGGGGAGATGGTTGGCGAACAAGGTTCGCCATGCTACCGCCGAGCACTACACAAGGGCGAATTTCGTCCGACTATGAAGGAAAAAGGACTCTCATGTCTGATACCGTTAATCAGGGCGTTCCGCCGGCTCTCCCTCTCGCCGTCAACCTTCAGTACACGAAGGATCTTTCCTTCGAAGTGCCGCATGGCCCTGAAATCTTCACGGCGCTGACAGCGGCTCCCCAGATTGCCGTCAATATCGATGTACAGGCGAACCGCCTGCAGAACGATCAGCCACATTTTGAAGTCGCCCTGACGATCAAGGCTGAAGCTGACGAGGCTCCGGCTTCCGAGGGCGGTCCTGTCGGACGCAAGGTGTTCATTGCCGAGCTGACCTATGCGGCTGTCGTGACGCTGAACAACCCGCCGGCTGAACTCGTCGAGCCTCTGCTTCTGGTTGAAGTGCCTCGTCTGATCTTCCCGTTCGCACGTAACATCCTTGGTGATATCACGCGTGACGGCGGATTCCCGCCGGTCATCCTGCAGCCGATGGATTTCGTGGCTCTGTGGCAGGCCCGTCGCGCCGAAGCATCCCAGACAGTCGGCCACGCCTGATTTGCCTGTCCGCAGGGAACGGAAAGTCCTTCCAATCGTTCCCTGCGGCAGATGTTTGACATGACAGAGTAAAGAAAGCAGATCGCCATGGCCGTCCTTTCATCCCGCAATCGTTTTCGGACTGTCCGTGTGGGTCTGACGGCGACGGTGCTGATGGTTTCTGTCTTCAGCCTGTCGGGCTGCACTGACCATCCTTCTGGAACGGCAGGCGTGCATGCAGGCCGTATCCCTCCCCAGACCTTTCCACCGGGCACTGTCACGGAGACGCCTCCGCCTGAAGGACAGATACTGGTGAATGATCCTTCCGCAGCAGCGAATACGCCGCTGTGTGGAACGTCGGCACGGGAAGCGAACGCCATGGGGCAGGCGGTTTATCCGCAGCCGCTGACCAACGGCGGTGTCTGCACACAGAATGCCTGTTTTGACCCCATGACCCAGACCTATATCGCATCGGACGGCAGCAGACGGGTTTGCCGCTGAGAAGTCTGTTTTTTGCAGGGACAGGCTGGTTTCTCCGCTGTTCCTGATATCTGAGAGTTGGTGAGGCCACACAGTTCTCGGCGCGGAAAATACCTGTACAGCGCCATCCCCTCTTCTGAAATTGATGGTTAGTTCAGAAGAGTGCCTGATGATGCCTCGTTTCTTTTCGAAATTTGTCCGGTGAGTGGGCGGCATATCTGAATCCGGGGTATGACCGCATCAGCGGGCTTTGACCGGAACTTCATAAAAAAGACTCAGTTCTTTTGGCCTCTGCTGATTTCAATCAGAGACAGGGAAGGACAGAAGCGTGATCCGTCCGCTGACCCCATGATATAAAGCGGCCTTTTCAATGGCGGATAAGGATGTAGTTCACTGTTACATCCAGATCGAAATGATCACCTGTAATGCCGGGCGGTATGGGTGGAAGCTGGGCGCTTCGGAACATGCCTGTTGTCGCTGCATCAAGGAGATAGGAGCCAGACTGGTTCGTCAGACGCACGAAACGCACTCTGCCTGACCGGTCAAGCACAACGTGGACGGAGGACGGACCTTCCTCGCCGTTCTGGGCGGCTTCTTCGGGATAATACATATGACGCCTGATCCAGCGATCGACTTCTTCACTGTAATCATCGCTCACGCCGCGCACGGTGCTGCGGGTGGCAAATGGCGTGTTCAGATTGCCGTTCTGCACAAGCGGTCCGAGAGAGAGGTCGATCGGGCCACCTGATCCGCCTGTCCGGCCATGATGGCGGGGGCGGGGCGGCGCTGATGACTGGTCCAGAGACAGATCGGTCAGGGAGTCGAAAGGTGAAGGCGCGCGCTGATGGGTCGGCGTCTGTCGAGCGGTCTGCTTGCGGGGGGGGGACTGTTTCGTTGTCTGGCGACTGGCCTTTCCGGCCTTGTTGGAGGCCGGATTGATCGGGGCGGCTGCATTGGTCGGCCTGGGATAGTTTTCATCCGAAGGTGCTTCAGGAATAGGCGGAGCCGCAGGAGTTTCCGGCGTGGGGTGATCCGTGCCTTCCGCTGCTTCAGCCTGCTCTGGCTGTGCATCACTGCTTTGCGAGGATTTCGTTGCGGAACTGCCGCCAGCCTGCTGATCCGAGTGTTCGCCTTTCATTCCGCTTTCTGCGGGGGGCGTGACGAACATCATGTCCACAGCGCCTGTTTCAGACGCCTGAGGATTGCCGCGCGGAGAGTGGTGCAGCGACATATAGATGGCGAAAGCCAGCAGAAGTGCGTGCAGGAGAACGGAAAAAACAAGAATGAACAGCAGGCCGGGGTCAGCAAAGACCTGTCTGGGCGCCAGCGGGGTCCGCACCGATTTAAGGTTACGATAGGCTCCTGTTTTTGCGATGAATGCAGGACGCAGCCCGATGCGACCAGTCGCAGCAGCTTCATCGTCAACAGCGGGGCGTTTTGTAGTGGATGTACCCCGCTGTTTCCCGGTGCCGACGAGCAAGGGCTCTTTCTTCGTTCCGGGCGTAGCTGAAGGCCGTGGCGACGCCGTCATGGAGGGGAATATGTCTCCGGAAGAAGAAAACAGAAACGCTTGTATTCAGGACTGTTACCTCACATTGCCATCAGGAGGGAAGCCTGACTACCCCTCTCCGGCTTATCAAAATGTCACGTCTTTTGTCGGCTGAATCTGCGTTCTTTACACTCCGTGACAATATGCGTCCCCTGGCGTCCGGATGAAACCGGAATGACTGTGCGGCGTTTGAAGGACAGGCTCTTTTCAAAGGAAAAGGGTAAACGCGGAAAAGGAGCACATCATGGGTGAGTTCAAAGACAAGCTGCAGGGTGTCGCCGATAAAGTGGCAGGCAGCATCAAGGAAAGCATAGGCAAGGCGACAGACAATGCCGATCTGGAAGCCGAAGGGAAGGTGCAGCAGCTCAAAGGCAAAGGTGAAGAGATCAAGGGCAAAGTCAAAGGCGCCCTCAACGATCTCTGATTGATCTGTCAGGCCATGGCCCGTCTTCAGTGCGCCTTCGTGTGAAGGTGGGTCATGAAGCTCTTTTTCAGGAAAGGCGGCTGCGGTGTCTGAAGCTGACAGCTTCGGCAATATGATGCTTGCCAATGAGCCTTGAAGTATCAAAATCAGCGATTGTACGCGAGACACGCAGAAGCCGGGTAAAGCCCCGGGCTGACAGACGCAGTTTTCTGGCCGCATCCGTCAGCAGCGTTCTGGCGTCATTTTCAAGCTCGAACTGATCTGGGTTGGCTTCAGCATTGCGGACGCTCTGTCCCCGTTCATGCTGGAAGCTTCGGGCGGCAGCTACCCGGGCCTTTACTGCCGCCGTATTTTCACCGTCTGGCGCCGTCATCATGTCAACGGGCGAAAGCGGCTGCATGCTGACCCATAGGTCCACGCGGTCGAGCAACGGGCCGGAAAGACGGTTGAGGTAGTCCTCACCGCACAGGGGCGCTTTGCGACATTCCCGGCTGGCATCGCCGAGATAACCGCACTTGCAGGGATTCATGGCGGCGACAAGCTGGAAGCGGGCCGGATAGGTGATGTGGGCAGCCGCACGGGCAATCGTTGTCTGGCCGGTTTCAAGAGGCTGACGCAGGGACTCAAGAGCCTGCCTTGAAAACTCCGGAAGCTCGTCCAGAAAAAGAACTCCGCGATGGGCAAGGCTGATTTCACCCGGTTTCGCCTTGGCGCCTCCTCCAATCAAGGCCGGTTGACTGGCGGAGTGGTGAGGGTCACGGAAAGGCGGTCGGCGAACCGGTCCTCCATCATCGCTGACAATACCGGCGGCACTGTAAATACGGGTCACGTCCAGAGACTCTGAGGGCGTGAGATCCGGTAGCAGGCCGGGCAGGCGGGCTGCCAGCATGGACTTCCCGGAACCCGGTGCTCCCGACATAAGAATTGAATGTCCACCAGCCGCCGCGATTTCCAGCGCCCGTCTTGCGACCTCCATTCCCTTTACATCCGCCATATCGGGAAACGTGCGAGTGGTTTCATGCCCTGCGGCGAAGACCGGAGGAGACAGGATCTGCTCGCCGCGAAAATGATTGACCAGTCCGACAAGATCGGGTGCGGCGAGGATTTCGGGGTTTCCCCCAAAGAGAGCTTCGTTTCCCTGAACCGCCGGACAGATCAGGCCCAGTTCCATTTCTGTCGCACCGAGCGAGGCTGAGATGACATTCGGGACGCGGTTGATGCGGCCATCGAGTGAAAGTTCTCCCAGCGCCGCATAACGCCCGAGTTCCTCTATCGGGATGATTTCCATCGCCGCCAGTACCGCCAGGGCGATGGGCAGATCAAAATGCGAGCCTTCCTTGAGAAGGTCGGCAGGCACGAGATTGACGAGGATACGTTTGGGAGGAAGAGCCAGCCCCATGGAAGTCATGGCGGCGCGGACACGTTCTCGCGCTTCGCCGACGGCCTTGTCAGGCAATCCTACAATCAGAAAGGCGGGAAGGCCGTTCGCGATCTGGACTTCCACCCAGACCGGAATGGCCGTTATCCCTGAAAAAGCAAAAGCACGGACTCGCGTGTTGATCATCTGCTTTTTCGTGACATTTCCTGTCGCAGGGCGTCAGGAGCCCTGATAGAGCAGGCGGGCGCGCACGGTGCCTTTCAGGTCACGCAACAGGGACAGCAGATGCATGTCCTTTTCGTCGCTTCCTCCGGTCTCCGCATCGACCACGACGTATCCGATCTCGCCGTCTGTCTGCAGATACTGGGCCGTGACATTGCAGCCTTCGTTGGAGAAGATGTCGTTGATCTTCGACATCACACCGGGAAGGTTGTGGTGCACATGCATGAAACGCGTGCCGCGCGGGCTCTGCGGCAGTTGTACGCTCGGGAAGTTCACAGCGCCAAGGGTGGAGCCGATATCCGAGTATTCGACCAGCTTACGGGCGACTTCCACGCCGATACGCTCCTGCGCCTCCACTGTCGAACCGCCGATATGTGGGGAGAGAATGACATTCTCAAGCCCACGCAGCGGAGAGACGAACTCATCACCGGCCACTTTCGGCTCGACCGGGAACACGTCGATGGCGGCGCCCAGGAGATGGCCGGATTTCAGGGCTTCGGCCGCCGCATCAAGATCGACCACGTTGCCGCGTGCGTTGTTGATGAGGAAGGAGCCGGCCTTCATCTGACGGATCTGCTCGGGGCCGATCATGTTCTTCGTGCCGGGCAACTGAGGAACGTGAAGGCTGACGACATCACTTTCGGACAGAAGCGTCTCAAGCGTGTCGCAGGCCGTGGCGTTGCCGTGCGGCAGCTTGTCGACGACGTCGAAATAGAGGACGCGCATGCCGAAGGCTTCGGCCAGAACCGAAAGCTGGGAGCCGATCGAACCATAGCCGACAATACCGAGCGTCTTGCCGCGGACTTCCCAGCTATTGGTGGCCGACTTGTCCCATTTACCGTCGTGGCAGCCAATGGAACGCGGGAAAATGCGGCGCATCAGCATCACGATCTCACCCATCACCAGTTCGGCAACGGAGCGCGTATTGCTGTAGGGCGCGTTGAAAACGGGAATTGCGAGTTCACGGGCAGCGTCGAGATCTACCTGATTCGTCCCGATGCAGAAACAGCCGATGGCGAAAAGACGGTCGGCAGATTCGAGAACTTCGCGGGTCAGTTGCGTGCGGGAGCGGATACCCACCACATGCACACCCTCAAGGGCTTCTTTCAGGGCGTGGCCTTCAAGGGCGCCCTTGTGCCGGGTGACGCTCTCATAGCCACTGGCTTTCAGGAGTGCGACAGCACTGTCGTGCACGCCCTCAAGAAGCAGGATGCGGATTTTGTCCTTCGGGAGGGACAGATGAGGAGTCATTCAGTTCGCTCGTGCTGTTAAAGCGGCCCCGGCCAGATTGGCATTGCCCGGAGCAGCTTGATTTGTGCCTGCGGGATCATGGGAAATCCTCACGGACAAAGCATCCAGACGAAGTTGCCGGGGAAGGCAACCTAACGGGTGCGCCCTCATAGCACGTTTCCCACGAAGCGGAAATTAACCTGCACGGGGCGTCCCGAAGGTGTGTGAAAACGAGTGTTGTTCAGGAACGAAGGCAGGCAACTGCGGCTTCGTGAAGCGCCCTGTTGCCGGTGGCGAGGACGGTGCGGTCCCCGTCGTGACGCAATGTCTGGCCATTCCAGTCGGTCATGACGCCACCGGCGCCTTCCACGACGGGAACCAGAGCGCTCCAGTCCCATGGCTTCATGTCGCACTCCGCGATGACATCGATATGCCCGCCAGCCAGCAGACCATAAGCGTAGCAGTCGCCTCCCCAGCTGACCCGCTTGGCGGCGGCTTTCAGCCTGCTCCATACCGGACGGGGCGCGTCTTCCAGCATTTCAGGCGAGGTGCAGGAGAGATCGGCGTCGCCCAGACTGCTGCATGGACGGGTCGTGGCAGGCGTAAAAACGGACTGTTCACCGAATCCGGAGCGAAACAGTGTCGGGCGACCTTCTACACCGATCCAGCGCTCGCCGGTGACGGGCTGGTCGATGATGCCGATGATCGGCTTGTCCTCGAAGGAAAGGGAAATCAGCGTGCCGAACGTCGGGCGTCCCGTGATGAAGGCGCGGGTGCCATCGATGGGATCGAGCGTCCACTGATAGGCGCTGGTACCCTCTTGCAGACCAAACTCCTCTCCCAGAATCGCGTGGTCAGGATGCAACTCCGCAAGCTGGGCGCGCATGACCCGTTCCGCCATCCTGTCGGCGATGGTGACCGGGCTTTCATCGCTTTTGTCGGAGGCGGCGAGACGGGAGCGGAAGAAGGGGCGGATGACGGTCCCGGCCACGTCTGCGAGCGCGTGAGCCGTCCGGAGAAACTGGTCGAGATCGTGGGGCATGGGTGGATTCCGTTCTGGTTGAGGGATGTTTTTCTGTCAGTGCAGGGTTTTGAGCCACGCGATGATATTGGCGCGTTCGGCGACGTCAGGCAGGCCGCGAAATGACATGCGGGTGCCGGGACTGAAGGCGGCCGGATTTCGCAGCCAGGCGTTCAGTCGGGCGTCGTCCCACTGACCATCAAGAGAGGTGAGACCGGTGGAGTAGGCGTAGCCCGGCTGTCTGCCGATGGGGCGGCCATACACGCCGAACAGGGAAGGCCCGGCGGAGTCCTGCGCGGACGGCGTGAAGCTGTGACAGCGGGAGCAGGTGGCATTGGCCAGAGTGGCGCCGTTTTCGACATTACCTGTGGGAAGCGGTGCGGCAGGGTCGTTTTCCGCTGTAACAATAAGGGGTCGAGCGGGGAGACGGTCCGGGATCACCATTGACCCTGTGAGCCACGACGCCCCCATCATCACCGCGACGACAAGGATGACAAAAGCCCCACGATTGGCTGCCGCGAAGTTCATTGGTGGCGGAGCGTCCCTGTATGCCGCTCCGAAGCTGCCGGAAAAAACACTGCCGGACAGGCGTTTCGGGGCGCAGTTGCGTCAATCGACTGTCTTTCCTAGAGTGCGCTCCGCTTCATGTGAAGCCATCGGCTGAATACACGCCGTTTTCTCCCACTCTTCAGGTTTCCATACGCTGCAATGATCAGCCCGATCGTCATCATTCCCGCCCGCATGGCGTCCTCACGTCTGCCGGGTAAACCGATGGCCGACATTGCGGGACGCCCCATGATTCTTCATGTGCTCGAACGCGCTCGGATGGCAGCGGTCGGGCGTGTGGTCGTAGCGGCTGCCGAGCAGGAAATCGTCGATGTGGTGAGGCAGGCTGGCGCTGAGGCGGTTCTGACCGATCCTGATCTGGCGTCCGGTTCTGACCGTGTTCACGCAGCCCTGCGTGAGGTCGATCCGACCGGCGAGCATGATGTCATCGTCAATCTTCAGGGAGATCTGCCGGGACTGGACCCGATGACGCTTCAGGCGGCTCTGCTTCCGTTGCAGGATACGGCGACGGACATCGGCACGCTGGTCGCGCCGATAACAGAAGAGCGTGAAGCGCAGGCTGAGTCGGTGGTCAAGGTGGCCTGCGCGTTTGTCTCTGACGACGTGCAGAGCACACGGGCGCTGTATTTTTCCCGGTCCTGCATTCCGTGGGGCGCAGGGGCGTTGTGGCATCATATCGGGGTCTATGCGTGGCGTCGTCAGGCGCTTGAGCGTTTTGTCGCTCTGCCGGAGTCTCCGCTGGAAAAGAGAGAGCGTCTGGAGCAGTTGCGGGCCTTGGAAAACGGCATGATTATCGGGTGTTCGCGCGTGGAGAAAGCGCCGTTCGGTGTCGATACGCCGGATGATCTGGAAAGAGCGCGTCGGATTTTGGGAGAACAGTTGTGACGGTCGGACACTCGCACGGGCGGATCGCCTTTCAGGGACGCCCCGGAGCCTATTCCGACCTCGCCTGCCGCACGGCCTATCCCGGCTGGACGACTGTTCCCTGCGAGACCTTTGCCGGTGCGATTTCCACCGTTCATGAGGGCGGGGCGGAACTGGCGATGCTGGCCTGTGAAAATAATCTCGCCGGTCGTGTGCCTGATATTCATGCGCTGCTCCCGGAAGCCGGTCTCCACATTGTCGGCGAGCATTTCCAGAGAGTTGAGCATTGTCTGATGGGTGTGCCGGGCGCGACACTGGAGCAGGCACGCAAGGTCCACACGCACCCGATGGCGCTGGGGCAGGTCAGGGGGGTCATCAAGGATCTGCATCTTACGCCGGTCGCAGAGTTCGATACAGCCGGTGCAGCCGAGATGGTTGCGAAATGGGGACGTTCCGAAGATGTGGCTGTGGCCTCGGAACTGGCTGCCGAACTGCATGGTCTGACGATCTTGCGGCGCAATGTGGAAGACGCCAGGCACAACACGACCCGTTTCTATATTGCCGCCCGCGAGCCGTTGCCCTTGCCCGAAGACAGGCCGGTCATGACCACGGTCCTGTTCAATGTCCGCAATGAACCGGGCGCTCTCTACAAGGTGTTGGGCGGATTTGCGACCAACGGCGTCAACATGACCCGTCTTGAGAGCTACATGCTTGACGGATCGTTCGCGGCGACCCAATTCCTGCTGGATGTGGAAGGACGACCTGACAGGCCGAACCTGAAGCAGGCGCTGGCGGAACTGGAATTCTTTTCCGCGAGTTTCCGTATTCTCGGGGTCTATCCCCAGTCGCCTTTCCGGCAGTTGAAGAAAACGGGGATGGCCTGACAGTTTCCATCATTCGTGGCATACCGACCGTCACACCTGAGTTTTGCAGCGTCGGACGACAAGAAGAAAAGCCAATGACCGAAGCCATGTTCACGGGGGCGATTACGGCCCTCATCACACCGATGAATCGCGATGGCTCGCTCGACCTTCCGGCCTTTGACCGGCTTGTCGAATGGCAGATTGCTGAGGGAATTTCCGGTCTTGTGCCTGTCGGCACGACCGGTGAGAGTCCCACCCTGTCCCATGAGGAGCATCACACGATCGTCGAGCGGACGGTGCATGCGTCAGCAGGACGTGTGCCTGTCATTGCAGGTGCTGGTTCAAACAGCACGGCGGAAGCGGTTGATCTCGCAAAGCATGCGGAATCCGCCGGTGCGTCTGCGGTTCTGGTGGTTTCGCCTTATTACAACAAGCCGACGCAGGAAGGACTTTACCGGCATTTCACGGCTGTTGCCGATTCGATCAGCATTCCGGTTGTGCTCTACAATATCCCCGGCCGCTCCGTGGTTGATATTTCCGTCGAGACGACGGCACGTCTCGCCGCACATGGCAACATTGTCGGCGTGAAGGACGCGACGGCCAATCTGCTGCGCCCGCTTCAGGTGCGTCGCGCCGTGACGAACAAATATTTCAACCAGCTGTCCGGTGAAGACGGCACGGCTGTGTCTTTCCTCGCGGCCGGGGGGGATGGCTGCATCAGTGTATCGTCCAATATCGCACCTGCGTTCTGCTCGAAGGTTCAGAGGCTATGGCGGGAAGGGCAGGTGAAGGAGGCCATGTCACTTCAGGATCGTCTGCTGCCGGTTCATGATGCGATGTTCTGTGAAACGAGTCCCGGTCCGGTGAAATATGCTGCTTCGCTGCTTGGGCTGGCGGGCGAGACCTGTCGTTTGCCGATTGTTCCGGTTTCGGATGAGACACGCGCCACAGTTCGGGCGGCTCTGACGGAAGCAGGGCTGCTGGGCTGATTATGGCAAAGGCAGCGAAGAAGTCTGGTCTGATTTCGCACGGTATTGCCGCGCAGAATAAAAAAGGCCGCTTCAATTATACCATTATTGATACGATTGAAGCCGGGATTGTTCTGAAAGGACCGGAGGTCAAGAGCCTGCGGTTCGGTCGGGCGACGATCACGGAAGCCTATGCGGGTGAACGCAACGGAGAGATCTGGCTCTTCAACAGTTACATCCCGGAATATCAGGGCGGCGTGCTATCACGCTTCGACTCGCGTGCGCCGCGCAAACTGCTTCTGCATGCCAAGCAGGTTGATCGTCTGCTGGGTGAAGTTGCTCGGGACGGAATCAGTCTCGTGCCGCTGGATATCCACTTCAATGCTCGTGGACTGGCCAAGATCACACTGGGGATCGGGCAGGGGCGGAAGAAGGAAGATAAGCGTCACGCCATTGCGGAACGCGACTGGCAGCGCGACAAGGCGCGGCTCATGAGGAACAAGGGACGCGATTACTGAGTTTGCCCTTATTTGTTCGCACATAAAAACACCGCCGTCTCAATGAGATCGGCGGTGTTTTTATGGAGAGACGTCTGTTTTCACAGACGCCTTTTCCGTTCGGGATCAGTCAAAAGAGACTTCAGCAGCCTCTGGACCCTTCTGGCCCTGAACGACCTTCACGTTGGTGCTCTGACCTTCGTTCAGCGTCTGAACGCCTGAGCGCTCCAGAGCAGAAGCATGAACGAAGATGTCCTTGCCGCCGCTTTCCGGCGTGATGAAGCCGAAGCCTTTGGTGGCGTTATACCACTTCACGATGCCGCGGATGTCTTCAGCACCAGACAGATCGGGAGCCGGACGAGGCGAGCGACCACCACCAAACCCACCGGCCTGACGCGGAGCGCCGAAACCACCGGACTGACGCGGACGCTCTGGCTGAGCGGTGCTTTCGTCAACGGAAACCACTTCAGCAACCTGACGGCCTTTCGGACCCTGTCCGATACGGACCTGGAGCGTGGCGCCGGGGCTGACACTGTCGTGACCAGCCTGCGAAAGTGCGTTGGCATGAAGGAATACGTCACCTGAGCCATCGGCGAGTTCGACAAAGCCGAAGCCTTTCTCGCCATTGAACCACTTAACGGTGGCTTCAATTTCCGGTCCGGATGCGATCACCTGCGGCCCTGCTGCCCGACGGGGCGCTCCATAGCCACCACTGTTGCCACCGCGGTCACCGCCACCACCATAAGGGGATGAGTTTCCACGATCATATGGCGACGGAGCGCTCATGAAATCATCGTCAAATCCGCCGCGGCGGGGGGAGCGGGAGCTGCGGTCGGTCCTGTTACTTCTCAACGGTCTTGATCCCGAGGTCTGACTGGCGAAATTTTTGAATCGCCCTGTGAATAAAACCGGGTCGGGAGAAACAGCGCCCCAGATACGGTGCTCTGTTTTGATGTACGATGTCTCATCCTGGGTCCGGCGCCCATGCCGCCGAGAGGCGGTCTGGACAGGAAGAAGAAAAGCATAAGGACAGAGGCGAACGCTACTGCCTTTTTGCGAATTTACCCTTCCTTGGGATGAATTTCTTGCAACGATAGCCTTTCCGTGGCTCCGAAACCGAAAAAACAGCCTTATCAGGTCTCAGGTAAACACGAAAACGTGAGATTTCAGAGGCGAAATAGGAGAGGGGGGTTTTGTATTGACATTTTTCGAGGCACACACGGAGAAGAACTGACAAATCATACCGTTTGCGATGAGCGGTCATGCGGAGAATCGGAAATATGCTCTCTTGTCCAGCGCGTCCTCTTTCTTCCCGGAAGCTTCTGACGCTTCTGATAGGAGCCTCTTTAGGTGTATCCGGTTTCTCCCGGGCGTACGCGACACCGCTTCAGGACAATCAGGGTACCTGGACACTGCAGGGCGAAAATGATGCGGTCTCCACCCTGAAAGGGACGTCTGACCAGTATTACACCAGTGGTCTGAGGATTAACTGGACATCGGGCACTGACAATCTGCCCGGTCCTTTCGCGATGATAAACAGAACAATCCTCGGTGAGGGAATGCAGCGCATGAGTCTGGGTGTGCAGCAGCTTATCTTCACGCCGAGCAATACGCAGACCCCGAATCCCTCTCCTCGTGACCGACCCTATGCCGGCCTGCTGCTAGGCACCATCAACATGATCAACGACACGGATCTGTCGCGTAGTGTCTTTGGAATTCAGGTAGGCATCATGGGGCCGGGCGCTCTGGGTAGACAGCTCCAGAACGGCTTCCATAGCGCAATTGGCGACACCTCAAATCTTGGGTGGCGTCATCAGCTTGCCAACCAGCCGATCTTTCAGGTCCAGATGGGACGGATCTGGCGACTGCCTTTGGGAACGATTGGTGGTCGCAACGGGTTGTCTTTTGACATGCTGCCGTCTGCGGCCGCCCGTATCGGTGATTATCGTATCGCTGGCACAATCGGTGATATGTTGCGCTTTGGTCAGGGACTCGACAGCGATTTTGGTGTTCCAACCATTGGCGATGGGACGGATGGCACAGACGCCTACAAGCAGACGCGTCCTGTCGCATGGTATTTCTTTGGTGGTGTGACAGGCAGTGCTGTTGCCTATGATGCGACGCTGGAGGGTAATACTCTCCGCAAGGATTCACCTCACGTGAACAAGAAGTGGGATGTGGGTGAAATTCATGCCGGTGTCGCGGTCATGTTTTATGGGCTGAGAGTGTCCTACAGTCAGGTCTGGCAGACACAGGAATTCACGACTGCACGTTCTGGTCTGTTCAACTATGGTTCGCTCAACGTCTCTGCCAAATTCTGATCGGAGCAGGGACGGGTATACGTCCTGTCGATGTTCTCGCTTTATGGTGCATGGGCATGAGAGGTTTGACGTGATTGTCGCGATAGTCCGACCAGCAAAGGGCTCTCTTTCCCGGTATTAAGGGGTTGGGCTCAGACAAAAAATGAGATGCTGATCAGGTTGTTGCGTTTGACGGGTTTTTGTCGCATAAGCCCGTCATCGTGTGACGTTACTTCTTTGGATGGGTGGCCGAGCGGTTGAAGGCACCGGTCTTGAAAACCGGCGAACGTGTGAGCGTTCCGTGGGTTCGAATCCCACCCCATCCGCCATTTCGGAATAAAGCCGGGAACGTCGACTCCCGCCGATTTCCTTCCTTTTGCGGCCACAAGCGTCCTCAACAGGGTGCCTTGCTCCCTTTGATGTAGATTGCGTCGTCGGCGACCTCGACACGCTGGGCGAACGCCCGAACGTGATCCCGCCGATAGCCGCCCTCTCCGTGCCGGAGCCGACTGCGCGCCTCGGTCGCCAATTCCCACACCGCCGCGCCCGTGAGGGCGTTGTGCGTCGAGCTTTGGAGCATGGCTTCGATCCGGGCGGCCGTCGGCCCGCGCCTGATTCCGAATCGCCGTAAGGCCGGCAATGCGCTCGCTTAGGGCGGATTTGGCCGGATCGAGGGAGCCAGCCTCGATGGCGTCGTAGAGGCGATTGAGGCGGTGATCGGCCTCTGTCGCACGCTGGCGCAATTCCCCGATATGCTGGCTGCGCCGCTCGACACCTTCCTGCCGACGATCCAGAAGCGAGGCGAGCACGATTTCGATCAGCTCCGGGTCGAGCACTCGTTCCTCAAGGGACGCTGATGGCCTTGCGCTGGCCTGTGCTGGCTTTCAGCACCTTGCCCGCATCTGCCCAACGGTCTTTCGGGATGATGAAGCGGACATAATAGCTTCCGTGCCTCATCGTCAGATTGCTCATGTCGTCCATGCCCATCTTCTAATCCTCGGGACAGAAGCAGGGCAAGCCGGTCAGGGCATCACTGAAAATAGTGACGCTGGACCAGTGACGCACGGTCACAAACACTGTGACGCTCACTAGGTCTAACTAGCTGATTTCATTGGAAAATTGAGTGTCTGGCGGAGAAGGTGGGATTCGAACCCACGGTACCCATAAGGCACAACGGTTTTCGAGACCGCCCCAATCGACCACTCTGGCACCTCTCCGTAACGCCTTGCAGCGTTCGCAGCGCGCTTTTAGGCAAAGTTTTTATCCGGCACAAGAGGGGAATTTCTTCCCTGTCTGATTTCGGTTGACGAAAAACCCGTCTCCCGCGTAAAAGCCCCTCTCCACCGCCATAAGGTGGGGCAGACTGCGCAAGAGTGGTCAACGAAAAAAAGCGACTGGACTGATCGCCTGCGTGAAAAGCGCCGCGGGATGTCGATTGATCGGAAAGAGACGAGTTTTATTATGTTCGCAGTTATCCGCACCGGCGGTAAGCAGTATCGCGTTACGCCAAACAGTGTGCTCAAGATCGAGAAGCTTGAGGCTGAAGCAGGTTCGACCATCACATTCTCCGACGTTCTCGCTGTCGGTGGTGAAGCGGGCACGACGATCGGCGCTCCGCTGGTTGCCGGCGCTACCGTGACAGCCACGGTCATCGCTCAGGATCGCCTCGCGAAGATCATCATCTTCAAGAAGCGCCGCCGTCAGAATAGCCGCCGCAAGAATGGTCACCGTCAGCCGGTCACCGTTGTTCGTATTGGCGAGATCAAGGCTGCCTGATCTCTCTTCGTGAGGTTGATCACAGGCAGGCATTAAGCAGGAGTAAGGTTCATGGCACAAAAGAAAGCAGGCGGCTCGTCCCGTAACGGACGCGACAGTGCAGGCCGTCGTCTCGGTGTGAAGAAGTTCGGCGGCGAATCTGTTGTTGCAGGTAACATCATTGTCCGTCAGCGCGGCACGAAAATGCGCGCTGGTGCGAATGTTGGCGTTGGTCGCGACCACACGCTCTTCGCGCTGTCAGACGGCAACGTGCGCTTCCAGCGTCGTGGTGATGACCGCGTTCATGTTTCGGTCGAAGCTCTGCCGCTCGCGGCTGAGTAAAAGGCCCTGCGCGGGACTCCCCGCGTCTAGACGCAAGACAGGGGCCGATCCGGTTTGGATCGGCCCTTTTTGTATCGCTGCCGGGGCTTCTGCCTCCTGCAGGATACCAGGTGACAGTGATGAAGTTTCTCGATCAGGCCAAAATCTATGTACGCTCCGGTGACGGAGGTGACGGCGTCACCGCGTTCCGGCGCGAAAAATATATCGAGTTTGGCGGTCCCGACGGCGGCAAGGGTGGTCGGGGAGGAGACATCATCTTCGAGGCTGTCGATAACCTCAACACGCTGATCGACTTTCGCTACACCCAGCATTTCCGTGCCCGTAAAGGCGGCAATGGTGCTGGCTCCGATCGGACCGGTGCTGCTGCACAGGACGTTGTCATTCAGGTGCCGGTTGGCACCCAGATTATGGACGATGATCGGGAGACATTGCTCGCGGATCTCGACACGGCGGGCAAACGCATCCTGTTGTGCAAGGGCGGGGATGGCGGCTTCGGCAATGCCCATTACAAGACCAGCACCAACCGTGCGCCACGTCGTTCCGACAAAGGCTGGCCGGGTGAAGAGCGGTGGGTGTGGCTGCGTCTGAAACTGATTGCCGATGTGGGGCTGGTAGGTCTGCCCAACGCCGGAAAATCGACTTTCCTCTCCGTCGTCTCGGCCGCGCGTCCCAAGATTGCGGATTATCCGTTCACAACCCTGCATCCGCAACTCGGCGTCGTCCGCCTGTCGATGACGGAAGAGTTCGTGCTGGCGGATATTCCCGGCCTGATTGAAGGCGCTCATGAAGGTCATGGTCTGGGCGACCGCTTCCTTGGTCACGTGGAACGCTGTGCCGTTCTGCTTCACCTGATCGACGGCGCGGCGGGGGATGTGGTTGACGCATGGCGTACGATCCGGACCGAGCTTGATGAGTATGGCGGCGGGCTTGCCGACAAGCCGGAAATCATCGTTCTCAACAAGGCCGATGCGATGACGCCGCAGCAGCTTTCAGGCCGCAAGCGTACGCTTGAAAAAGCATCCGGCGCAAAGGTCATGGTCATGTCTGGTGTGGCCCGTCAGGGTGTCGATGAGGTGCTGCGGGCGCTGTATGACGTGGTCGCACAAGCCCGCGCCGAGCGTCTTGAGAATCCTGAATCGGATGACTCTTCGCTATGACGGACGCAGCCACACCTTCTCTGGCGCAGGCTCGGCGTGTGGTCATCAAGATCGGCAGCGCCCTTCTTGTCGATCCGGAACTGGCGGCTCCCCGTGAGGCGTGGCTGGCCAGTGTTGCCGATGATATCGCGGCCCTGCGCGCTTCCGGCACCGAGGTCGTGCTGGTTTCCTCCGGGGCCATTGCTCTGGCGCGTCATGCGCTGGGAATGCCGCAACGCGCGCTGCGTCTGGAAGAAAAGCAGGCAGCGGCGGCTGTTGGTCAGATCAGACTGGCGCAGGCATGGAGCAGTGTGCTGTCCGAGCGTGGGGTGACCGCTGCCCAGCTACTGCTGACACCGGATGATACGGAAGATCGTCGTCGCTATCTGAATGCGAGGGCGACGCTCGACACGCTTCTCGGTCTTGGCTGCGTGCCAGTGATCAATGAAAATGACACTGTGGCGACAGCGGAAATCCGTTTTGGCGATAACGATCGTCTGGCGGCGCGTGTCGCGCAGATGATTGATGCGGACCAGTTGATCCTGCTGTCCGACATTGACGGGCTCTATACCGCCGACCCGAGAAATGATCCTGACGCGCAGCATATCCCGGTTGTCGGCGCGATGACCGCCGAGATCGACGCGATGGGAGGAGCGCCTCCGCCGGGTTATTCTTCAGGTGGTATGCGGACAAAGCTCGTCGCGGCTCATATTGCTACGGATTCCGGTTGTGCGATGGCCATTGCTCTCGGCAAGCGGCCTCATCCGCTGGCGGCTCTGCGTGATGGCGCGCGCTGCACATGGTTCCTGCCGGGAACGGACAGTCGCTCGGCCCGCAAGCGATGGATTGCTGGCGGTCTGACGCCGATGGGTGACATCACCATTGATGACGGCGCGATACGGGCGCTGGTGCAGGGAGGTTCCCTGCTGCCGGCTGGTGTGATCTCCGTGGCCGGGGATTTCAGCCGGGGTGATCTGGTGCGTGTTGTCAGCAAGGCTGGCGATGAACTCGGGCGTGGTCTGTGCGCCTATAGTGGTGAGGAGGCGCGGCGGATTGCCGGGCGGCGCTCAGAGGAATTTGAGAGTGTGCTGGGCTGGCAGGGACATGACGAGTTAATCCATCGGGATAATCTGGTCCTGCTTTGAGAAGGGGATGCGTAGGGTTTTAGACTTCCTACCTCCTATTTCGTTCGTAAACGAAACTGTTCACACTTCTGGACACCAGCCTGCCTATAATTTCATGAGAATATGGTAAGAGGAGAAAAAATAAGTGCGGTAGTTGGTAGAATGCAAAAATTGAAATGAAATTTCAGGATTAACAGATGGCTAATATTTTTTCTGATCCCGATGATTTTTCTGATAGTATAAAGTCTCTTTCTCTATACTCCATTTTTATAGACTATCTCTTTAAGATGCTGGAACGGACCGCTGTTCTGGTTCCTGTATTTGCTATTGGACAAAAAGGACATAATTTTTTCTTTCTTCTGATCGGAATTGTTTTTGCATCTCTTCTGGTTTTAGATCTCTGGATTAAATTTTATTGTAATACGATCAACTATCCACATACTCACATGAATGGCTTCTTCTTCTCTAGATTTGGAAGAATTTCTCAGTTTTTCATTTTGAGCGTTTCAGCTAGTGCGATCATGTTCTTTGGTTCCCGTTTTGTTGCGCTATTTATTCAGGTGCAAATAAGAAACTGAATGTCGGATTTCGTCTATATTCGAGGCATAACTATACTATTAAATAACCTCAGAAAGCAGGGATGTGTAATATTTTTATTAAACATTTATTTTTTATTAAACATTTATCCTGTTAATTTTAATTAATAGATAAAGCGCTCGCCATCGTGCCAACATGCAATAGTGTACCCCTTTTTTTTAAAACGAGAACTGAATCATATTGACACTCCACAGCCACTTCACGCCGAGTTGTCATAGCTAAGATTAGAAATATTTTGAGGGAGAGAGTCGCGTGAATGATAATTTTCTAGTCGGCGATTTGATAAGGGCGAAGCAGTCTGCTGTTGATGCAGCAACCTCAAAAATTGCCAAAGACGCAGTTGGGACATATTTTCTTCAACGAGGACCCGCTCTGGTATTAGGCTTTTATAGTCATGGTCTTGGCTCTCGAAAAACTGCATGGATTGCATATAAACGGAAGAATGGGAAATGGCACGAGTATGGATGGCCGGTAGATCTTAGTAAATACGAGTTAATTTCTAGGCCGGAGAAGTCATCGGTTCTTAACCCATTCAAAACTTGGGAGGTCATTGCAGAAAAAAAACGTATTACGCTCGTTAAATCAAAGAAATGTGTCTATAGTTTCCAATGGGCTGAGGGGACATCAACAACTGATCCTGATACGCCTTTGATGTATCAGTCTTTGCCGATGTCAGCTTCGGATCTGGGTGCATATATTCGTCTTGCACTCTCTAAAGCCAGTGATCACACATCTCAGAAAACAGGCGGGAAATTACCAGAAGAGTATGCTCAAAAAATTGCCCGCCAATCAGCTGAAAATGGAAAATCCATAAAGGAGGAGCTTTGCACAAAATATAAACTTGAGTCTGCCAAGCTGCTTTCTTCACGGTCAAAGATCTATATAAATCAGTTATTGGATTGTTATCAGTTGCACCCCTGTGTTCAATATGGGGGAAGTGATGCCTTCGTTTCTATAAACGAAAGCGATGAAACAGTAGGAATGGCGGTATTGCAAATCCTCAATAGACCCCGTATGGCGGAAACGAAATATTGTGAAAAATACTCATATCTTTCAAATATAATGCCCAATCTTGAGCGCTCCATTATTGACGCAGAATTTTAGGTATATTCAAATATTTTTACAGAAAATTGTGCTTTGAAATTAAAATAACGAGTTTTATATTTTTGTTTGGGATAAATTTATTATAAGAAAATTCGGCTTACGCGCACTTTCTACCGCTAGCCGACTTTCCGCTCCCCCCAACCAGCCTTACTCCCCCGCAACCTGCAAATAAGACGCCATAACCCGTTTGGTCCCGGCTTTTTCAAACGCCACTTCAGCTGAACCGCGATCCGCGCCGATTACCATACCATAGCCGAACTTCTGGTGAAAGACCCTTGTACCAACTTCGATTTTCGGTACATTGGCCGCGAGTTCTTCGTTTACTGGATGGCGTTTCTTTGCGACCAGCGGCGACATTGAGCCTGTCACGGCGTCCGAGAACACGCTGGGGCGGAAAAAGCCGGAATAGTCCTGACGCGCCTGTCGGGTGGCGGTCTCGCCTGCGCGGTCCACGTATTCGTCGGGCAGTTCGTCGAGAAAGCGGCTGGGCATGGACTCCTGCCAGTTGGCGTAAATCCGTCGATTGGCTGCATGCAGGATCGTGGCGCGGTAGCGGGCGCGGGTGATGCCGACGTAGGCCAGACGCCGCTCTTCCTCGACGGCCTTGTCTCCGCCTTCATCCACCGTGCGCTGGGAGGGGAACACGCCTTCTTCCCAGCCCGGAAGATAAACCGTATCGAACTCCAGCCCTTTCGCGCCGTGAAGGGTCATGACGGAGACCCGTTCGTCCTCGTTTGTGCCTTCCGCATCCATCACAAGCGCGATGTGCTCGAGAAATTCTCCGAGCGTGCCGAAGTCGGCAAGAGCGCGGATCAGTTCTTTCAGGTTGTCCAGCCGTCCCGGAGCGTCGGGAGATTTATCCTCGCGCCACATTTCCAGATAACCGCTTTCTTCAAGCAGGGCGCCGACAGCGACCACATGGCCTTCCTTTTCAAGAAGAGCACGTTGCTGCACGAAACAATCCTGAAAATCCGCCAGTTTTTCGGCTGATTTGCCCTTGAAGCCTTTTGTTTCGAGCAGCGCTTCAAGAGCCATGTAAAGCGAGGCTTTCTGTCCGCGTGCCTGTGCGTGCAGTTTCTGGAGGGCGGCAGGACCGACACCGCGTTTGGGGAGGTTGACGATACGCTCGAAAGCCAGATCGTCAGCCGGGTTGATCAGCAGCCGCATATACGCGATGGCGTCGCGGATTTCGGCGCGTTCATAGAAGCGGAGACCGCCGACGATACGATAGGGGATGCCAGTCTGCACCAGTCGCTCTTCAAACGAGCGGGTCTGAAAACCGGCTCTTACAAGAATGGCGAACTCGCCGAGTGGGTGCCCGTTGCGCCACAGGTTTTCGATGCGACTGCACACTTCCCTCGCCTCGGCGTCGGAATCCCACACACCGACGACATGCACCAGTTCGCCCTGTGCGTCGTCCCGTCCGGGGCGGAGTGTCTTGCCCAATCGGCCTTCATTATGGGCGATCAGGCCCGCGGCGGCTCCCAGAATCTGTGCTGTTGAACGGTAGTTCCGTTCCAGACGGACGATCTTCGCGCCGGGGAAATCCTTCTCGAAGCGGAGGATGTTTTCCACTTCCGCACCGCGCCATGAATAGATCGACTGGTCGTCGTCGCCGACACAGCAGATGTTGGCGGGTTCACCCTCACGGCGTGCGAGCAGACGCAGCCAGAGATACTGGATCGTATTGGTGTCTTGATACTCGTCGACCAGAATGTAGCGGAACAGGCGTTGATACTGTTCCAGCACATCCGGGCGGGTGCGCAGGATTTCCACCACATGCAGCATCAGGTCGCCGAAGTCACAGGCGTCCAGTTCGCGCAGCCGGCTCTGATAGGCGGCGTAGATGGCGCGGGCATGACCATCGGCGTAGTCTGTGCTTTCGGCCGGGGTGATGCCGTCCGGGGTCAGGCCACGATCCTTCCAGCGCTGGATGATCCCGAGCAGTCCGTTCAGCGGCCAGCGCTTGACGTCGATCCGCCATGGCTCGACCACCTGTTTGAGCAGGCGCATCTGGTCATCGGTGTCGAGGATCAGGAAGCCGCTGGTCAGGCCGACATATTCGGCGTGACGACGCAGCATCCTGGCGCAGAGGGCATGGAACGTTCCCAGCCACAGCCCTTCCGCCGGTTCGCCGAGGATGCGTGCGATACGCTCCCGCATCTCCCTGGCGGCCTTGTTGGTGAAGGTGACGGTGAGAACCTGCCACGGCTTCGCCCGGTAGGAGAGCAGGATATGGGCGAAGCGGGTGGTGAGAACCCGTGTCTTGCCTGTGCCAGCGCCTGCGAGGACGAGCAGAGGCCCCTCGGTCGTCTCGATGGCGGCGAGCTGTTCGGGGTTGAGGCGATCAAGGTGGGAGGATGTCGTCACGGAATAAGGTCTTTATCGTCTCTGTTTCATCAGACTGGGACAGGCGATGAGAGAGGGATCGTTCCCCGTCCGTGCCTGCGGCAAAGCGTGAGGAAAGGGTTACACCTCTTCCTCTGTTTTGTCTTGCTCGCGAAACCTTGCCCGTGATCTGCTGACAGAACGCTTGACGTGCGCGCCATGTCGTCTCACTTCTGAGGCTCGACGAGACCGGGACAGGAACCAATGAGCGTTCGCGTTTTGATTGATCATCGCAAGACGGCACAGGGCAAGACAACCCAGGCGGCGCGTCACCCGGAAAAGGCGCATCGTCCGGATAATCCCATTGCACGGAAGCCGGACTGGATCCGCGTGAAAGCGCCGAATCATCCCGTGTATCATGAGACGCGCAAGCTCATGCGCGACAACAAGCTGGTCACGGTGTGCGAGGAAGCGGCCTGCCCCAATATCGGCGAGTGCTGGTCACAGCGCCACGCCACCATGATGATCATGGGTGAGATCTGCACGCGCGCCTGCTCGTTCTGTAACGTGACGACCGGCCTGCCGCATGCGCTGGACGCGGATGAGCCGAATCGCGTGGCGGATGCGGTGGGCCGTCTTGGCCTTAGGCATGTGGTGATCACGTCTGTGGATCGTGACGATCTGGCCGATGGCGGCGCGCGGCATTTTGCCGAAGTCATCGGCGCTGTCCGCAATGCGTCTCCGGAGACGACCATTGAGGTGTTGACCCCCGACTTCCTGCGCAAGCCGGGCGCTCTGGAAGTCGTGGTGGAAGCCCGTCCGGATGTGTTCAACCACAATATCGAAACGGTGCCGCGTCTCTACACCACAATTCGTCCTGGAGCCCGCTACTATCAGTCGGTACGTCTGCTGGACCGTGTAAAGCAGCTTGATCCGTCGATCTTCACAAAATCCGGTCTGATGCTGGGGCTGGGAGAAGAGAAGGCGGAACTGGCGCAGGTGATGGATGATTTCCGCATTGCGGACATCGATTTCATCACGATGGGCCAGTATCTTCAGCCGACCGTGAAGCATGCTGCGGTCGCACGGTTCGTGACGCCGGACGAATTTGCGGATTATGCCGCCATGGCTCGCGTGAAGGGCTTTCTGCAGGTCAGCGCCACGCCTCTGACGCGTTCGTCCTATCACGCGGATGCGGATTTTGCTGCCTTGCGGGAGGCGAGGGAAGCGCAGCTTCGCAATCGCGAGGCAGCGACGCATGGACAGAGTGAGAAGGTGAAGACTTTCTGATGCCTACCCATTCAGAACGCCGTGTACTGAACTATACGCCCGAGCAGATTTTCGACCTTGTCGCTGATGTGGGAAGTTATCCAAAGTTTCTGCCCTGGTGCGCGAATGTCCGGGTTGTGTCATCGACGGCCAGTGAGTTGCTTGCTGATCTGACTGTCGGGTTTGGTCCCTTTCGGGAAACTTTCCGATCACGGGTGACGCTGGATCGACCCAGGACCATCCGTGTCACGTACGAAAAAGGTCCGTTCAAGTATCTGAACAATGTCTGGACCTTCACGCCGGACGCCAATGGTTGTCTGGTCGATTTCTTTGTGGATTTCGAGTTCCGTTCGCGGCTTCTTCAGGCGGCGATCGGTGTGGTGTTCAACGAGGCCGTTCGTCTGATGGTCTCGGCCTTTATCCGGCGTGCCCGCGAGATTTACGGACCGCCGGTTCTGGGTGGTCAGGCTGGTGCTGGCGCGACTGCAGCGGAACGGTCGGCCTGACGTTACTGGGTGGCTGATAGCCAGCCTGACCATGGATACGGGTTGATGTTCAGGCAGCAAGCAGGGCTGCGATCGATACGGTTTTCACGTTCTTTATGAAAATACCTGCGTTTATTCAGGTTCCGCCGCCGTCAGTTCGGGTTCGTGAAAGCCGGAATTGAGTTTTGCCTCGACTGTTTTCAGTCCACTCATCAGCCGGTCGCGTATTTTTTTCAGGCGGTTTTCATCCGTCACTTTCATGCCGGACAGATCCTTGACGTAGAACACGTCGACCGCTCTCACGCCATACGTGGTGATGTGAGCGGAGTAAATCTGCAGACGCATTTCGTTCAGCGCGCTGGCGACGTCGTGAAGCAGGCCGGAACGGTCACGCCCGTTGATTTCGATGACGGTATGCGAGTTGGAAGCGCGATTGTCGATGACGACACGGGGTGGCACGTGAATGGCCCGTGTGCGTGACAGCAGTTGTCCGGACGCATTGGTTTTCGCAATCTCGGTAGTGATATCCAGTCGTCCGCTCAGAGCCCGTTCGGTGATGGAGAAGAGTTTGGTCAGACGATGCGGTTCGTCAAAGGCTTCACCAGTCGCATCCTGAATCCAGAGCGTATCCAGAGCCATGCCATTGCTCAGCGTGTGAATACGGGCATCGACAATGGAAGCGCCCGCCAGCGCCATGGCGCCAGCGATCTGGGCGAACAGGCCCGGATGATCCTGTGTGTGGATGGTGACTTCCGTGACGCCACGGGCGGGCAGAGGCTGGGTCTCGATCACGAACGGAGCCGAACGGGACTGCGCTTCCCGGATCAGGCGGGCATGGCGAAGCAGCGTGTCCTGATCGAAACAGAGCCAGTAACCGGCATATCCCAGATCAAGGAAGTGGGCGATGTCGGTCTGGTTGAAACCTTCTTCTTCCAGATTTTCCGCAATGATCGCCTTGCTGTGGGCCACACGCATGTCGCGTTCGGGAGTGGCAAGACCGCCCTCCAGAACTTCGGCGACACGAGTGTAAAGTTCGCGAAGCAAAGTCGCTTTCCAGGCGTTCCAGACACGGGGGCTGACGGCCCGCATATCCACGATGGTCAGCAGCAGCAGCAGACGGAGACGCTCTGGAGACTGCACGACATCAGCCACGTCCAGAATGGTCTTCGGGTCGTCAATATCACGCTGGAAGGCTGTGTGACTGAGCAGAAGATGCTGAAGCACCAGCCATGAGACCGTTTCGGTTTCCTCACCGGACAGTCCGAGCTTCGGGCAGAGTTCCAGCGCCAGTTCCGAGCCAAGCTCCGAGTGGTCGCCGCCGCGCCCCTTGGCGATGTCATGCATCATGACCGCCATATAGAGCGCACGACGCGACTGGATATCCCGTGCGAGGTCGTAGGCCACGGGGATCTCATCCGCCATCGTGCCTGTTTCGACGCAGCGGAGGATGCGTAGCGCCTCGATCGTATGCTCGTCGACAGTGAAGATATGATACGTGTCGAACTGCATCTGCCCGACGATACGCGACCAGTCCGGGATCAGCGCGCCCCAGAGACCGCTTTCATTGAGAATGCGGAGCCAGTGTACATAATCCAGACGGCGACCGGTATCGATTTCGACCGGTAGAGAGGTTTCCGCGCTTCTGGTGTCGGGACGGCTGGCGACCGGTCGACGTGATCGTGCCGGAGGGCGTTCGTCACACAGGAGTTCGAGAAAAATTTCGGCGGCGCGGGGATCGGAGCGCAGGGTAGCGGCGCGACGTTCCCAGCGGATCAGTTGCTGACGGGCAAGGGGATGAATCTGGACATGCCGGCTGCGGGAGAGTTCGAGAAGCTCGAACATCTTGATCGGTTCGGCGTCGAAAGACACGCCTTTGGCCGGAAGAATCTGGCCGTCCAGCAGAGTGAATCCTGCCTCACGCATGGCGTCATCAGCCTTGAGGACGTGCGCAGCAGCCCCCAGCGCAATGCGCATGATGGTCGGTTCAAGAATATGCGTCAGTCGCATGACTTCCCGGACGGTCAGGAAGTAGTGGCGCATGAAGCGCTCCACGCCGTTCTGCTGCCCGTGGCGGGTGTATCCCATACGGCCGCCGAGGACGGGCTGCATGTCGAAGGTCAAGCGGTCTTCGCCGCGGCCGGCGACGTAGTGCAGATGGAACCGGACAGTCCACAGAAAGTCCCAGGACCGGCGGGCGCGGGCCGCTTCCTGCTCGGTGATGAAGCCGAGGCGGGTGAATTCCGGAGCCAGAAGATCCGAGACGTGGCGGGTGCCGAATGTGTAGCGGCACATCCAGTAGAGGGTCTGCATGTCGCGCAGACCGCCGCGACCTTCCTTGATGTTGGGTTCGACAAGATACGGGCTTTCGCCAAAGCGGCGATGTCGCTCGGCGCGTTCAGCGCGCTTGTCGGTAATGAAGCGGGCTGATCCGGCTTCCACGCAGGCGACGATAAAGCGCGCCTCGAACATGGTGAAGAGGCTGAAGTTACCAACTAGCAGCCGGGCGTCGAGAAGCGCGGTGCGGACCGTGGTGTCGGCTTCCGCCTGCGCGATGCAGTCGGTGATCGAGCGGGTCGCATGGCCCACTTTCAGGCCAAGATCCCAGAGGAAATACAGCACGTATTCCACCAGCGAGAGCGCCTCGCGTGATGGTTCCTCGCGGGTCAGGAAAAGAAGGTCAATATCGCTGAAAGGAGCCAGCAGTCTTTTTCCGTATCCTCCAGTGGCGGCGACGCTGATCTGGTTGAGCAGTGTTTCACCGCCTCCCAGAGCATCGGCTGCGAACACCACAAGGCCGGAGACCAGTTCATCCGTAAAGGCTGCGAGAATCTTTCCAGCCTGAACGCCTCTCAGTTCCCGTTTTTCGAAACGCCGACGGACATCGGTCTGATATCGGCCAAGATGGCGTCTGAAAATCGACAACGCGAGGTCGCGATCCGGAATTGTCCCGTTCCTGCCAGCATGTTCAGCCAACGCCTCCTTGAGCTGGAGCCCAAGACCCTGCGGGGTCAGGGTGCTTTCCGACAGGTCATTGAATGTCGTCTCGGACGTGTCTGACAGCACAGGATTGATGATACCTTCGACCTTGAGACTAGGCATGATAGCGGGAGATGCTCGACAGAAAAGCTAAAGGGATTTCATTCTCTTACAGAAAGGCGTTTTGCTTCAAGCGCCAATTTGCGAAGATCATACAAAGCTGCGAGAGCTTCCCGTGGAGACAGGGCGTCCGGGTCATGACTCATGATCGCATTGAGGACTTCTTCATATCTGGAAAAGTCTGTCGTCAGTTCGGGGGTCGGGTCCGTTGCGGGCGAGTGGATTGGGAGGCCATCGAACAGAGGCAGCGGAGCCGGGCCTGCGGCGTGGTCCTTTTCCAGTTCTTTAAGAAGCCGCGAAGCACGATCCACAACGGGCGTTGGTACCCCTGCCAGTTTGGCGACATGCACGCCCCAGCTTTTACGGGCCGATCCGGAGATGACTTCGTGCAGGAAAACTACCTGACCTTTCCAGTCTCTTACCGCCATGGTGTGAGGCGAAAGACGGGGAAGACTTCCTGACAGTTCGGCAAGTTCATGGAAGTGTGTTGCAAAAATGGTACGGCACCGCAGGGTGGAATGCATGGCTTCCAGAACGGCCCATGCGATGGAGAGACCGTCCAGGGTCGAGGTGCCGCGTCCGATTTCATCCACGACAACGAGGGAACGTGGACCGGCCTGATTGAGAATGGCCGCTGTTTCCGTCATCTCGACCATGAAGGTGGAGCGACCACGGGCGAGATCATCCGCGGCTCCTACGCGGGAGAACAGCTTGTCCACAATACCGATATGGGCCGATTTCGCAGGAACCGGCAGCCCGGCCTGTGCGAGGATGACCGCCAGCGCGTTCTGACGCAGGAAAGTCGATTTGCCGGCCATGTTGGGGCCGGTAAGGAGCATCACCCGATGGTCCGGCGCAAGGGAGCAGCCGTTGGCCGTGAAGCGCACGCCTGAGCCGAGAGCAGCTTCCACGACCGGATGACGGCAGGCGGTCAGGGTGAACGACTCGCTGTCGTCCACGGTGGCCCGACACCATGTTTCGCCGACGGCGAGGGAGGCGCAGGACTGCATCACATCGATAAAGGCGAGTGCCCGGGCCAGTGGAGGAAGGTGTTCGTCTTCCAGAGCCTGATTGACGAGCAGGTTGAAAATCTGCCGTTCGCGGATCGAGGCGCGTTCCGCTGCTTCCGCGATACGTGAATCAAGGTCCGAGAGTTCTTCCGTCGAGAAACGGGCGGCGGTTGTCGTGCCCTGACGGAAGCTGAGATCCTCGTTGGCGCGGAGTTTGGCGCCGGACGCGGTCGGTACCTCAATCACGTAACCAAGCTGGGCGTGGTGACGGATCTTCAGGCTCGCAACGCCAAAACGCTGGGCGTAGTCGTTCTGGAGCGTGGCGATAACGCGGCGGGAATCATCGCGGAGCGTGCGGTAGGCGTCCAGTTCGCCATCATAGCCGGTCGCAATGACACCACCTTCATCAAGGCGTGCCGGAAGGTCGTCGGCGAGCGCCCTGTCGAGTTCCGCAAGCAGTGCGTCACACTCGCCAAGATGTCTCAATATTTTCGAGATCAGCTCCGGCCTTGTATCCGGCGCGATGACGGCCAGTTCTTCCGCGATCCTGTGGGCTGCGGTGACGCCATCACGCAGGGTTGCCAGATCACGGGGCTGACCGCGTCCGAGCGAAAGCCGTCCGAGCGCGCGGTCTATGTCCGGCACGCCGCGCAGTGTCTGGCGCAGCAGTTCGACACGGGGGGTATCGGTTTTCAGCCAGTCCCAGCAGGCCTGCCGGGCGCTGATTCTGTCGGGCAGGGTCAGCGGGGCTGCGATCCATGACGCCAGAAGCCTTGAGCCGGGTGCGGTGGCGGTGCGGTTCACGGCGGAGAAAAGCGTGTGCTCGCTGCTGCCGTCTCGCGCCCGGAGCAGGTCGAGGCTGGCGCGTGTCGCCGGGTCAAGGCCGAGGGTGTGGCTGTCTTCCTGCGGGACCGGATGCGCCAGACGGGGCAGGGAACCGGCCTGCGATTTCCGGACATAGTCCAGCGCCATGAGACCGGCGGCGGCCTCTGAGTCGCTGAAGGTGCCGAATGCGTCCAGACTGGCGACGCCGAAGGCTTCCGCCAGACGGGTGCGCGCCGTATGGGCTAAGGGGGGCTGTTCGCCGGGTGCGCGCCGCAGATCGAAATCGCCGAGGTCACGATCGGGAGGAGCGAGAATTTCGGCGGGGTCGAGGCGGGCGAGCAGGTGGCCGAGTTCGGCGTCCGTGCAACGGGCTGTCTCAAACAGGCCAGTGGAAATGTCGATCCATGCCGCGCCCCATTCGACGGAGCCACGTCGGGCGGGGTGGGCTGCGAGCGCCATCAGAAGATTGGAGCGACCGGGTTCGAGAAGCTCGTCTTCGGTCAGCGTGCCGGGGGTGACCAGCCGTACGACCGCACGGGACAGCGGGCCTTTCTGGGTGGCTTTCCTGCCAGGCAGTTTTGAAGGGGGTGTTGATGTCTGTTCGGCGATGGCGACACGGAAGCCGCGTCGGATCAGGCGGGAGAGGTAGGCCTGCGCGGCGCTGACCGGCACGCCGCACATGGAGATCGGCTCGCCGCCATGCGAACCGCGCGCTGTGAGGGCGATGTCGAGAGCGGCAGCGGCTGTGATCGCGTCATCGAAGAACAGTTCGTAGAAATCGCCCATTCTGAAGAACAGCAGGAAGTCGGGATTCTCTGCTTTCAGTGCGAACCACTGCGCCATGGCGGGAGACGCGCCTTCTGCGGAAAGACGCTGTTTTTTGGAGGAACGTGCGGTTGCGCCGGTCTTCTGATCGGTCGTTTCCAAGATTGTCTCCGGAACTGTTTCTGTCAGAGGTGGAAGTTTCGTTTAATGCTTTCTCTGCGTCGCATATACAGCGATGCTTTCCCAGACGCGCTGCACGTAATTGCGCGGCTCTTCCAGCGGAATCTGCTCGATCCAGTCAATGAAGGCGTCCTGATCGGCGCCGGTACGGGCTGGATCGCCCCGGGTTTCAAGCCACTGGCTGACACGATGTGGACCGGCATTATATCCGGCGGCGGCATATTCCACCACATTGCCAAGCCGGTTATAGACGCGGCTCAGATAGGCTGTGCCAAGCTGCATGTTCAGTTCAGGCTGATGCAGGGCAGGAATGGTGACGGAGCCTTCGCCCATCTGATGCGCGGTTTCCCTTGCTGTGGCGGGAAGAAGCTGCATCAGGCCGATCGCGTTGGACGAGCTGACTGCATCGGGATTGAAGTTGCTTTCCTGCCGCATCAGAGCCAGTGAAAAGCCGTAAGGCAGATCCAGGGCAGGCGGCTGGAAGGGTTTCGGCCAGCCGTAATCAGGCAGACTGACGCCGTCCTTGCTGGCCTTGCGGGCGACCGCCACGCCGATGTCGGGAAGGCCGAGGCGTGTCGCCAGCGCTGCAATGGCTTCGCGGTCCTGCGGATCATTATCCTGTGCCAGAAGCAGGGTCAGGAAATCCCGTGCGTGCGTGGCGTCATTCCACGAGACGAGAATTTGCGCGGCGCGGGCGAGTTCGCTGCCATCCAGACGGGTGACGATGGCGGTCGCCGCATGTTCGTTGCCAGCGCTTGCTGTTCTCCACTGACGCAGGGCCGTGACAAGGGCTTCCGGGATTTCCGCTGGAGCAAGAAGCGTGTTGCCCGCACCCGCGAGTTTCGCAACCGCCATCTGGCCGTAGAAGGTTTCCGGCGCTTCGGCAGCCAGCCGCCAGTTGGCTCTGGCGGAGGTCATGTCGCCTGCCTGAGCCCGCGCCTGACCGAGCCAGTAGAACCCGCGCGCGCGGCTCAGGATGGATGGTGTTTCGGTCAGTTTGCGGAAGTGCGGTTCGGCGGCAGCAGGATCATGCAGGGCGCGGAGGGCGATCCAGCCGCTCAGAAAGAGGGCATCCGCCCGATTGCGGTCGCTGGTCTGCCGCGTGTCGTCGGCCAGAAGCAGAGCGTCTGCCGACCGGTTCTGATCAATCAGATCGCGGGCCAGTCTGTCGCGCTCTGTCCAGAACCGTCCTCGTGCGTCGGGAGCAGTATTCTCTTCGGTCCGGAAGCCGCTTGCCCGCCACAGGGCCAGAGCCTCATCGGTGCGACTGTTCTTTTCCAGCCAGTGGGCATGGTCGAGAAAGAGAGTCGCGTCGTTTGCGAGTGCAGGTGGAACCTGCGCCAGCAGAGCCTCAGCGGCGGCATCATTCCGTCGCAGGGCGAGACGCGCGGAAGCCAGCGCGGTGTGATCGCTGTCTAGGGACGCGATCGTCTGGGCGGCGGCCTGGATCTGTCCATGACGCTCTTCACGCTCGAAACGTACCCAGCTATCGGCAGGCGTCAGTGCTGAGCCGAACAGCGACTGAAGCGTGGACGCATCCTGCCGGGTGTCATTGCCGTCACGCCATGCCGCAATCCCGGCTGTGCGTAGTGATGCTGATCCACCCATCGCCTGCGCGCAACGGTCGAGGGCGGACCCGCTTCGGGGTGTCTGCGTGCGACATAGATCGGCGGCGATTGCGTTGTCCGGCTCTGCGGTCAGGGCGCGTTCATAGTGGGCCTGAATGACGGACCAGCGTGGCCAGACAGGACGGGTTGCGAGAAAATCGGCGTAGGTGCGGGCAGGGATGGCGGCGTCGTAGGACGCGACCAGTTGAAGCCATGTCGTCAGTCGTCCCGCAACGGTATCGACCTGACCTGTACCCGCCGTCTGCTGTTCGCTCGGCCATGGACCGGGGGTGCCGGACGTTTGGGACAATGCGTGAGGGGATGTTGAACAGGCGGAAAGGAGGACTATCAGGCTGACCGGGAGAAGCTGGCGGAATCTGTTCATGAGAACTGCCCCAGCACTTCGCCGCCACCCTTGTAAACCAGTTCTACAGCGACGCCGAAGACGACCAGCAGTCCGATCCACGCGATCCAGCGGAAGCGTTCGAGCAGTCTGGCGATCATGGTCGCGGCGAAGGCCATGAGCAGGATCGAGATGGCCAGTCCGCTGACCAGCACCCAGATGTGCTCGCCGGCGGCGCCTGCGACGGCCAGCACGTTATCGAGGCTCATCGACAGGTCGGCGATGATGATCCGGGTAATGGCCGAGCGGAGACCGCCGGATGTGGGGTTGCTGTCACCGTCATGATCTTCCGAGGTCTGCAATTCCCGGTACATTTTCCAGCAGACCCAGAGCAGCAGCAGCCCACCAGCAAAACGCAGCCCGATGATTCCGAGTAGTTGTGTGGCGATAAGCGCCAGCCCCAGACGGATCAGGGCGGCAGCGGCGACGCCGATAAAGACAGCGATTCTGCGTTGTTTTGTCTCAAGTTTCCTGACAGCCAGTCCCACAACAATGGCGTTGTCTCCTGCCAGAGTAATGTCGATCAGAACGACCTGGACAAGAGCCGTCAGGGAGGAGAGCGAAAGCATGGGCCTGCTATAGCGCAGGAAAGGGGAAAGCGACCAGTCCGCAGACTCGCGCTTTCCTCAATTCTCCGCGTCCTTTTTCCAATCCCCGAACCCACCCTCGCTGAACGCCGGAAACCTGTTCGTGGTGATAAAGGTAAGATGTGCCCTGTGCTGGTGTCAGGTGTGATGGACCTGCTCGGTTAATGCGGATTCGCACCGCTTTGATGTCCCGTATCAAACTGGGAATTCCCGGTCTGCCCTTCCGGGAGGGTGAACACGCTTTTCCGGTTTCAGCTACCGTGTCTGGTTATGCTCCAGCCATGTCTGTTGTCCAGTTGGCGGACTGAATTTTCGTATCCAGCGCACGCAGATCCCGCGACAACTGATCGATTCTTTTCTGAAGAGCGGAGACTTGACCGTCGCGACGAATTTGATCTCTGATCGTGTCTGCGCCGAACGGATAACTGTCGCGGCAGACGCCGTATCACGCAGCAAAGTAACCATCGCCTTGAGTCGATCCCGTTCCGCCAGAGCATCGGTCATGAAGCCTGTGTCGAAAGGTGTGGTGGCGTTTGTGTGGTTGATCGCAACGATCAGATCGCGCAGCTGGCGGGCTGATTTTTCATAAACGACCATCAGTTCATTGGGATCTTCAGGAGGCGTGTCACCTTCCTGCGCCAGAGCCGTTTTCCGGATGCGGACGGCAAGCTGTTCCATCTGCTTCTTGGTGTCGCTTCGCAGAATGAGGGCTTCGGCAAGTTTCATGGTCACTCTTCTTCAGGATGAGTAAGAATACATGAGGCTTCCGCAACGTTTCAAGAGGCTGTGACACCACGTGGTGTTTCACCACCTCGCCCGAAGATGAAGGGGGCACCACCTTTTGCTCGGCGGATGAGTTCGTCATTGATGGCGCGCTGTCGCAATCCGACACGAAAAACAGCAACGTCGTTCCTCGCGGTCATCCACATCGCGACCGCAGCAGACTGGATCAAGCCATGACAGGCCCTAAACACGTAGTAACCTGAATTTTCAGACGTTATCTTGCTTGTTCATTATTTTTCTTATATGGCTGAATAATAAGAATATTGTGTTGTATATTGTGCAATTTTTGTGCGGGTTGCCTGTGTTATGTTTGGCATAAAAAAATACTATATTTATATTTTGGTTCTTTTTTTTGCGTGAGTTTGTCTTTTGCTGAAATTGCTCAGGCTCCAAAAAATGCGGACTACTGTATTCCAGCAAAGCAATATATATATTTCAAGGAGGGGAGTGATATTCCTGTTGGTCGGGCATTTGAAATATTGAAGTATGTATCGGAGACATCTGTAAAACAATATAGTTACGTTCTTTTGGAGGGTAGCTTTGATAAAAATGAAAAACCTTATGATAAAAGTCTTTCCTCTAAAAGATTGAATAAGGTTATATACATACTGCGGAAACAGGGTGTTCCTGAGAATTATATCTGGTCTAGAAGGTGTTATGCACCTTGAGCGAGTATAGCGGCGTTTCTGAGCATGAAGCATGCGAAAGCGACGACATGGAGACTTGCGAGTGTTGAGGCATAGCGCTCGTAATCCTTGACGAGCCTACGGCATCGCGTGGCCCATGCGAAAGATCTTTCGACGACCCAGCGACGAGGTAGCAGAACAAAACCGCGCTTGGCCTCGGGCAATTTGACGACCTCAAGGGCGATACCGTGAGCCCGCGCTGCCTCTGCCGGCCTCTCACCCGTATATCCCTGATCGACATAGGCCAGTTCGACGCTTTCGTCCGTCACTTCCTGAATGGCGGCAGCGAGGCGTCCGACCTCGGCGCGATCGTCCCGATTGGCTGGCGTGACGTGCAGGGCCAGCAGATGGCCAAACGTGTCCACGGCCATATGCAGTTTCGAGCCCTTTTTGCGTTTGGCCCCATCATATCCGGCGCGTGCCCCGCTCTCCGGCGTCGAACGCAAGGTTCGGCTGTCAAGAATAGCCGCCGTGGGTTCCGCCTTGCGGCCTGAGGCCATGCGCAGCACAGCACGCAGGTCAGACGCCAGCGCTTCGAAGCAGCCTGCCTCCATCCAGCGACGGGATTGCTGATAGACCGCCGACCAGGGCGGCAGATCGTTCGGCATGGCGCGCCAGGCGATCCCGTAGCGGATCACGTAGCGCAACCCGTTGAACAGTTCGCGCAGATCATGCCGCCGCTGTTCCGCGTCCTCTCGCATCAGAACCAGATACGGAACAACCAACGACCATTCTTCGTCTGACACGTCAGAGGGATACGGCTTGCGAGCTTGCTTCATTCAGCATTACTGAAACAATCACGCGCGAAAGTACATAACACCCTCTAGAGATAATTTTGATAAAAGTACAAATACGGGTTCCGAGCGTGATTTTGCAGGAAAGTCTCCCGAGGCTCGAGTTGTGACTGCTTATATGCCTGATGAATACAGATTTTGCAGGAAAAAAGAAAAGAAAGATGCAGGTGACTATTTGAAAAAATATTGCACAAAAAAGAATACAATTCTTCTTGTGATTCGGCGATTGAGGATTTGGTGCAATGAGCCATCTTGGTCTTGATTTGAAATCATTGAGAAAATAAAATGAAAATGTTTATGTTAGTGATATGGTGGCTGTGTATTTGATTTGTCAGCGACTTCCGACTCAAACCTGAAAGTTCGAATTGTGCAGGCTATTGATTTGGGGTTTTCTGTAAAAAGAAAATCTTCCGAATTGCGTGTAGCTTGTAGTATTTTAGAAAAAATATTGATCCTAGATTGAAGATATTTGATGATATTAATAGATTTTACGCGCCGTTCTCTCCTCCATTTTTAGGAAATGCAACTAACGGAGCGAGTGTTTGGGAGGCTCCTGACTGTGAGTATATTTTAAAAAGACAGAGTCCCGATAAAAATCGAGCAATCAATGATTATGAAAAATGTCGTTTAGAATCTGCTCCGCTAAATAGGCCTAAGCGTAAACTGTGGGTAAATCCTTATGGAGGAAGACTTTTTATATCAGATGATGTGTTTTCGTATGGTGCTCTTATTAATATTGTTTGGCACGAAATACATCATTTAACGACAAGAGAACACCATTTGACGGATTCTGCTCCTTATTTGACTCCAGGTGATCCTTGGCCTGCTGCGATAAAAAATATTGCAGAATCTTTCCCTGAAAGAACCAGAGATCCAGTTACAGGCGAAGAGGTGTCCGTAGGACAATCATCATGGTCTTTTCTTGTTCATGAGAATAAATCTTTATAAGTTTCCAATATGATCCCAATCCAAGCTTTGGATCACGCCACACGGTGTTTCACCACCTCACCGACAATGATCAGTGCCGGACTGCGGAAATCCTGTTCGATCGTAAGGCGGGGCAGGGATGTCAGATCGGCGGTAATCACGCGCTGATCGGGTTGCGTGCCTTTTTCAATGACGGCGGCTGGCCATGTAGGGGGCAGACCGTGCGTCATCAACTGCTCACACAAAGAAGCGATGCCGCCGAGTCCCATATAGATCACGACTGTCTGGCCACGCAGCGCGATGGTGTGCCACGGCAGATCGAGTGTGCCGTCCGCACGGGCATGTCCGGTCAGGAACAGGCACGACTGCGCGCAGTCCCGATGTGTGAGCGGTATTCCGGATGAGGCGGCGCACCCGTTGGCGGCGGAAATGCCCGGCACGACACGGAATGGCACGCCCGCCTCCATGAGCGCCTCGATCTCCTCGCCACCACGCCCGAAGATGAAAGGGTCGCCGCCCTTCAGACGCAGCACGCGCTCGCCTGCCTTTGCGCGGCGGATGAGTTCGTCGTTGATGGAAGGTTGCGGCAGTGCGTGGTTGGCTTTCTGCTTACCGACGAAAATCCGTTCCGCATCGCGACGGACCCGGTCCAGAATGTCCGGCGGCAAGAGATGGTCGTACAACACGCTGTCGGCGTTCTGCATCAGCCGCAGGGCTTTCAGCGTCAGAAGATCGGCGTCACCGGGGCCTGCGCCGACCAGCCAGACTTCACCCCCCCCTTTTTCATCCGATGCGAGACGATCAAGGGTTGTGGAAGCGCCGCTTTCATCCCCTGCCAGAGCCTGTTCCATGCCCCTGCCATCCAGGAAATTCTCCCAGACCCGGCGGCGTGTTTCCGGTGAGGGGTGGATCTGGGCCATCTTCCTGCGGGCGTTCTGCATGAAGCGGGAGAGGCGGCTGATGCCTGCGGGAAGCATGGCTTCGATGCGTTCGCGGATGCGCCGCGCGAGCACCGGGGCTGCGCCGGAGGTGGAAATCGCCACCATGACCGGGCCACGTCGCACGATGGCGGGGGTGATGAAGGAGGACGGATCGGGGTCGTCCACGGCGCAGACGGGAATATTCAGGGCCTGTGCGAGTTCCGCGGTCAGATGATTGACGGCTTTGTCGTTTGTCGCCGCGTAAACCAGTCTTGCGCCCGGCAGGTGTGTTTCCAGCACCGCGCGGGTGGCCTCTGTGGCGATGTGTTCCACGCGCCCGGCGTGCAGTGCTCTTTGAAGCTCGTCGCACAGGGTCGGAGAAATCACAATGATCCGCGTGTCTGTCGCCAGCAGGAGAGACACCTTGTTTGCGGCGACCTCACCACCTCCAATGACAAGCGCCTTTGTCGTATTGTCGAGACGAAGCACGACCGGAAACCAGATATTTCTTGATTCTGCGAGAAGATCGTTCGCGGTCATGGGGCTCCGGTTAGGGAAAGAAGGTTCAGCCTCGCTGACTCAGGAGGCACATCAGGGTAAAAAGACGTCGCGCTGTCGGCAGGTCCATGGCGATCTTGCCGGTAAGCCGTTCGATCAGCAGGTCCGACGCCTCATCATGAACACCCCGTCGTCCCATGTCGATAGCCTGCACTTTGGTGCGGTTTCCTTCTTCCATCGCGGCTTCGAAACTGTCGATCATCAGAGCGTAATCCTTGATGAGGCGACGGAAGGGCGAAAGGGAGATGACATGCGCGTAGAGCGGCACGTCTTCTTCATTCCGGACGTCGAAAACCAGTCCCGACAGACCCTGAACGGCGATATGCAGGATGAAGGGGCCTGTCAGCCCTTCCGGACGGAAATGGGCGGTCTGACAGAGATCAAGGATGGCCTGCTCCCGGTCCTTGCGGCGCTCGGGATGGGCATCGGTGGCGGGATCGAGCGCGCTGTCAAGCACAACAGCCATGATGGCGTCCGGGCGGTCAGGAGAAAGGGTAGGTTCGTTCCGATGGCCTCGGTTGTGAAGAAGCTTTGTCACGCCTGTGTCTCCTCCCGATGCCGGGATTCTTCTGTTCTTGTTTTTATGGGCGATGAATCCAGTCTGGAATGAAAGGCCGCACCGCCATTTCAGGTTGGCACAGACTGACCTGCAAATCTTGCGAATCTTTCGAAAAAGACAGGTGAAATTCTGCAAAATTCCACGAGGGAAATCACACTCACGTGACATCATTGCTCTGGTTGTTCTTGTCAGCGTCCGGCAGAGTGCTTATGAGGAGCCGCCAACGGTGGGGAACCCGCGGCAGAGTGTCACGACCGCCCCTTCAAACTGACCAACAGCGCGGATAAAGCGTTGTGGTGCCGATTCCCGGTATCAGAGGTCTGAAGAAGCTGGTTTGGTCGGGGAAGCCGGACGCCTATTCTGTCCTGCGCATGAATCCGGGATGCCCGCAACACAGAGAGGGGTCCCGCGCGCCATGGCCATTTCACTTTACGATCGTATTACAGACGCCCTCGCATTCGATGACGTGCTTATGGTGCCTGCGGCGTCCGACGTGCTGCCTGCGCACGCTGACACCCGCACCCGGCTGACCCGCACCATCGACCTCAATATCCCGCTTGTTTCCGCAGCGATGGACACCGTCACCGAATATGCGATGGCGATCGCCATGGCGCAGCACGGCGGCATGGGCGTCATTCACAAGAATCTGGAAGCCGAGGAGCAGGCCGAGCAGGTCCGTCGCGTGAAGCGCTTCGAATCCGGCATGGTCGTGAACCCGGTGACTGTCGGACCGGACCAGACGCTGGCCGAGGTCCGTGCGATCATGAGCCATCACGGCATCAGCGGTCTTCCGGTGGTGCAGCCCGGCACGCAGGAACTGATCGGCATCCTCACCAACCGTGACGTCCGTTTTGCGACAGACCCGAGCAAGAAAGTCAGCGAACTGATGACGCGCGACAATCTTGTCACCGTCCGTCATGGGGCTGACGCCAACGTCGCGCGGCAGTTGCTGCACACGAATCGTATCGAGAAGCTGCTGGTCGTTGATGACGCCAACCGTTGCGTCGGCATCATCACCGTCAAGGACATGGACAAGGCCGTGGCGCATCCGCTGGCCATCAAGGACGGTCTGGGCCGCCTGCGTTGCGCCGCCGCGACAGGTGTGGGTGATGACGGGTTCAGGCGCGCCCAATTGCTCATTGAGGCTGGCGTGGACGTGGTGGTGATCGACACGGCGCATGGTCATTCCTCGGGCGTGCTGCGGGCTGTCGAGCGCGTCAAGGCAGCGAACAGCGAAGTGCAGATCATTGCCGGCAACGTGGCGACACCGGAAGCGGCCCGCGCCCTGATCGACGTTGGCGCGGACGGTGTGAAGGTCGGCATCGGGCCGGGATCGATCTGCACGACCCGTGTCGTTGCTGGCGTCGGTGTGCCGCAGTTCTCCGCCATTCTGGAAACGGCGGCCGCGTGTCACGAGCAGAACGTTCCGGCCATTGCGGACGGCGGTGTGCGCACATCGGGTGATCTGGTGAAGGCGCTTGCCGCTGGTGGCGATGTCGTGATGGTCGGCTCGCTGCTGGCCGGCACGGAAGAAGCGCCGGGCGAGGTCTTCCTGTATGATGGTCGTTCCTACAAATCCTATCGCGGCATGGGTAGCCTTGGCGCGATGGCGCGCGGTTCCGCGGATCGCTACTTCCAGCAGGAAGTGAAGGATACGCAGAAGATGGTGCCGGAGGGGATCGAAGGGCGCGTGCCCTACAAGGGTGCGATGGGCGCTGTTGTGCATCAGTTGGTTGGCGGTCTGAAAGCGGGCATGGGCTATACCGGCTCCGCCAATATTCAGGCGCTCCAGACCAGAACGCGCTTCCGTCGCATCACCAACGCCGGCCTGCGCGAGAGCCACGTTCACGACGTGTCCATCACCCGTGAAGCCCCGAACTATCGCCGCGACTAAGGCGACGTTTTGCGGTGGAGAGGCTGCGGTCTCTCCACTTTTTTGACTCCACAATTTCCAGACTTCGTATCAGGACGCAGGATACCCGATGACGCCTTCCGCCCGGCTTGCGGCCGCGATCGACCTTCTGACCGCAATGGATGCCGCGCCGCGCCGTCCTGCTGATGCGACAGCCAACAGTTTTTTCCGTGAGAGACGCTTTATCGGCGGCGGTGACCGTCGCGCGATTTCCGCCATTGTCTGGGATGTGCTGCGTCAGTGGCGTCAGGCTGAATGGTTGATCACACAGGTTGGCGGTGAAGCCACGCCGCGTCTGCGTGTTGCTGTCAGGCAGTTTCTGGCGGGTGAAAGTTTCGGCGACATCGCCCAGTCTTTTGTCGAGGGAAAGTTTGCTCCCGGCGCGCTCGCGCGTGATGAGCGTCGTTATCTGGAGACGCTCGCCACGAACAGACCGGACGCGACCAGCATGCCGCGGGCCGTGCGTCTGGAAGTGCCGGACTGGCTCCTGCCGCATCTGGAAGCGACGTTCGGCGAGACGCTGGAAACCGAACTGGCCGCCATGGCCGGAGAAGCGACGCTCGACCTGCGTGTGAATACGCTGCGTGGCGATCGGGAGGCAGCCCGGAAAGCCCTTTTGCGCGATGGTTTCCGGGCCGAATTGACCGAGTTGTCTCCGTGGGGGCTGCGTCTCTCCGGTCGTCAGCCGATAACGGCAAGTGCGGCGTTCAAGGAAGGGCTGGTCGAGATTCAGGATGAGGGCAGCCAGCTGGTTGTCGCCATGCTGGGAGCGCGGCCCGAAATGCGGATTCTGGATTACTGCGCGGGAGCAGGCGGCAAGACGCTCGCCATTGCGATGATGATGCAGAATCGCGGGCATATCGTGGCCTGCGATGTGTCGGTGCCGCGCCTTGAAGGAGCGGTGAAGCGTCTGCGTCGGGCTGGCATCCATAACGCCGAGCGTCATCTGCTGGTGCCGGGCGACAAATGGGCCAAGCGCCGGGCGAAGTCGTTCGATCGCGTGCTGGTGGACGCGCCCTGCACGGGCACCGGGACATGGCGACGTAACCCGGATGCTCGGGTCAGGCTGGAAGAGAACGATCTGAAGGAACTGACCGTCAAGCAGGCGGAGATTCTGGATCGTTCGGCAGCGCTTGTGCAGCCCGGTGGAAGGTTGGTCTATGCGACCTGTTCGATCCTGAACGCCGAGAACCGCGACCAGATCACGGCGTTCCTCGGTCGTCATCCGGACTTTGTCTCGGTTGTGCCGGACGCGCCGGAAGTGCCAGCTTCTCTGGCTGGTTCGTCCATGCTTTCACTGACGCCGGGGCGGAATGGAACCGATGGGTTCTTTGCTGCCGTGCTGGAACGGAAGGAGGGGTGACGTTGTGCTGTTCCGTTGACCGGAACGGCCTGGAACGTCATCATGACGCCATGATCCTGCTGATCGACAATTATGACAGCTTCACCTTCAACCTCGTCCATTATTTTGGCGAGCTGGGGGAGGAGTGTGAGGTCCACCGTAACGATGCGCTGAGCGTTGAAGAGGTGGCTGCCCGCAAGCCGGAAGCCATCGTGCTTTCACCCGGTCCGTGCACGCCGAACGAGGCGGGCATCTGCTGCGACGTGATCCGTGCGCTTGCGCCGACAACTCCCATTCTGGGTGTCTGCCTCGGGCATCAGGCCATCGGTCAGGTTTTTGGCGGCAAGGTGATCCGTGCGCCGGAGCCTGTGCATGGCAAGGTGTGGCCGGTCTATCACGAGAATACGGACGTGTTCGCGGGACTGCCGAACCCGGTCAGCGTTACGCGCTATCACAGTCTGATTGTGGAAGCGTCCACACTGCCAGAGGTTCTGGAACGGACGGCGTGGACGGACGACGGCATCATCATGGGGCTGCGTCATCGCCAGTATCCCGTGCATGGCGTGCAGTTCCATCCGGAAAGCATTGCGTCGGAGGGTGGCCACGACATGCTGCGGAATTTCCTGCACATGGCGCGCGCGTGGAATGACACGCGACGGGCGGCGTAGAATTGTTCCGATGAGTACAGGATGTCGGATATGAACCGGTCTTCCACGACTTCGGCTGAAGCTGAAAGGCAGGAAGCTGCGTCAGGCAGAGAGGAAAGGCTGGAAAGCCTGCCGTCTGCTGCTGAAAAAGAGGCTTTGACTGTGGGACCAGAACGCTTCCGGGAACGCTTCAGGGCGATCCTGCGTCAGATATCCACGAGAGAACCTCTGTCCGAACGGGAAGCTGAAGAAGCTTTCGGTCTCGTCATGGATGGTGTTGCTGACGAGGCGCAGATTGCTGGTCTGCTGATGGGCATGCGGGTGCGGGGCGAGACGCCGGCTGAACTGCTCGGCGCCGTGAAGGCCGTACGCTCCCGCATGCAAGCCCTGCACGCGCCTCCACCGGACGCCATTGATGTCTGCGGCACAGGTGGTGACGGCCATGGGACGCTCAACGTCTCCACGTCCGTTGCGTTCGTGCTGGCGGGACTGGGCGTTCCGGTGGCCAAGCACGGCAATCGGGCGCTGTCGTCGAAAGCGGGGGCTTCCGATGTGCTCACAGCGCTCGGTGTACCCCTGAAGGATGATATCGCCACCCTGGGCGCTGATCTGCGCGAGAGAAATCTGGCGTTCATGGCGGCTCCGCACCATCATCCCGCCATGCGTCATGCAGCCGGCGTGAGGCGGGCTCTTGGTGTCAGGACCCTGTTCAATTTCGTGGGGCCGCTGGCCAATCCTGCCTGTGTGACCCGGCAACTGGTCGGTGTGTCCGATGAGGCCTGGCTTGTTCCGATTGTCGATACGCTGGAAAAGCTGGGTTCGATACGGGTGTGGGCTGTCTGTGGTGAAGTCACGGGCTCTGCGTTGCGCTGGATCGACGAGATCACGCTGGCGGGTCCGACGCATGTGGAAGCCCTGCAGGATGGCGTGCGGCATCGTTTCACGCTGGAGCCGGGCATGGCAGGGCTGGTCGAGGCACCTGTCTCCGCGATTGCCGGGGGTGGGCCGGAAGAGAACGCCCGCGCGCTGGAGGCCTTGCTTCGCGGGTCTCATGGCCCATATCGTGATACGGTGCTTTTCAACGCGGCCTGTGGCCTGCATATTGCGGGCAGAGGTCAGATTCTGAATGATGCCGGGCAGGTAAAGCAGGACGTTCTGCGGGAGCTTGTCGCACACGCGGCGTACTCGATTGACAGCGGTGCGGCTCTGGGCGCGCTGGAAGCGGCTCGCGGGGTTACTGGATAAAACCGCAGGATCACTTTATAGGGATGTGGTATCCCATAACTGGGCTAATGTGCTGCATCGGGCGCGCCAAGTAACCGGCGTGTGAAATGGCTCTGATGACCGCATGAGCGCAATCAGTCAGCGGCAAGGTCATCCAATTCATTGACGAGTACGGAGACATGATGAACGAGACATCGGATCAGGCGCCAGTGACGGCCAGTGCTGAGGCATGCTCCGAACCTTCGGATGTTCTTGCCCGGATTTTAGCGCGCACAAAAGTTGAAGTCGCTCACCGTTCAACGCTGCTGAGTCTGAAAGACATCACGGCGAAGGCGCTTGAGACTCAATTTTCCTCGCGGGGTTTCGGGCGGGCGCTCAAGGACAAGACGGCTGAGTTGGCTCCCGGTTTTATTGCCGAAATCAAGAAAGCCTCTCCGTCGGCGGGCCTGCTGCGTGATGTGTATGACCCGGCAGGAATCGCGAAATCCTATGAAGCGGCGGGGGCGGCCTGTCTGTCTGTTCTGACTGAGAGCTCGTGCTTTCATGGCAGCAATGATGACCTTGTGACGGCGCGCGCTGCCTGTAGTCTTCCTGTGCTTCGGAAGGATTTTATCATTGATCCGTGGCAGGTCTACGAAAGCCGTGTGATCGGCGCGGACTGCATTCTCCTGATCATGGCGATCCTGACGGATGAGGAAGCCGCGGCGCTGGTCGATCATGCCAAGGGTCTTGATATGGATGTGCTGGTGGAAGTTCATTCGGAAGAGGAACTGAATCGGGCGCTCGCGCTCGACACATCACTGATCGGGATCAACAACCGCAACCTCAAGACGCTGACGACCGACCTCGACATGACCATCCAGCTTGCGCCTCTTGTGCCGCCGGACAAGATCATTGTGTCGGAAAGTGGTATCAAGACGGCAGAGGATGTGAAGCGTCTGTCAGCAGTGGGAGCCAGTGGTTTCCTTGTGGGAGAATCGCTTCTTCGCAATCCTGATCCGGGTGAGGCGTTGAAGGCTTTGCTGAAGCCGGTTCCCTGACGGAAAGAGACTGGTTCAGGACTGGAGCGGGTTATCCCTGTAGAAGGGGAGGCCCGTTTTTGTTTTATACAATTCTTGAATTTTACTTATTATCTGACCGTATCGAGATCCAGCTTTTGTTTAATCCACAAAAGCGTTCCCCAATTATTTTGGAATCCGGGAAAAGACAGCTCATTTCCTTGTGAGTCAGGCTATGGGCATCTTCTATTATATGCATTGCTTCTTCAACGGTATTGGCGCGTGGATAATACCCGGTTGCGCGCTTCATCAATATTTTTACACGCAACAATTTTGGTAACCAATGAAAGCCAATCATTTTTGTGTGGAACTCGTATGGGAACCAGAAATTTGGAGTTTGAATATAGTATGCCGGCGCAAGACGACGTGCCTCACGTGCAAATTCTTCCATTTTTTTCCAGGAACGGAGATGTTCTATTGTGCTATTTGAATGAACCAAATCAAATGAATTATCAGGGAACTCTTTCAGATCAGTAGCATCTTTCTGAATGCAGGAAATCCATGTGGTTTCTGATGTGAATTTTTTTAAATTTACAACAGTAACGTTAATTTCTTTTCCTTTTATAAGATATTCAAGGTTTTTCCAGTATTCTGGTGTGCCTCCAAGATCAATTATGTCACATTTATTTTTATCAGCAATAGATTTATTGATTAACGATATAATGTATTTAAATCGTGCAATGCGAAAACGGCTTAAAGGTAAGGGACCATTTTCTCTGTTTGTATTTTGAAAATTTTTTGTGGTGAAAGGCATGTGTGTGTCTCTTAAAAAAAGATAGAACGCATCATTTTTTATTTGTATCTGTGGCAGTGTGTATTTGTCTAGAAAATATCTCAGAATGTAATTTAAGCTTATCATGGTATTGAACTTGTTTGTCATTCTTATCGAAGAAGGCTTTTCAGACATTCTGACGATCGGGCGCCATTATAAGTTGACCCGACGTTTTCAGGTGGTTTTTCACTCCTGATCCTATGTCAGAGAAGCACCCTATAAGGCACAGCGCCTCTCTCATCACTGCTCGGATCAAGCCGGAAGCCGCTGGCGGGGACGGCCCTGTGGCGGCAGTCAATGCGGCTGCATGCCCGACATCCGGGACCAATCGGGACGAAATTTCTGTCGTCATCGATATTCAGGGCGGTCGAATAGATAATCTCAGACGCATGGGTAACGGAACAGCCAAGCACAATGGCCACCCGGCGTGTTCGCTCAAAAAAGGATGTGGGGGGACGCCCAACCGTTCTGGCAACGCTGATGAACACGCTGCCGTCGGTATCCTGTGAGAGCTGTGTCGCCAGTCGTCCGGGGACGGCAAAGCTTTCGAACACGTTCCAAAGGGCGCATAAGCCGCCGAAGCGGGCGCGACTGAAGCGTGTGGCGCTGTAACTTTTCAGGATGTTGCCCGCCACATCGGTCTTGATGAAGTAAAACGGGATGCCTTCCGCGCCGGGCCTCTGAAGGGTTGAGAGGCGGTGGCAGACCTGTTCGAAACTCACTTTGAAACGCCTCTGCAGCAGATCCAGATCGTGCTTCGTCTCTCGGGCGGCCTGTCGGAACCGTCCGTAGGGCAGGATCAGCGCGCCCGCAAAATAATTGCTTATACTGACGCGGACGAGCGCCTGCGCATCGCCGGCAGGCAGGCCCGAGCGGCGGATGGTCTTATCGATGATGCGGCTGAACTCGGTGTTTCCAATCAGTCTGGCAAGACAGAAGGAGCGGCTTTCCTCCGCCATGTCCTCTGACAGATGAAGTGTTTTCTCCCGACGATCAAAGCGCCACAGCGTATCCTGCAACGCGAAATCAGGATTGGTGATCACATTGATATCATGACGATCGAGCAGGTAGCGCTCAAGCGCGATGGAGAGTGGGGCGCTGTCTAAATGCTCTGCTTCATACAGGTCTTCCGCTGCTGTATCGATATCGTGGAAATAGTTTTTCTGGCCCTGCACCCATTCTCCGGCGGCTTCATAGTGAGGTGATCCCAGTGTGTCCGGGATATGAGGAAGATCCTGGCTGGATGTATCGGAGGAAAACTGGACGCGCCGTTCCGTAAGGGTTCGGTAGGAGCGGTACAGATCTATAAAATGGCGGGCCAGTCCGGGGAGTTCCTGAGCGGCCTTTCTGAACTCATCCACCTGAAGGTCGGACTTGAACATGGGGTCGGCAAACACCTCACGCAGCATCTGGATGGTGCGGATTTCCTCATTGTCTCCAAACCAGGAGGCGTCGACGGCGAAAGTTCTGCAAATAGTTAGCAGTAATTGGGCCGGAATCGGTCTCAGATCGTTTTCGATCTGGTTGAGGTAGCTGGACGATATATCAAGCAGGCGCGCCATCTCACGTTGCGTATGACCGAATTGACGCCGGATTTTGCGGATTCTGCTTCCGGCGAAAAGTTTTTTATGACCGATGCTCATGTTCACATTGTACACATTTTTACAGGGGCGTTACTTCAATTTTACACCTTTCCGATGCTTTGCAGAATGTGTTGCCCGAGTTACCAATTCGGCGCGTGATAGTGCGCCTGTCACACTTGTCATAAAAACCCGAGCGAAGGATGAGACGTTGGGAGTGGGAAGCAAATGGAACTCACAACAGAGTCCTTTCCATGGCTGGGATGAAGCAGGATCATGATTGATCGATATGAGATGAAGCCATTTTTGAGATCGGCTCCCTGCTTGGGTTTTTCTGTTTTAAATATATGAAATTAAAAGATATATTTTTATTCAGTGGCTGTTGTTATGCGCCAGATCCTGAAATCGATGAAGCAAAGGTAACTCCATGACCGAACAGAATACTATGGGGCAATCAGGCTCCGCCGACGCGACGGCCGGCCGGAATCATCCCGGACTGACAACGGACCAGCTCAAGCAGGCTTACTACGACATGCTGCTGATCCGTCGTTTTGAGGAAAAAGCCGGTCAACTTTACGGCATGGGCCTGATCGGCGGCTTCTGCCACCTTTATATCGGTCAGGAAGCCGTGGTCGTCGGTCTTCATATGGCCCAGAAGGAGGGTGACAAGGTCATCACCTCCTATCGTGACCACGGCCAGATGCTCGCTGCGGGTCTGGACCCGCGCGGTGTGATGGCGGAACTGACAGGGCGTGCGACCGGTCTTTCGCACGGCAAGGGCGGTTCCATGCACATGTTCTCGCGTGAGAAGAACTTCTATGGCGGCCACGGCATCGTCGGCGCTCAGGTGTCACTTGGCATCGGTCTGGCCTTCGCCAACAAGTACCGTGGCACGGACGAGGTTTCCATCACCTATTTCGGTGAAGGCGCTTCCAATCAGGGGCAGGTTTTCGAGAGTTTCAATCTCGCGGCGCTGCACAAGCTGCCCTGCGTGTTTGTCATCGAAAACAACCGCTACGGCATGGGCACCAGCGTCGAGCGCGCCTCGGCGTCCAAGGGACTGTGGAAGAACGGCGAGCCGTGGGGTATTCCGGGCAAGCAGGTTGACGGTATGGACGTGGAAGCGGTGAACGCTGCTGCGAAGGAAGCCATTGCGCATTGCCGTGCGGGCAAGGGGCCTTACCTGCTGGAAATGTCCACTTACCGCTATCGTGGCCATTCGATGTCCGATCCGGCTAAATATCGCCAGCGCGCGGAAGTGGATGAAATCCGCCAGAATCATGACCCGATCGATCATGTCCGCAACCTGCTCAAATCGGCAGGCGTGGACGACGCCGACTTCAAGGAAATGGAAAACAAGGTGAAGGAAATCGTCGCGGATGCGACCGAGTTCGCCAAGACGAGCCCGGAGCCTGATCCTTCGGAACTGTTTACCGACGTGCTGGTGGGAGAATAAAACGGATGGCTACTGATATCCTGATGCCAGCGCTGTCGCCGACGATGACCGAAGGCAAGCTGGCCAAGTGGAACAAGAAAGAAGGCGACACGGTCTCTTCTGGTGAAGTGATCGCTGAAATCGAGACGGACAAGGCGACGATGGAAGTCGAAGCTGTGGACGAAGGTATTCTCGGCAAGATCCTTGTGCCGGCAGGCACCGAAGGGGTGAGCGTCAACACGCCCATCGCCATTCTGGTCGAGGATGGCGAGGCTGTGCCGGACGCGCCGGCGGCGGGCGGCGGCTCCGCTCAACCTGCGGCGGAAGAAGCTCCGAAAGCGGCTGCTCCCGTGGCTGTCGCCGCTCCTGTCGCCACGGCGACAGGCGAGCCTGAAAAGGACTGGGGCGAGACGAGCGAGATCACCGTGCGTGAGGCGCTTCGTGACGCCATGGCTGCGGAAATGCGCCGTGACGAGGACGTCTTCCTGCTCGGTGAGGAAGTCGCCCAGTATCAGGGCGCCTACAAGGTTTCGCAGGGTCTGCTGGACGAGTTCGGCGAGAAGCGCGTGATCGACACGCCGATCACCGAACATGGCTTCACGGGCATGGCCACGGGTGCGGCGATGACCGGCCTGAAGCCGATTGTCGAGTTCATGACCATGAACTTCTCGTTGCAGGCGATCGACCAAATCATCAACTCCGCCGCCAAGACGCACTATATGTCTGGTGGTCAGATTTCCTGTCCGATCGTGTTCCGGGGTCCGAACGGTGCTGCGGCCCGTGTCGGCGCACAGCATTCGCAGTGCTTTGCAAGCTGGTACGCCCATGTCCCGGGTCTGAAAGTTGTGGCCCCATGGTCGTCAGCCGACGCGAAGGGCCTGCTGCGTGCGGCCATCCGCGATCCGAACCCGGTGATCGTGCTTGAGAACGAGATTCTCTACGGACACAAGTTCCCGTGCCCGGTGGATGAGGACTTCATCCTGCCGATCGGCAAGGCGAAAATCGAGCGTCCGGGCAAGGACGTAACCATCGTGGCGTTCTCGATCAGTGTTGGCACTGCCCTCGCCGCGGCCGAACTGCTGGCCGAGAAGGGCATCGATGCAGAGGTCATCAACCTGCGCACGCTTCGTCCGCTTGATACGGCGACCATCGTCGAGAGCGTGAAGAAGACGAGCCGTCTGGTCACGGTTGAGGAAGGCTGGCCATATGCCGGTATTGGCGCGGAAGTCGCCATGCAGGTCATCGAGCATGCCTTCGACTGGCTCGATGCGCCGCCGGTGCGCGTGGCTGGCCTCGATGTGCCGATGCCGTTTGCCGCCAACCTTGAGAAGCTCGCCCTGCCGCAGCCTGAATGGGTTGTGGACGCCGTTTCCAAAATCGTCTGAGGGAAAGACATCATGGCTATTGATATCCTGATGCCCGCTCTCTCGCCGACCATGACGGAAGGCAAGCTGGCGAAGTGGAACAAGAAAGAGGGTGACACGGTCTCTTCTGGCGAAGTGATCGCCGAGATCGAGACGGACAAGGCGACGATGGAAGTCGAAGCCGTGGACGAGGGTATTCTCGGCAAGATTCTTGTTCCGGAAGGAACGGAGGGTGTGGCGGTGAACACGCCCATCGCCATTCTGGTCGAGGACGGCGAGGTTGTGCCGGACGGCCCGTCCGCAGCCGCGCCGAAGACGGAGAAAGCCGAGGCTGCAAAGGCTGAGGCACCTGCTCCAAAGACTGCTGCTCCTGCGCCGCAGGTGAAGGCGTCGGTAGAGAAGGGGAGTCGCGTATTCGCTTCTCCGCTGGCGAAGCGGATTGCCAAGGATGCGGGCATCGATCTGTCCACTCTGAAAGGCAGCGGCCCAAATGGTCGTATCGTCAAGAAGGATGTGGAGGCTGCAAAGGCTGGCGGCGGTGCTTCGGCACCGAAGTCCGCACCTGTGGCGGCCTATACGCCGGGTGGTTCGACCAGCACGCCGCATTCCACCATGCGCAAGGTCATCGCCCGCCGTCTGACGGAATCGAAGACGACCGTTCCGCACTTCTACGTCTCGGTTGATGTGAAGCTCGACGCGCTGATGGCTCTGCGCAGCCAGCTCAACGCGGCGTCACCCGCCGAGGGACCGGATGCGTTCAAGCTGTCGGTCAACGATCTGCTGATCAAGGCCGCTGCCGTCACGCTGCGTCGCGTGAAGGGCGTCAACGTCTCCTACACGGACGAGGCGCTGATCGAGTATAATGACGTGGACATCTCGGTGGCCGTGTCCATCCCGGATGGTCTCATCACGCCGATCATCCGTCAGGCTGACCGTAAGTCTCTGCGTGAGATCAGCAACGAGATGAAAGATCTCGCCTCCCGTGCGCGTGCGGGCAAGCTGAAGCCGGAAGAGTTCCAGGGTGGATCGTTCTCGATCTCCAACATGGGCATGTTCGGCGTCAGTTCGTTCTCGGCGATCATCAACCCGCCGCAGGCTGGTATTCTGGCCATTGCTGCCGGTGAGAAGCGTGCGGTCGTGAAGCCGGACGGGTCGCTGGGTGTGGCCACGGTGATGACCGTGACGCTCTCGGTCGATCATCGCGCCATCGACGGCGCTCTGGCCGCCAAATGGACGTCTTCGTTCCGCGAAGTGGTGGAAAACCCGTTCACGCTGGTCGTCTGACAGGCCGTATCGTCGGGCGGGCAGGGAGAAGTTCCTGCCCGTCCGACGCTCAATCAGGAAATATCATATGAGCACCACCGATTTTGATCTGATTGTTGTGGGTGGCGGTCCCGGCGGCTATGTGGCGGCTCTCCGCGCGGCACAGCTGAAACTCTCGGTCGCGGTTGTCGAAGCCAACCATCTGGGCGGTATCTGCCTCAACTGGGGCTGTATCCCGACCAAGGCGCTGCTGCGGGCTTCGGAAATCAATCATCTTCTGCATGACCTGGGGCAGTTCGGCTTTGCCGTGGATAATCCACGCTTCGATTTCCAGAAGGTCGTGGGGCGTTCGCGTGCTGTGTCGAAACAGCTTTCGGGCGGCGTAGGCCACCTGCTGAAAAAGGCGAAGGTCCCGGTCTTCGACGGTTTTGCGAAACTGGCTGGAACAGACGGCAAGAAGCGCAAGCTGGCCGTGACCCTGAAGGACGGCAAGTCGGTCACACTGACGGCAAAGAACGTCATTCTGGCGACCGGTGCGCGTGCCCGTAAGCTGCCGGGACTGGAGCCCGACGGCAAATTCGTCTGGTCTTACCGTGAAGCGCTTGTGCCTGATGAACTGCCGAAGCGCCTGCTGGTGATCGGCTCCGGTGCGATCGGCACTGAGTTCGCCTCCTTCTATCGCAACATGGGTTCCGAAGTGACGCTGGTGGAAGTCGCGGATCGCGTGCTGCCGGTTGAGGATGAGGAAATCAGCGGTCTCGCCATCAAGGCGTTCGAGAAGCAGGGCATGAAGGTGCTGACCAGCGCGAAGCTCGGCACGCTGAAGAAGTCCGACACGGACGTTTCGGTCGAGATCGAAGCGGCTGGAAAGAAAGAAACCTATACGTTCGATCGCGTCATTTCAGCAGTGGGTATTGTCGGCAATGTCGAGAATATCGGTCTGGAAGGCACGAAGATTGTCGTGGATCGCACGCATATCGTGACGGACGATCTCTGCCGCACGGGCGAGCCGGGTGTGTTCGCCATTGGTGACGTGGCGGGTGCGCCGTGGCTGGCCCACAAGGCAAGCCATGAGGCGGTCATGTGCGTGGAAGCGATTGCCGGCAAGCATGTGCATCCCATCGACGTGACGAAGATTCCGGGTTGCACCTACTGCCGTCCGCAGGTGGCTTCGGTTGGCTACACCGAAGCGAAGGCAAAAGCGGCTGGTTATCAGGTTCGTGTCGGCCGTTTCCCGTTCATCGGCAACGGCAAGGCGATTGCGATGGGTGAGCCGGACGGTCTGGTCAAAGTCGTTTTTGACGCCAAGACTGGAGAGCTTCTGGGCGCGCACATGATCGGTGCGGAAGTGACGGAGATGATTCAGGGCTATGTCATCGCCCGTAGTGGTGAACTGACGGAGGCGGAACTGAAAGAAACCGTCTTCCCGCATCCGACAATCTCTGAGTCGATGCATGAAGCCGTACTGGCGGCTTATGACGGAGCGCTGCATTTTTAAATAGATCTGGCTGTTCTGGTTTATGACGCTTCTTTCGGGTTCTGAGCCTGAAAGGAGCGTTTTTTACATCCGATTGCGTGGCATTAGTGAATATCTTTTAATTTTCTGGATTTTTCATTTTTTGGCCTCCTGTTGTACACTCGCTTCAAGACAAAAAATACAGGAAGAAAAATGACAGAGCAGATCATTCCAGCCCATCTCCGCAGTGCAACTGCCCTCCCTGTCCATGGGGTGGTGTTCGATATGGACGGGTTGCTGCTCGACAGTGAGACGCTGGCTATGGATGCGCTGGTCGATGCCGGGAAAGACCTTGGCTACGACATTCCGATGAGTTTCTGTCGTTCCATGATCGGCGTGCCTGCGGATGGATGCCGCAAACTGGTGCATGAAGCGTATGGCGTGGATTTCCCCATGGAGGATTTCTTCGCCCGTCAGGAAGTAGTGCTCAGGGAATATGTCGACAATGGCAGGCTGGTTCTGAAAACCGGTGTGCTGCCCCTGCTGGATCTTCTGGATGACTTCCGCATCCCGCGGGCGATCGCCACGTCTTCAAGCCGTTATCGTACGGATCACCATCTGGAACTTGTCGGCCTCGACAAGCGTTTTGACGCGACGGTCACACGGGATGATGTCAGCGCTGGCAAACCTGATCCCGAGCCCTATCTGAAAGCCGCTGAAAAGATCGGCGTTGAGCCGAAATACTGCCTTGCGCTCGAGGACTCCCATTCCGGTGCGCGGGCTGCGCACGCTGCGGGTATACGGGTCATCGTTGTGCCGGATCTTCTTCAGCCAGCCGATGATATTTATGAAAAGGCGCTGGCGATCGTGGATGATCTCACTGTCGTCAGAGCCTATTTGAAGACTATTCTGAAAGCAGCCTGAGGCCACTTTCAGAAACTGCGTTCAGGCTGCGAGTTCACGCAGGACGGAGGGCACATCTTCCTCCGTCAGTCGCCGCAGCAGACCTGCAATCTC